>CAYQAJ010000030.1:7110-25591 GCA_964415245.1 uncultured Pirellulaceae bacterium | reverse complement strand
CAACTGGCCGAGGTGGAGCAGTGGCTACGAGGAGAAGCCCGGAAAGCACCAGCACGGTAAAGCGCAACATGTCGGTTTTCCCATCGGTAAGTCAGGCCGTGCCTGACGTATTTCTGCAACATCATGGGCGATTCTGTTCCGCCGCAGGAGGTCGTGTCAAATCTGACCCCGACAACGCACTGCCGACGTGGCGCATTTCATTGGCGACGTTAAACTGCGGCATCATTTCGCTTGGGAGACTGCGCATGGCGTTTTACGGCGACGATCTGGCTTACGTGCACCACGTTGGTTTTACGGGATTTGTACGCGGCGCGGCGCCGGGACTGATCGCGATGCTGCGTGAGGCGGGAATCAACGAGGGGTTGGTTGTCGATCTCGGCTGCGGAAGCGGTGTATGGCTGCAAACGCTGATCGACGCCGGTTACCGCGCGATTGGCGTGGATGGATCCTCGGCCATGCTTCGCTTGGCGCGCCGCAATGCACCCCAGGCCAAACTGCACCGCGCGTCGGCATTTGAATTCGATTTGCCGCCGTGCGATGCCGTGACGGCCATCGGCGAGGTGCTCTGCTACTTGCCCGTGTCGAAGGATGGTCGTGTGCCGAGCCGCAAGGATCAACCGTTGCTGTCCGCGTTGCTCGGCCGCATTGCCCAAGCGCTGCGCCCCGGCGGACTTTTGCTGTTCGACCTGATGATCCACTCGGATGATTCGATGGTAATGCGCAACTGGCGCGCGGGCGACGATTGGGCCGCGATGTTCGAATCGTCCGATGACCGCAAGCGCGAGTTGCTCACGCGCGAGATCACGACCTTCCGCCGCGTCGGCCGCACCTACCGCCGCAGCCACGAGCGGCACGTAGTGCGCGTGTACAAGAAGGAGCAGGTGTTGGATCTGCTGGAGCGCGCCGATTTCCAGGCATCAGCCATGAATTCCTACGGCCGCTTCCCCATGCTGCCGCGAAGAATGGCGTTCCATGCACGACGCGTATGACTCTACTGGTTCCCAGGCTCCGCCTGGAATTGCAGCACGTGCCAACTTTGACTCGACCAGTACCGGCAGAGCCGGGCAGACAGTGAGTGCCGAGGCGGAGCCTCGGCACGAGTTAAGGCTTATGTGAGGATTTCTGAAACCACCTCGCCCGCGATGTCGGTCAGGCGGTGGTCGCGGCCTTCGCTGCGGTACGTGAGACGCGTGTGGTCGATGCCCAGGCAGTGCAGAATCGTGGCCTGCAAATCGTGCACGTGCACGGGCCGCTCGACGATGTTGTACGAGAATTCGTCGGTGGCCCCCAGCGTCATGCCGCCCCGCACTCCGCCCCCCGCCATCCAAATGGTGAAACAACGGGGGTGATGATCGCGGCCGTAGTTGTCCTTGGTCAGCTCCCCCTGGCAGTACACGGTGCGACCGAACTCGCCCGCCCACACGACCAGCGTGTCGTCCAAGAGGCCGCGCTGCTTGAGATCGGCCACCAGCGCCGCCGTCGCCCGATCGGTTTCCTGGCACTTGGTTCGAATTCGGCCCGGCAGATTGCTGTGGTGATCCCAGTCGCGGTGGTAAAGCTGCACGAACCGTACGCCCCGCTCGACAAGCCGCCGCGCGAGCAAACAGTTCGCAGCGTACGTGCCGGGCTTGCGGGCGTCGTCGCCGTACAGCTCGAACGTGCTCTCGGGCTCGTCGGCCGTGTTGGCGATTTTGGGCACCGACATCTGCATGCGGTAGGCCAGCTCGTACTGGGCGATGCGGGCGTCGATTTCGGGGTCGCTCGTCGACTCGCGCGCCATGCGGTTGATGCGGCCGGCGGCGTCGAGCATGCGGCGGCGGGTCGTTGCGTCGATGCCCGGCGGATTCGATAGGTACAGTACGGGGTCGCCGCTGCCGCGAAACTTCACTCCCTGATGCCGCGACGGCAAGAAGCCCGATCCCCACAGGCGGCCATACAGCGGCTGGTCGCCGGGGCTTCCGCCCGAGATGAACACGATGAACGCGGGCAGGTCGTGGTTCTCGCTTCCCAGCCCGTAGCTGAGCCAGGCCCCCATGCTCGGTCGGCCCGGCTGCTGGCTGCCGGTCTGCATGAGCGTGATGGCCGGATCGTGGTTGATGGCCTCGGTGTACATCGAGCGGATGATGCACAGCTCGTCGACCACGCCGGCCGTGTACGGCAGTAGTTCGCTCAGCTCGACGCCGCACTTGCCATGCCGCGCAAACTGGAACAGCGACGGCGTGATCGGCTTCGTCTTCTGGTCGGCTGTCATGCCGGTCAGCCGCTGCCCCATGCGAATCGACTCGGGCAGCTCCTCGCCCTGCGTGTCGACGAGCTTGGGCTTGTGGTCGAACAAATCCAACTGCGAGGGGGCGCCCGACTGATGCAGGAAAATGACACGCTTGGCCCTGGGGGCTAAGTGCGGCAGATCGGCCAGACCGCCGTTGGCCGCGGCGCTGCCGACGGAATCGCCGCCGCTGGACGACGATCGCCCAATTTCATCGCCGAACAGCCGCGGATTCAACAGCCACGCCAGCGCCACGACGCCGATGCCGGTGCTCGTACGGTCGAAGAACTGGCGCCGCGTCAGCGACAGAGCGGGATCGAGTTGTTCGGATAAGCGACTCATGGTTTCGTGATCGCCTCGTCGATGTTCAGCACGATGCTGGCAACGGTGGTCCACGCGGCGTGCTCGCAAGCGTCGAGTGCTGTATCGCGCGGCGATTCACCCACCGACAACAGCGCCACCGCTTCGTCGGGAATCTGGCGGTACTGGGCCAACTGCTCGTCGTACGCTTCCAAAAGCAGTTCGGCTTCCTCAGGCAGCGGTCGCCGCCCCAGCACGAGGCGGTAGATCAGCGCCACACGCTCGCTTGGATCGTCGGCCGTTTCGGTCATCACGCGCTGGGCCAGAGCGCGGGCCGCTTCGACGAACGTCGGGTCGTTCATCAGCACCAGCGCTTGCAGCGGCGTATTGCTGGGGAAGCGCGTGACCGTGCAAACTTCGCGATCGGGGGCATCAAGCGCGGCCAGCGCCGGCGGCGGTACCGACCGCTTCCAGAACGTGTACATGCCGCGGCGGTACAAAGCCTCGCCGTGGCTCTGCGTATACTTCTGCGCCGAATACTCGTTCGGGTTGTAGGAGACTTCTTCCCACAATCCCGGCGGTTGATAGGGATAGACGCTGCGCCCGCCGATCTTGTCGGAGAGCATTCCCGCGGCCGAAAGCGCGTTGTCGCGAATCGCCTCGGCGGGAAGGCGCATCCGCGTCGCTCGCGCGAGTAAGCGATTGTGTGGATCGCGCGCCAGCAGCTCGTCCCCCGTCGCCTCTCGCTCCGCGAGAGGGCGTGCCCTTTCGCCGAACGCCGACGTCTGCCGATACGCCGCCGATGTGACCATCAACCGAAGCATGTGCTGCGTGTCCCAGCCGCTATCCACGAACTCGCACGCCAGCCAATCGAGCAATTCAGGATGACTAGGCGAATCGCCCCGCACACCGAAATCGTCGGCCGTGGCCACGATGCCGGCTCCGAAGAGCATCTGCCAGTAGCGATTCACGGTGACTCGCGCCGTGAGCGGGTTGGCTGGATCGACGAGCCACCGCGCAAATGCCAGCCGGTTAGCCGGTGCTCCTTCGGGCAACGGCGGCAGAAATTCGGGCACGCCGGGGGTAACGCGGTCGGTAGGATGGTCGTACGCGCCGCGCTCGAGTACGAACGTCTCGCGCGGCGTATCCATCTCTTGCATCACCATCGTGGTGGGGATGGCGGCCTCGATCTCCGTCTGCCGCCGGCGCACTTCATGGGCTTGGACCGCCAATTGCCGATACGGCTCGTCGCAGTTGTTGAGAAAGTACGACTCGATCGTCGCCGACTGCTCCGCGGTTCGCTTGTCGGGCGCAACTGCGGCGATCTCCCGGATGGGGTCGCTCCCGGCCAAGAGCGCGGCATCGGTCGCGGTCAAGGCGCGGCCGTACAAACGCAGCTCGTCGATCATGCCGCGAAACGGCGCTTCGCTGCCGCGCCGGCCTAGCAGTAGCGGCGCATCGGCCTCGATCGTGCCGTCGAGTGTGTCGCGCTCGACCGCGATTTCCTGCAATGCCCCGTCAATGTAGATTCTTATGCCGGCGGCCTTGCTCGAACCGTCGTACGTGACCGCCACGTGCTGCCACTTGCGCGACGCCACCGCGCCCTTTGCCAAAACGCGCTGTGCGCTGTCGGGCCACTTGTGAACCAACCGCACGGCAGGCCGCCCCTCATCGAGCTCGATAGCGAATCCGCGACCGTCTTCGGTCTCGCTCACTCGCGCCAGAATCGTCATCGTATCGTCGGTCGTGCGATACACCCATGCGCCGCACGAGAACGGACTCTCGCGATCCAGCGCCGCCACGTGCCCCAGATCGACGTGCGTATTCCCATCGAACAACAGCGCGTCGCCAAATCTTCCGGGGACCTGTATCGCGTTCCCTTCAACGTGAGGCGCACCACCAACTGGTGTGTCACCCGACTTTTCCACCAACTTCCCCTCATCCAGCGGGCAATACAGAATCACGTCGTCGGGCGGGCGCGGCGATTCGCCCGAGCCCTCGCGAAGCCGGGCTTCCCACTCGCGCTGCTCGTCGGTGGCCACCACCGCGCGCTCCGCCATTTTCCGCTCCAACGCGGCAAGCTGCTCGCGACATTCTTCGAGATGCGCGGTTTGCAACGCCGTGGGGGCCGCGATAAACGGCTCGGCGTTCCCCTTCTGCCCGTCGAGCCCCTTCTCCGGCACGCTATTAAAGAACGCGAACATCCGGTAGAAGTCCCGCTGCGAAATCGGGTCGAACTTGTGGTCGTGGCAACGGGCGCAACGCATCGTCTGCCCCAACCATACCGTGGCGGTAGTGACGACGCGGTCGGCCACGTACTCGGTGCGGTACTCCTCGGCAATGGCGCCATTTTCGAAGTTCACCATGTTGTTGCGGTTGAAGCCGGTGGCGACCGTTTGCTCGAGCGTGGCGTCGGTCAGCAAGTCGCCGGCGATCTGCTCGATGGTGAATCGGTCGAACGGCATATTGCGGTTGTAGGCTGCAATCACCCAATCGCGCCACCGCCACATGTCGCGGTGGCTGTCGGTGTGGTAACCGTGCGTGTCGGCGTAACGGGCCAGGTCGAGCCAGTGCAGCGCCATCCACTCGCCATGCCGCGGCGACGCCAGCAGCCGATCGACCAGCCGCTCGTACGCATCGGGCCGGTCGTCGGCGCGAAAAGCGTCGACCTCGTCGGGCGTCGGCCCCAGACCGGTCAGGTCGAGCGACAAGCGGCGAATGAGAGTTTCCTTGGATGCACGCGGCGAAGGCGCGATTCCCTCGGCTTCAAGTCGCGCGAGGATGAATCGATCGACGGCGTTCACGGCCCACTTGGCATCCATGACTTGCGGTAGCGGATGCCGGCGCGGCGCCACGTACGCCCAGTGCGGTCCCCACGACGCGCCGCTTTCGATCCACTCGCGCACGAGCGCGATTTGCCGAGGCGAAAGCTTTTTGCCCGTCTCTTCGGGCGGCATGCGCTCGGATGGATCGCTGCTGGTGATACGGCGGAAGAGCTCGCTGTGAGTCAATTCGCCAGGTACAATCGCGCGGCCGCCCGATTCCAATTCACCCAGGGCAGACTCGCGTTGGTCAAGCCGCAATTCAGCCTGCCGCGCGCCGTCGTCCGGTCCGTGGCAGCGGAAACAGTGCTCGGACAGAATCGGGCGAATGTCGAGGCTGAAATCGATCGGTCGTTTGGACGTTCGCTCACCCGGTGCACTCGGCTTCTCGTCGGCGGCGCCACTCGGTGCCCTGCCAATCCATAGCGGCAGCGCGCAGAACACGCCACACAGCACTATCGCTGCGACCCACTTCGAGATGACAACTCTGGCGCGCATGGCTTTCGTCGCGCGATCGTTCGCCCTGGAATGACCAAGAATTATTCCGCCGCCGGGCAATTGTCCCGCCGCGACGGACCGGCGCATATTCCATCATACCAGCCGGAAAGCGATGCGCAGTACTTACCGCCACTGGGCAAGCGCGCGGGAACCCCGATTTCGACCCGAGCGCAGGTCGAAAATGCGCTCTGAACCGGTCGCAGCGCTGCCCCGCCGGGGCAGGGATTAGCGACTGGCAACTGGGAGGGGGTTGGGTATCGGGGACGGGGATCGGGAACGTCGCCTCTCGCTCCGCGAGAGGGCGTGCTGATGGCGATGTCCTCTCGCACCGCGACCGGGCGTTGTGTTTCCGACGCCCTCTCGCGGAGCGAGAGGCGACGCTCACTGCGATTCCACCCCCGTCGCTTCCGGCAGCGCATAGAGCGACTCGTCGACGTCGACGTTCAGCCCCTTCTCGGGCACGGGCAGCTTCAGCGACCACAGAATGCCCTGGCACACCAGTCGGCGGTACTCGGGCCGCATCCAATTCTCGTGAAAGTGGCAGCCGCAGAAACCGAACGAGCGGCCGCCGTCGGGACGCTCCCATGCCCAGGCCAGCGTTTCCTGCTGCCCTTCGATTGGTGCGGTGACAATCGGCCGCACGCCGCGATCCCCCTTGACCAGCTTGAGCCGGTAATAGAACTCGTCGCGAATGTGAAAGTCGGCCAGCCCGTTGGCGATCGGATGCTTGGGATCGGCGAGCGCGAGGTCGGTCTCGACGACGGTGTACTTGCGGTCGGCCCCACCGTGGCAACCGCCCACCAGTTTCAGATAGCCCTCGATGTACCGTTCTTCCTTAGTGCCCATGGCCCAGTGCACGGCCGCGATCCCACCCCGCCGCGCCGCGAGCTGCGCCAACGCTTCGAGTCGATCGGCGTCGGCATGCGCCCACCGCGCGCCCTCGGACAGGTACATCACCACGCCGTCTGTCTTCTGCAACAGATCGGGACCGTCGGACCAGGGCTCGTCGGCGTTAGCGACGGTGACTTCGAGCCCCTCGACACGCTTCAGACACTCCGCCATGATCCCCACGCCGGCCTTGTACTCATGCGTACCGGTAGGATGACCGTCGGGACCCTGGCACAAGAGCAACAACCGCACGGGGCCGTTTTTTGGCTCTTCGTCTTGCGCCGATGCGGCCGACGTCAGGGCCCGACCCGCCAAGAGAGTAACCAGCAACACTAAGAAGGCGCGAGTCATTCGATGTTTACTCCTCGTTCCCCACCGTTGCCGCTGTTAATGGGCGACGATCCGCGGATTCGTATCGCCGCGCGCCGTCGATGTACGCGAGACGTAAAGAAGGTCGTTCTGGCTCAGGCGATGTAGGGGAACCGCAACCGTGCGGCCGTTCTCCTTTTCAAGCTGCACGTTCTCATCAAGCTTGCCCACAAGTCGCGCCCTTATTTGGTATTTGCCCGTGTCGTCGCGCCACAGCCGCATGACAGGCCCCGATGACGATGCACCGCCGAAAGGATCGTCGGCACTCGGCTTTTCTATCTGAGGCGGCTGGTCGTCATCGGGTTCCGGCGCGGCGCCCGGGTCGGCTTTCCCGCGCGGAGCGGGAGGCAAACCCTCGAACAAATCGCGCAGCGCTTCGTCGTCCAGGGGAAATGCCGGCTCGACCGACGGCTGCACGGCGTCGGGTTGCTCTTCGCCGCCGGGGTCGCCTTCTTTCCTCGGAGCCGGCGGCAATCCTTCGAACAGATCGCGCAGCTCCTCGTCGCTCAGCGGGAATCGCGATTGGGCCGGCTGCGGCACGTCGCCATCGGTCGTCGCTTCGGCCGGCGGCGACTCCGGTTCATCGATAGATGGTTCCTTGGGTTCTTCCGAAGGTTGCTCCGCCGGTGTGTCGTCGGTTGGTGGCGTCGCGGTTTCGTCGGTCGGCGCGGCGGGCGGGGTTTCGTTACTCGGCGCCGCCGGCGGAGTATCATCGCTCGGCGCGTTTGGCGGAGTATCGCCACCTGGCGCGTCTGGTACGTCGCTCGGCGATGGCGCTCCATTATGACTTGGCGGCGGTGGAACCTCATCTGCCGTCGCGCCCTGCGCAGCCGCCTCATTCCCAGAAGGGCGGCACTCCTCACAGCAGCAAGCCGCGGCGCGGCGGGCACGTCGTGATGCACGCCGCTTACACGCCTCGGCAGAATCGACCGCGAGCACCACCACCGCCAGCGCGGTGAGACATAAAGCGCCCCATCGTAACATGCCCCTGGTCATTGCCTGCTCCTCCGCTTGTTGGTGCCGCGGGCGTTTTCTGTTTCCAATCCAAACGCGGCTGCCGTTATACTAATGCCGGCCCACGCGGCCCGCAACAATTGGCCGGTAATCCGGCTGCCGAAGCGCTGCTCAAGCCCGAGCACGGCGGCCCGTGGATCGTGCCGGAGCGGGTGCAAGAATCCTCCGGTTAGCCGCGAGGCGCAGCCGAGCACGCCCTTAATGTCGGGCATCAACGAGATTCACAAACGTTTGCGGATTCACGACGGAGATTCCACGGAATGGATTCAGCACGAGTAAATCCGAATCGCCCGTTACGATGTGGCTGCCGTTGCCGTTGAGGGCCACTTCGAGAAACTTGTTATCCTTCGGATCGCGGCAATCGGTTACCACGTCGACTACTTCAATCAAGTCCGCATCTCGCACTAGCGCCGACAAAAACTCCATACGTTGCGCATTCGACACATACGCGTCGAACTTCGGCCGACGCAGCACTTCATCCAATTCGGCAATCGTTGCCTCCGACACCAGCAGTCGTCCACGCGCGGCGGCGGTGTCCAAGGCACGACGCGGCACCGAACTTGGAAGTAACAGGGCGCTGACGACCACGCCCGTGTCGAGCACCGTCCGCAACTCAGTCTTCACCGAGCATCGACTCCAGCATTTCCGGTGTCAGTCCCTTGGCCTCGGCGTTTCGCCCCGTTTCTTCCATGATTTCCCGCAAGGGGCGCGCTCGCTCGACGGTCAGCTCGCGCAATCGGAGCCGCAGTAAAAGCTCCAGCTTGCGACGCTGGTCCGGCGAGGCTTCCTTGAACGACCGGGCGGCATCGGCGTCGACGCTAATCGAGATGCTCTCGGACGCCATGTTCTTGCTCCTGGGTATCAAGAGCCAATCCAAAGACCATCCGGAGATGGACAGCGGCACGTCTTGCTCCGCGGACTGCGGATCGAGGGACGCACGCGCCGCCGCGTCGCAGAACGAGCCAGTCGCCGACGGTTTCGGATAGGCCGTTTAATTCTTTCCCAATCGAAGGGCGGCTGCCGTTATACTAATGCCGCCACGCGCGCACAGCAACCGTTGGCCAATCACAAGGCTTCGTAACGATTACACCTGGCAAATCGGCTCGTTACGCATCGGGCATTCCCTGTGCAACGTCGCCGCGTCGGCCCAAGGGAGGGCAAATCATGGATCCGATCAATCGTCGCCAGTTCCTCGATAACTCCGCCCGTCTCGGTCTGGGCGCTGCCGCCGGTGCGTCGCTGATGACGCTCGCCGGCCGCGCTTCGGCCACCACGGCCAACGACAAGCTCGCACTCGCCATTGTCGGCATACGCGGCCGCGGGCAGTCGCTGGCCGCCGATTTCGCCGCGCGACCCGATTGCCACGTCGCCTGGCTGTGCGACGTCGACGCCTCGCTGTTCGAGTCGCGCGTCGCGCAGGTCGCGGGCATTCAGGGTTTCGCTCCCAAAACCACGCAGGACTTCCGCCGAGCGCTCGACGACAAATCGGCCGACGCCATCGTCGTCGCCACGCCCGATCACTGGCACGCGCTGGCTACCGTTTGGGGATGTCAGGCCGGCAAGCACGTGTACGTCGAGAAGCCGGTCAGCCACAGCCCGTGGGAAGGACGCAAAATGGTCGAGGCCGCCCGCAAGTACGACCGCGTCGTGCAGGCGGGCACGCAGAACCGCAGCGCGCCCTATTGCATGAAGGCCCGCGAGTACATCGCCGCCGGCAAGCTGGGAAAAATTCACCTGTGCCGCGTCTACAACCAGAAGTATTGGGGCAACGAGAAGCCGGTGGCCGACGCCGATCCTCCCGCGCACCTCGACTGGAACATGTGGAACGGCCCCGCCCCCGAGCACCGCTACAATTTCAACTATTGGGAGCACTGGAACCACTTCTGGCGGTACTCGGGCGGCGACATTATTAACGACGGCATTCACCAGCTCGACCTGGCCCGTTGGCTCATCGGCAAGGAATATCCCAAGTCGGTTTGCTGCACCGGCGGGCGGTACGACGAAGAGGGCTGCTTCGAAACGCCCGACACGCAGGTGGCCGTGTTCGACTTCGACGACCTGGTGCTGTCGTTCGAGCTTACGCTGTACACGCCTTACATGCTCAAGACCGACCCCGAGGTGCGGGAGAGCGACATGTTCCCGTACTGGCTGCAGAACGCCACGCGCATCGAAATCTATGGAACGGAGGGGATGATGGTCGTCGGCCGACACGGCGGCGGATGGCAAGTGTTCGGCCGGCCCCACCAGCGCCAGCCGGTCGTCGTGGCCCAGGAATATGGCCGATTCCCCGACGCGCCGCACAAGGAGGATTTTTGTAACGCCATCCGCGAAGGCCGCCGCCCCAACGCCGACATCGAAAAAGGCCACCGCAGCACGTTTTTGGCCCAAATTGCCAACATCAGCTACCGCCTGGGCGGCGAAAAGCTGCTGGTCGACGCGAAGACCGAAACGTTCACCAACAGCAACGCCGGCAACGCGCTACTCAAACGCGAGTACCGCGGACCGTGGGTGGTGCCGAATGAGGTCTGAAACGACTGACCGATGGTTAGCCGCGAGGCGCTGCCGAGCGCGCCACAGCGCCCTGTCCGACCGGCCGGTAACGTCGGGCGTCAGATTACGATGTCCACGGCACCACACGAAAGGTAGAATAACGCAATGGCGACTGGCGTGCAGACCACGGGAGGACAGGGATGAGCGTAAAGGAAACTTTGGATAAGGTCCTCGATGAATTACCGGAGGATCGCCTACACGAGGTACTAGACTTCGCAGTGTTCGTGAGCTGGCGGGAAGAACGCGATGCGTGGCGGCAATTCGGGCAAGCGCAATTGGCACGCGCCTACGGACCCCATGAGCCGGAGTATTCCCTCTCCGACCTAAAGCCAGAGGGCAGTTCATGACGCCCGGCGAAGAGTTAACCTACAACCGACCACCAACAACCAACTACCGCTACTTCACCACAAAATTCACCAAACGGCCGGGGACTACGACCACTCTTACGACCTGCTTGTCGGCCAAGAGTTCGGCGATGCGGTCGTTGGCGCGGGCTGATTGTTCCAGCATGGCGCGGTCCGATTCGGCGGGCACGCTTACTTTAGCGCGGACTTTGCCGTTTACTTGCACCGGCACTTCGATGGTGTCCTCGCGAATGAGGGCTTCATCGAACTCGGGCCACGGTTCGTAGGCGAGCGAATCGGCGTGGCCCAGGAGTTGCCACAGCTCTTCGCAAAGATGGGGCGCGTAGGGCGAGAGCAACAGCACGAACCGCTCCATTGCCGAACGTGGCCGCACGTCTTCCTTGGTGAAGAAGTTGACGAACTCCATCATGCGGGCGATGGCCGTGTTGAACTCCATCCGCTCGACGTCGCCGGTCACCTCGCGAATCGTGCGGTGCAGCACGCGGTTCTGTTCGGCGGTCGGCTCCACGTCGCGCACGGCGGCGTTGAGCGTCGGCTCGTCGGCATACATGTCGACGATCATGTTCCAGGCGCGGTCCAGGAATTTGCGAACGCCGCTTACGCCCTGCATGCTCCACGGCTTGGTGGCTTCGAGCGGGCCCATGAACATTTCATAGAGCCGCAGCGAATCGGCGCCGAAGTCGCGGACGATGGCGTCGGGGTTCACCACGTTGCCACGGCTCTTGGACATCTTGTACGCCCGACTGTCGACGCGGATGTTTGCATCGCTCTTGAGTACGAATACGTCTCCCTGTTTTTCGACTTCGGAAACGTCGATCCGCACGGCTTCAACGGGGGCGCCGGTCTCGCGAACAACAAACTCTCCCCCTTCGCGCTCGGCCACCAGTTCGGCGCTCACGGGTTTGCCCAAGGAGTCACGGTAGCCGGTTATCTCCGCCTCGCCCAGGATCATTCCCTGGTTCACGAGCTTGGCGAACGGCTCGGCCGTGCTCACGTAGCCACGATCGAATAGAACCTTGTGCCAGAATCGCGCGTAGAGCAAGTGCAGCACGGCATGTTCGACGCCGCCGACGTACAAGTCGATGGGCATCCACGCGCGCTCTTTCGCGGGGTCGACCAAGGCGCGATCGTTTTTGGGATCGATAAACCGCAGGTAATACCAGCACGAGCCGGCCCATTGCGGCATGGTGTTGGTTTCGCGCTGGTAGCGGCGGCCATCGAGCGTGACGTACAGCCAGTCGTCGGGCGCCTTGGCCAACAGCGGCTCAGGGCGGCCGTGCGGCTTGTAATCGTCGAGCGCCGGCAGATCGACGGGCAATTGCTCGTCGGGCACCGCGCGGACAAAGCCGGTGGGCTCACCCTTCGCGCCCAGCTCGTGCAACAGCGGAAACGGTTCGCCCCAGAACCGCTGCCGCGAGAAGAGCCAGTCGCGCAGTTTGTAGTTGACCGCGCCGCGGCCGAGGCCGCCGGTCGCGAGGTCTTCGGTGATGCGGCGTTTGAACTCGGGCGTGGTGAGGCCATTGTACTTGCCGCTGTTGATGGCAACTCCGTTACCCGCGTAACACTCTTCGCCTCGAAGTACTGCAGCCTGATTCACGCGTTTCAATTGTAGGGACGACTTAGTATCGGACGACTCCAATTGTCCTTCGAACATTTCTTCGCCCGGATCGACGACGGCCCTAATTGGCAAATCGAACTGTTTCGCGAACTCGAAGTCGCGCTCGTCGTGGGCCGGCACCGCCATGATGGCGCCGGTTCCGTAGCTGATCAGCACGTAGTCGGCAATCCAGATGCCGATCGCTTCTCCGTTCACGGGGTTGACGGCATACGAGCCGGTGAATACGCCCGTCTTCTCCTTGGCCAGGTCGGTGCGGTCGAGGTCGCTCTTGGTGGCGGCTTTGCGGCAATACTGCTCGACGGCTTTTTTGTGTGCCGGCACGGTCAGCCGTTCGACAAACGGGTGTTCCGGCGCGATGACCATGTACGTGGCACCGAACAGCGTATCGGGGCGAGTGGTGTAAACGCGGAGCACGTCGTCGCCGGGCTTGCGGGGGAAACCGCTCGAAGCGCGGGCCCGCTTCCAAGTGTCGAACGCGCTTGCCTCGGGCTTACCGCTACTTCGTGCGTCGCCGGCGCCGATGAAGAAATCGACTTCCGCTCCCGTGCTGCGGCCGATCCAGTCGCGCTGCAGCTTCTTGAGGCTATCGGGCCAGTCGACGGTGTCGAGATCGTTTCCGAGACGATCGGCGTAGGCGGTGATCCGCAGCATCCACTGGCGCAGGCCGATCCGCTCGACCGGGTGCCCGCCGCGCTCGCTCATGCCGTCGACCACTTCTTCGTTGGCCAGCACGGTTCCCAGCGCGGGGCACCAGTTGACCAGCGCATCGGCCTGATAGGCGAGGCGGTGCTCATCCTGATAGCGGCGCACCGCGTCGTTGCCCTGCATGGCCACGTCGGCGGGAATGGGCAGCTCGGCGATCGGTCGGCCCTTCTGTTGCGAGTGGTCGAACCACGTGTCGAACAAGAGCAGAAAGATCCACTGCGTCCAGCGAAAATAGCCGACGTCGGTGGTGGCCAATTCGCGGCTCCAGTCGTAGCTGAAGCCGAGCATTTTGAGCTGCCGGCGGAAAGTGGCGATGTTCTTCTCGGCCGACTCGCGCGGCGGCGTGTTGGTGCGGATGGCGTGCTCCTCGGCGGGGAGGCCGAAGGCGTCGAAGCCCATGGGGTGCAGCACGCAGTCGCCCCGCATGCGGCGAAAGCGGCAGACGATATCGGTGGCGGTGTATCCCTCGGGATGCCCCACGTGCAGGCCGTCGCCGCTGGGGTAGGGGAACATGTCGAGCACGTACCGCTTCGGGCCGCTGGGCATGTCGGGAGTGCGGAAGGTGGCGTTCTCGTCCCAGTACTTTTGCCACTTGGGTTCGATGACGCTGGGGTTGTAGCGCGGCATGGCGGTGCGAGTCGAATTTCGCGGAGGTGGCAGGAAGGTGCGGAGTAAGTGTTTGCAGGATAGTGGTTTGCGGCACGACGGGCGGCCGCGCGGGCAAAGGCGCGATTGTACTACCTGGCCCGAGGACCGGTAAAGGTGAGGACACCGCTCGTGCGGCTGAGGATCATGCGTTTTGTCGCAGTGATAGCCGGCATCTTTAGATGCCGTTTTCGATGCCGCGTGTCGAACCCGGGCGCCGATGATCGTCATGGAGCACAAATCGGCGACCACCGCACGCCCTTCTCCTACGTTTATTGGGTCGTGGCGCGCCTTATAATCCTGTAGAGTAGTCCCAGTTGTCGCGCCCCCGGTGGGCCAACCGAAGCCAAGCGGCAGTTATGCACGTTCGCAAGCGACAAGTCCGACTCAGCGAAGAAGAGCGCGAGTGCATGCGCGTTGCCGGGCGATTCAACTCGCAGTTGATGGATTTCATCCGGCCCCACGTACAGGCGGACGTCACCACTGGCAAGCTCGACGAGCTGATCCACAAGTACACATTCGACCACGGCCATCACCCCGCGCCGCTGGGCTACCCGGGTCCCAAGCGGCCGTTTCCCAAAAGCTGCTGCACCAGCGTGAACAACGTGATCTGCCACGGCATCCCGGGCGACTACGTGCTTAAAGCGGGGGACATCGTCAACATCGACGTCACCAGCGTCGTCGACGGCTGGCACGGCGACCAGTCCGAAACGTTTCTCATCGGCGAGGTGTCGCCCGAGGCGCGGGCCGTGGCGCAGTGCGCGTTCGACTGCCTGTACGCGGGCATCGACGCCATCAAGCCGAACGGCCGCGTATCGGACATCGGCGACGCGATCGTGGCGCTGGCGCGGTCGCGCGGTCTTTCCGTGGTGCAGGAGTACGTGGGACACGGCCTGGGGCGCGAGTTCCACCAGTGGCCCAGCGTGCCGCACGACCCCACGCCCGAGTCGCGGCTGGAGCGGATTCCGCCCGGCGTGTGCTTCACGATCGAGCCGATGATCAACACGGGTCGGGCCGACACCGTGCTCGACTCGAAAGACGGCTGGACCGTGCGTACCAAAGACGGCGGCCTGTCGGCCCAGTTCGAGCACACCATTCTGATGGGCGAAGAGCGGGCCGAAATTCTCACGCTCACCAAGGACGGCCCGCAGCGCGGATACCGGTTCTGAACGAATCACCGACTCGGCGCCGGCCAGGGGTTTGTCGTACAATGAAGCGATGGTCGGTCCGAACCGGCGAGCCGGCTGCATGCGTTGAGTTGATATGCTAATCCACGGTGCAAACGCCCATGAGTAGCCCATCGGTATTCGATCTGAGTCCCTCCGAGAAGTTGCAGCTCGTGGAGGACCTGTGGGATGACCTCGCGGCGACTCCCGAGAATGTGCCGCTGCACGATTGGCAGTTGCAGGAACTCGCGCGGCGCAAAGCGAACCTCACGAGCAAATCCGTGCCCACGCTGACTTGGGACGAAGTCAAGCGTCGGATTCGCAGCCGCTATGGCCGTTAAGCTGGTTTTCGCCCCCGAGACAGAGAACGACATCGCGGAAGCCTACGCGTGGTACGAGCGCCACCGAACCGGGCTGGGCGAAGAGTTTCTGGGGTGCGTCGACTCGTGTATCGAGGCGGTCTGCCAATCGCCCGACATGTATGCGGTCGTTCACGACAACTATCGCCGTTCCCTGGTACGAAGGTTTCCCTACGCCGTTCTTTACGAGCATGCCGACGACGTGGTAACGATTTACGGCGTATTCCACACGGCAAGAGATTCAGAAAAATGGCGGGAGCGACTGCCGTGATCGCGGGCCGGCGGTGAATGCACGTTCCGATGCTACGCTCACCCACGACGGCCCACAGCGCGGGTACCGGTTCTGACCAAATCGCCGGCGCGCGCCCCACTTCATCTCGACCATGGCCGCTGCAGAGCGATCCGCCTTTCCTAGCTGGCCACACATTCGTCAAGGTTCTCTGGACTGCTCATCTTGCGTGGTCGACGTGAAATTGGCATTGGTGCCACGCGGGACAATCGATTACAAGCCTGGGCGCTTATCGTTGCGTCGGCGCAAATCGATGCGTCGACGGGTCTGACAATTCGCTCGCGCTCGTCACTTCGCTTTTCCATCAATTCCGCCGCTCCGCGCTTGGACCTCGATCAGAGGAGGTTTCACCATGCCGTACTCTACGGTGATGGCTGTGCTGCTAGCTGCCACGGTCGCCGATCCGGGTGCCGCCTCGGCGCCGAACACTGGTCCGACGACCCGCGAAACCAGGTCGGAGCTGGCCTTCCCCTACACGGTATTCGTCGAAACGCCGGAGGCGGAGCTGCGGGCCGGGCCGGGGACCGATCACTACGTTACCAATCGCCTGGAACGGGGCACGCGGCTGGAAGTGTACCGGCACGATCCCGGCGGGTGGTTTGCCGTGCGTCCGCCGCTGGGGAGTTTTAGTTGGGTTGAGGCCGACAAGCTGCGAATGACCGACGAACCCGGCGTGGCCGAGGTGACGGGCGATGAGGTGCACTCGTGGGTCGGCACGACCGAGCAGGTTCCCAGCCACTCGTGGCAGGTGCGCCTGAAAGGCGGCGAGCTGGTCGAGGTGTTGGGCGTCAAGCAGTTTGCCGATGCCGCAACCGGCCAGGCCAAGACTTGGTACCGCATCGCGCCGCCGGCCGGCGAGTTCCGCTGGATCAACGGCCTCGCCGTTAGCCACACGCTCCCTGAGATTGCTACCGGCGCGAGCGGGCCCAATGGCGGTTCGGCGGCGCCCACGGGCTCTTTTGGGATCGCGGCGAGAGAACCAAGCGCATGGCGGGCGCCAGGGGCAAATCAAGAAGGACCAACCTCCGCGAATCTCCCCCTCACCGGCACCTTTGAAGAGCAGCTCGACCAGCTCGAAGTCGACGTCTCGCTAATGGCCGCCCGCGACGCGCAACAATGGGACTTTGCGCCGCTGCGGCAACAGGCCGAGCGCCTGGTCGACTCCGGGGCCACGGCCGTGGAACGCGGTAAGTCACGCCTGCTGCTTTCGCAGATCGAACAATTCGACGATTTACAGCGCCGCCGCGAGGTGCTGGGCCGAACGATGCTCGCAGCCAACCAATCGATTCCCGGCGCGATGTTCCGCGAAACGTCCCTCACGGCCGAACAACCTTCCGCCATCTTCGGCGGTAGCGGCAACACAGCGGGCCAGGCGGTAGGCACGGGCGTCGTCGACGAATCGGGCGACGAAGTTGAGTTCGACGCGACAGGTTGGCTGGTGCCGGTACACTCGCTCGTGCCAGGTGCGCCGCCGTACGCGTTGGTCAACGAAGAAAACACGACCCTCTCGTACCTGACGCCGGCGCCCGGGCGAAATCTGCACCGCTATCTGGGCCGACCCGTGGGCGTGATCGGCGAGCGAAGCTACGTGCCGCACCTCGACGCGCCGCATGTAATGGTCCGCCGCATGGTCGACTTGGATCGACAGTCGTTCTGATCGAGTCGCTTCGCAGTCGGCGCGAACCCTCCGTCGGCCGTGCCCCTCTTTCGATTGTTGTGCGGGCGACCTAAACTGGCCACCCCCCCAGCGCAATCGAAGCGAGCGCAATCGAACCCTCGGCCGGCGGCAGGCGATGATCGAAAACGTTCCCGTCCTTGAGCTCGTTCACAAGAAGCTCACGATTCAGGGCTACTCCCGCGCCGCGGTGCAGACGTACTGGCGAATCGCGGAGCTGAAGCTCGGCTTCGACCTGGGCGCCCAGCCGTGGGACTTCATGGGCACGGGCGTGTTCTTCGTTTCGCACACGCACCTGGACCACGTGGCCGCCCTGCCCGTCTACGTCGCGCGGCGGCGGCTGATGAAGATGGAGCCGCCGACCATCTATTTGCCCGAGCACGCGGTCGAGAGCGTGTCGCGGCTCTTGAGGGTGATGAGTCGCATCGATCGCGGGCGGATGCCTTGCTCTCTGGTTCCGGTGCGGCACGGCGACGAGATCGAGCTGTCGCGCGAGCTGGTGGTGACGGCCTCGGCCACGCATCACACCGTGCCTTCGCTGGGTTACGTGGTGTGGCAGCGGAAGCGCAAACTGAAGGATGAGTTCGCCGGCCGATCGGGCGACGAGATTCGCGACCTGCGGCTCTCGGGCGTCGAGGTGACGCGGGAAGAACGGGCTCCGCTGGTAGCGTACCTGGGCGACAGCGCGCCGGCCGGACTCGATAACACGCCGGTCATGTACGAGGCGCAGGTGCTGATTGCGGAGATGACGTTCGTCGCGCCCAGCCACCGCAAGGAAAAGATTCACAAGCACGGCCACATGCACCTGGACGACTTCGTCGAGCGGCGCGATCGGTTTCATAACGAGCGGATCATCGCCAGCCACTTCAGCACGCGGTACCACGACAAGCAGATTCGCGACTACGTGCGACGCGCTTTGCCCGACATGCTGGGCGGGCGGTTGCATTTGTGG
>CAYQAJ010000030.1:5727-7010 GCA_964415245.1 uncultured Pirellulaceae bacterium | reverse complement strand
ATTCGCTGTTCATCGGAGGCGGCACGCCGACGCATCTGCCGTTGCGTTTGCTCGATCGACTGCTGGAGCTGGCGACGTCGTGGTTTGTGCCGCAATCCGGGTGTGAGATTACCGTTGAGGCGAACCCCGGCGACGTTTCGGCCGAAGTGGTCGGAGTTCTTGCCGGCCGCGGCGTGACGCGGCTCAGCCTGGGGGCGCAATCGCTGAACCGCGCCAAGCTGCTCGTGTTGGAGCGCGATCACGATCCGGACGACGTGCGTAGCGCCGTCGATCGAGCGCGGCCGCACATCGGCTCGGTGTCGCTCGATTTGATCTTCGCCGCGCCCGGCGAAACGCTCGACGATTGGCGGGCCGACCTGGAAGGCGCGATCGAGCTCACGCCCGACCACATCTCCACCTACGGCCTGACTTACGAGCGAGGTACGACATTCTATGGCCGTCTCCTCAAAGGCGAACTTGTACGCAACGACGACGAGCAGGAACGCGAAATGTACCTGACTGCCGTCGACCGGCTGACGGCGGCTGGATTCGAACACTACGAAGTTTCGAACTTCGCCCGACCGGGCCACCGCTGCCGCCACAATGAATCGACCTGGCTGGGCCGCGGCTACTTTGCCGTTGGTGCGGGGGCCGCGCGGTACGTCGATGGCCGCCGCGAAACGAACCACCGCAGCACGACGACCTATTTGCACCGCGTATTATCCGGCCAGTCGCCCGTGGCGGAAAGCGAATTGCTTGGCCCCGAGGATCGGGCCCGCGAACTGCTCGTGCTGGGCATGCGTCGCCGCGAAGGCGTCGAGCGGGCGTGGTTCCGGGAACAGTCAGGATTCACGCTCGACGAGCTGTTCGGGCCCTCGCTCGCCGAGTACGTGTCGCGCGGCTTGTTGGAAGACACCGGAACGCAAGTGCGCCTGTCGCGCGAGGGCCTGTTGGTCAGCGACGCCATGTGGCCGATTATCCTTCGGACCTAACACGCACTATTCGCTCTCGCCCTCTTCGAGTTGGCGCCATGCCTCGTCCCAGCTCAAGGACATGGGGGAGATGACAAGCGGTGGTTCCAGCTCGTCGCCCTCTTGTCGCCGTGGACGGCAAATGCGATCGACCTCTTCTTCCAGCGCCGCCAGCCAGGCGGGAACGTCGAGCCCGGCCCCCGTCGGCTCGCGCGTCAACTCGGCAGTTTCGCGGCGCAGCTCCTCGAAGGCGGGGCAGCGGACTGCCGTCGCGGAGGACTTCTCCGATGACCGCGCCGCTGATTCTGCCGCCGATTGCGCCACCTGCGCCGC
>CAYQAJ010000030.1:0-5627 GCA_964415245.1 uncultured Pirellulaceae bacterium | reverse complement strand
CGCACGCGATCCATATCCATGGGCCGCACGAATCGCTCGGCCAGCCGGTCGGCGATAGTCGGCATGCTCATGGCGTGCTTCGCCTGAAGCTCGGCCAATCGCGCCAGCAGCTTGTCGGCCTCGTCGCCCATGCGCTGCGACAGCACCCGCCGCCACAGGCTAGCGGCCTCGCGCTGACTGCGGCGGACGAGGATTTCGTGCGCCCAGACGACGGGCTTGAGATTCCAGCAAATACGATCGTATTTCACGCGGAGCCGCAGAAAGTCGAGCAGCGTATAGAGCAGCTCGCCGCGGTCGGATTGCGTGGTCGTGGTGTTGTAGTCGCGATATTCGCCGTAGTTCTCGACGACCGCTTCGAGCACCGTGGTGAGCAGGTCGACGGCTCGACCGCGGGGAATGCGCTTATCGAGATCGTCCATCAGGCGGGGACATGGCGTGGTATCGGGATCGATTTCGAGCTGCCTCAGCCAGACTTCGACCCCCTGGTGCAGAATACCGCGCAAGTTGCCCAGGCCGAGAAACTTCTGCGTGAACAGCTCGCCGCCGTAGCGATCGACAAATTCGATCAGTGCGGCAAAGCTCTTGGCGTCTTTCACCTTCTCCAACACCGAAAGCCGCAGCGTACGGCTATGTGCGAGCCAGCTCGGCAAGAGCAGCTCGGTCAGCCGCTCGAGACACTCGACCATCGACACCGCCGAGGGAGAGTCGGATTCGCCGATGGCCGGATCGTCCGTGGCCCACGACTGGGCCGATACCACGAGGCTTTCGACCAGCGCCTTGTACCCGATGCCGAACAACTCGTCGAACTCGGTCACCGCGCCGGTACCAACCGGGTGGGAGCGCTCCATTTCCCGCGCCGTTTCGAGCAACTGCCGCGTTTCGGTCAACAGGCCCAATCGGGGCATCCACGAGAGGAGGTCCTGAATCGTTCGCCGCCGCGCCCGCACGGCGACAATTCCCGCCGGCGAGCCGCCACGAGCCAGCGGAACATACAACAGTGGTCGTCGCTCGAGGGCTTGGCGCAGGTCGTCCCAATGCTCCCGCGCGCGGTGGGCATCGCGCCGCATGAGCGCGGCCAACATGGGGACAATCTGCGGCTCGTCCGTTTTGAGGGGATCGGCATCGTGGGAGCATCCGGCGTCCGTCGACATTGCGTCAGGCGATTGCCGCGAAGCCGATGGGAGATCCTCCCGGCATGCTTCGTCGGCCGCCGTCAGCAGACGCCGGGCATCGGCCGCCACAACGCAGGTGGTGATGATCTGCTCCAACAGCGACTCCTTGAGCAGTCGCTGCCGGTCGTACTCGACGAGTGAGTCGTGGTCGCCCCGCGCGGCGGGGAGCGCGAACCGCTGCACGGCCCCCACAAGCCGCAAGAGTCCGCACAGGTTGTCCGAGGCCTGCGACGCCAGTCGCTGCACCAGGGCGCGACAGCCGCTTGCCTCGCAGTTGCCCTCACACCCCGGCTGCATGCCGGCCACAACGAACCGCGACACCGCTTCCTGCCACAAACGGGCCAGCGTGCTCAAGAAGGCCAGGTGATCGACGAGTCGCCGCGATTCCGCTTCCAACTCGTCGCCCGGCGTGGGCGGCGTTTCGAAGATGCTGGCATCGACGCCGTCGTCGGTGCTGTCGCGGTACACAACGTCTTCGTAGGCCGCGTCGAAGAGTCCCGCCTCGGGCGCCGCGTGTGAGTCGCTGGAGCCTTCGTCGTCACTGGCGCCGGCGAGCGGAGCCGATTCCTCCTGTCCGGCCGCGGCACCCGTCATCTCGAACCGCGGCACCGTCCAGTACGACTCGGCATTGGCCTCGATGTAGTCGAAGAATTTCTGCGCCATGTTCCAAGCGTCGGGCGCGGCCGGCGAATCGGGTGCGTCGGGCGCTCCCACCTCGCGCAGCCATCGCAGGGCCTGTGTGTGAAACGAGCTGTCGCCGCGTTCCAGCGGCACAAGCGACGCTTGCGACAGCCAGTGGACGAGCAGGGCCATCGAGGCCACGTAATCGCGCTTCTCCAACAGTGCATCGATGACCAGCGCGTAACCCTCCGGCGAGCGGAACAGGTCGGTGTGCGAAGCCCAGAAGCTCACGTCGCCTGTGGCGGCGCCCCCCTTGTGCCACAAGTTGAGCGCGCGGGCCACGTGTTCCGCGGCGCGGTACACGTGCAAGGGATCGGTCGCTTCGACGCTACTGACTTCGTGGGCGGCGAATTGGCGAAACCATTGCGACGTTTCCTCGAATTGCCGGCCGACGCGCTGGCACAGTGGCTCATCATCCACCGCGGCGGCTTCTTTCCACAGTCGGGCATAGGCGGCAAAGAGCCGGTCCATCAATTCCAGCAACTCATCAACGCGTTCGTCGTATACGCTGTTTTCCAGGGCGGGAAACAGGCTGAACTGCCCATCGAAGCCGAGGATGTTCCAGGGATCGACCACCGCGCCGCACTCGATGGCCGCGTGCAGCCGATCGACGACTTCGGGAAGCAGCGTTGCGGCGGCCTCCAGGCGACCGGCGTCCATGTGGTGATGAGCGGCGGTGAGCCGGCAATCCATCTGGCACAGCATGCGGGCCGAAGCCGCGGGCACCACGTCGGCCTCGGCGGCCGCGGCATCGGCAAATCCCATCCGCGCGAACGACTTGGCCAGATGCACGTGCTCGAGTTGTGCCGCACGGCGCCGCGCCAGGCAGGCATTAAGGTGCTGTCGCGCTCCGCCAAAGGGCTGGTGACGCTCGGCGGCCTCCTTTTGCAGTCGCCGCGCGTGCGCCCCCGAGAGCCGCTCCATCAAACTCTCGTAGAACGCATCGCGGTACGCGGCAATCCGCGGCACCAGCGTCGAGAGCGAAACTGTCGAGTCGTGCGCTCCCGGCGCGCCGCCGGTGATTCCCGACGCCATGAGAATGGTGCCCGCCAGCACCGCTGCCGCTTCCACGAGAAGTTCGCGCCGTGGGTGATCGGGCCCCTCGTCGATCCGCCGCACGAGCGAATCGAGCGTAACGAGCTGCACCACGAATCGCCGGTACCGCCCCTGCTGGTCGAGGTGGTGCGGATCCCACTGGCCGAATTGATAGTTGGGCCGCTTGTTGGCCGGGTGATCGAAGTCGAAGGCACGGGCGTCGAACGCCAGCTCGTCCAGCAGTTCGGGATCGAAACCGGCCGCGCGAAGGATTCGCTCGTCGGTCTGCTCCAACAGGGCGATCGCCTGTTCGATGACCTCGCGATACGGCCCCACGGCCACTCCCGCCCCGCGGATGAACAGCGGAACCGGACGAGTCCACTCGTGCGGATAAGGCTCGGTCTTGCGCGTCTCCAGCGCCGCCACCGGGCGGTAGCCCAGGTAGTCGTTCAACAGCGCAATCGCGCCGCTTTCGATCCGCTGGGATTCGTCCCAGGGAGGCCCTTGGCAAAGCACCGCCTCGCACACCCGGCCGACGAAGAACGGGCCGAACAACACTCGATCGGTTTGATGGAACAGCAGGTCCCGGTGGAATTCCAGGTAACCGGGCAGGACGTGCCGGAACACCAGCTCGACGACGGCCCGCGCCTGATCGGCGTTGCCAAACGTGGGGCTGCGGGCGGTGAGCACTTCCAGGCGGTCGGCCAGCAGCCCTTGCAGCACGTTCCAGGGGGCGTCACGGCGCCGCTTGAGGCGTTCGATCCGCTCGTAAAGCTGATTGAGACTGGCCAGGAACTGCACGTCGCCGGCACCGGACGAGAAGTTCAGGTATCCCAAAACCTGATCGAGGAGGTCGGCACGATTGGTTGCGACTTTCCTTGCGGTCATTCCCATCCAGCTCCGGCGTCGGCCCCCGCGGCGCCACCCCACTTGGCCAGGATTGCCGGGCCGGGCATCCAAACGCGGCGAGGCGCGCCGACCCATCGTAGGAGCAAATCGGCCGGTGGTCCAGCGGTGGCGGCACGCGCCGGATTGCCTCCGACGGCGTGCATTTCCCGCGCGGTTGGACTATCATGGGGAAAGGCCCATTTCGGGAAGCCCCGCCACACGGCGTCGGCCGGCCACTTCGTCCCGCCCCAGTCTTCCGACATCGAGCCGAGAACGACCATGTATCGCAACCTTCTCGTGGCGCTAGCCGTGGCGACCGCACTCGCCTTGTGGACCGGGCATTCGCTCGCTCAGGTCAGCTCCAGCGGACTCGTCGACGACGGCGCCGCCCGCCGCATCGGCCTGAAGCGCGCCTGGTACAGCCAAGTCCAACTCGACACATCCAGGGAACGCGTCTCGAACGTCGTCATGCACGTCAGTGCGTCGCGCGCGTTGACGATTCATCGCGTTGTTTACGAGCGCGGCGTCGAGAGCTTTCCTGAAACGCTGCGCGACGCGTTCGGCAACGTCGTGGGACCCGTGAAGGCCGGCAAGATGGCCGACGATCGCGTGCAGGCGCTCGCGAAGGAGGGCATCGAGGCGACCGTCGAAACCCATGTCGTTCCCGAAATCACCCTGTACGTGATGACCGACAGCTCCGTCCTGCATGCCATCGACGGAGAAACGGGACGCGCCCAATGGAGCCGGGTCATCGGCCGCCGCGAGTACTTGAGCCTCGCGCCGGGGATCAGCGACGATTACGTGGCGGTGGTCAACGGAGCGAAAGTCTACCTCGTCGACAGTCAGACGGGCGAATCGGTCTGGGATCACGACCTTGTCGGCGTGCCGGGCGCCGGGCCAGCCGTTTCCGCCGCCATGGTTCACGTTCCCTGCGTTAACGGGTTCATGGAGTCGTTCGAGATCAGCGACCCGAGAAAGGCGCGAGCCTATACCTACTCCGACGGGCGGGCCTTGATTCAGCCCACCGTGACCGCCAACAGCCTGTTCTGGCCGACCGACCGCGGTCACCTATACGTGGCCCAGGCCAACAAGCGGGGACTGCGCTATCGGCTCGAAGCGCATAACACCATCGTGGCGCCGGCGGTTCCCGCTCAAAACCGACTGCTGGTCTCTTCAATCGACGGTTACGTGTATTGCCTGCAAGAGTATAGCGGCAGTGTGCTCTGGCGGTTTTCCACCGGCGAGCCGATCAGCCAATCGCCGATGCCGATCCAAGACTCGGTCTATATTACGACCGACGACGGCAACCTGTTCTGCGTCGGACTGGAGGACGGGGTGCAGAAGTGGCCGCCGGTGCGGGTGCGGCAGTTCATTGCCGCCAGCAACGACCGATTCTATTGCACGACACGCACCGGCGCCCTCGCCGTTTTCGACACCGCGACCGGCAGCCGCCGGGGATCCATGGATGTGGCCACGCTCGACTTGCGAATTCCCAATTGGCAGACCGATCGCATTTACATCGGCACCAAGCGTGGGCTCATTCAGTGCCTGCACGAGCTACGGCTCGACTTGCCGGTGGTGCACGAGGCGCTGGAACTGCAAACGACCGATTCCGCGTTACAGCTCGACGGGACGCCCGATACGGGCCCCGCCACCCCGACAACTCCCCCGGACACCGACAACCCGTTCGGGCCAGCCGGTGGCGCTAAGCCGCCCGCCGGCGGCGGGGCGGACGACAACCCCTTCGGTGCGGGGTCAGCGACGCCTCCCCCCAAGAGTGGAACCACGCCCAAGCCATCCGACGACGACAATCCGTTCGAATAGCAGAACGATTCCATCGGCGGCGCGACG
>CAYQAJ010000029.1:12685-30206 GCA_964415245.1 uncultured Pirellulaceae bacterium | reverse complement strand
GACGTGCTCATTCTGTTCTCCGCCAACCCCGCCACGTACAACCGTAGCGGCAAGGTGATCCCGCAGCTCAAGGACCGCATCGGCACGGTGGTGCACACGCACTATCCCCGCGAGCGCGAGCTGGGCATCGCCATCATGGAGCAAGAGGCGGGCGTCGATCTCGACGGGCAGTACCCGGTCATCATCCCCTATTTCATGCGGGAGATTATCGAGGAGATCACCGTGCAGGCCCGCAAGTCGAAGTACATCGACCAGCAGTCGGGCGTGAGCGCGCGGGTTTCCATCGCCAACTTTCGTACGATGATCGCCAGCGCCCGAAGGAGGGCCATCCTGTTGGGCGAGAAGCCGGCCGTGCCGCGAATCAGCGATCTGGGCCATCTCTATTCGTCGTCGCTGGGCAAGCTGGAGCTCGACTTGATGGGGAGCCATCAAATGGGCGAGCGGCAAGTGCTCGATGCCGTAATGGCCGAGGCGATTCGCACCGTGTTCGAGCAATACGTCGACCAGCACGGCCTCGACGCGATCGGCGACGTGTTCGCCAAGGGCATCAAGATCGAAGTCGGCGACATGCTCCCCTCCGCAGCCTACGCCAGCCGCATCCGCCGCGTGCCTGCCGTATGGGAGAAAGCGTTCGAAGTGAACGCAGCCCAAGACGAACCGGTGCGGGCCTCGTGCGTCGAATTCGTCCTCGCCGGCCTCTACGCCCTCGACCGCATCAGCCGCAGCCAACACCACGGACGTGTGACGTACGAGGTTGAGTGAGGGCCGATCTGAAAACGGTCGGGTGCGGGCTCAGGTTGCGTGCGACAGTCCGTTGTCCGTTGCCCGTTGTCATTTGTCCGTGGTGGTCCGTTGTCAGCCGCGTTCTTGCCCGCCGACTGAAAACCGAAAACTGAACACTGAGAACTCTGGCCGCATAATGTCGCGACGACCCGCTTTTGTCGGCCGCGACGTCGGTCGCACATCGTTGCCGCTTCAATGTTTATGGCGGATTTGGCAGGTTTTCAGAGGGAAATGTCGAGTGCGAATCAATTCCTCATTGGCGGTCGCGCCGACAATCGCTGAGCGCAAAAAACGAGCCCCTCGACCAACTAGTGGCCGCCGCTCCGGGCTGATAGCTCCGCATTGAATTGCCCAAGAGCCGAACGTGCCATTTCCATCGTACCTGCATGTCGTCGATATGTCAATAGTAACTTGTGAATAAGTATTGCGCCAGAAGCGCCGTTCCGAGCGATCGACGCAGCCTTGCAGCGGCATGAAGAAGAGGCGAGGTGCGGAAGCCAATGGTGACGCAACATTCTTTCGCCCGTGAAACGCCGGCAGACAAAGGGGAGGCGGTGCTGAAAAACGCGCTGCATCCGATGCGGTGCCCGGGTCGCGACACCGATTTACGTGGGCGTGCGGTCTTAGCGCGCCTGGCGTCTCTTTCACTCGTAGCTGCTCAGTCGGAACTTGACCCCGCGATTCCGGGACGACTCGCGAGCGAGATGGCGTAAATCCCGCAGGCCAAGAAAAATCCCTGAAGAAAAATGGGATTGTTGTGCGGGCACATCGCATGCCCCGACGGTGCATCGGCGCAACGGCATTACTGCACGTGCAATCGGCGATATACCGCAAAACATCCCCGGGATGCCTGTGCCTTCGCCGGCAAGAATCTCTTACGGAGCCGACCCGACCTTTGACTTCGCATCGGTGAATGCGCATATTGACTTTTGGTTGTTCCCACCCACAGAGTCCTGCCGAAACGGGCGGCGCAGGTCGTCGTTCTTTGTACTTGGCTTGACGACATGGCGTCCCTGTCGGCAAACGCGATGCGTTTCTGAAATTCCGTGTGCATCAAATGGCATCACGAATGTCTACGTTCCCTTGGCTGTTCTCGCCGGACCGGTACGGCGCGGCGGCGACTGGCGCAGCAGCACTGAGGGCGCCGGCGATCGGCATGTTTCAGGCGAACGAAGTCAGACATACGAAGGATGATTCATCATGTTAAAGTTCTCGCGGTCGGTTTTCCGAAGTCCGGCGCCACGAGCATGGGGCGCGGCGGTCGCGGTGGTGTTTGCTGCGAACCTCGCCTGCGGCGAACTCCCCGAGTTTGCACCCATAGGAGTAATGCAGCGAAGATATCCGGCCATCAAGAACGCACCGGTGGTGTCGGCCGACGAGGCCGATCGATCGCTAAGCGAGAAGGAGCTCGTGCTGGGCGTCGTGATCGAAGGCAAGGCCAGGGCATATCCCATCAACATGCTTGCGACGCCACGCCGTGAGATTGCTAACGATACACTAGCGGACCGTGCCATTGTGGCCACTTGGTGCGAGCTCTGCCACAACGGCATCGTGTTCGCCGCTCGAGTGAAAGACAAAGATCTGACGTTCGTCAAATCTGGCATGCAGTGGCAGCGCAACGTGGTCATGATGGATCTGGAGACCCACAGCCTATGGAGCCAATTATTGGGGCGAGCCATGGACGGGCCCCTCAAGGACGCGGAACTGGAGGTGCTACCTTCGGTGGTGACCGACTGGAAAACTTGGCGCGACGAACATCCGGACACGACCGTGCTGAATTTGTTCCGCACGTCTCGGAGCTACCAAAGTGATTTCTATCGCGATCTGAGCCAGTTTGTGTTGGGCATGGCCACGGGAGACCGTGCGCGGGCCTGGCCGCTGGATCAACTGGCCCAAAAGCCGGTGGTGAATGGCCAGTTCGACGGCGAACCGGTGCTGGTCGTGTATCTGAAAGAGAGTGCTACAGCGATCGCATACGATCGCCGTAACGATGGCCACACGCTAACCTTCGCGCTTCACGACGGCAAACTGCGCGACGATGAGACGGGCAGCGAATGGGACGCAGCCTGCGGCGAGGCAGTCAAAGGCCCACTGGCGGGCGCACAGCTTACGCTGCGAAGGGGCAAAATCTCGTCCCTTCGTGCATGGCGCGACTTTTACCCCGACAGCGCATACTGGAAAGCAAGCTAATAGGTCAGTTGGTAGAGTCGAGAAATGGCACGGTAGTGTCGGCGCGTCCTTTCTGTCGCCGGCGTTTCCCGAGCCCGGCCGTGCTCCGGTTTCACCTTCTCACTTCCCGCTCATCGAAACTTCCCGCTCACCGAAACGGACGAGCGAGTCCCCCGTCCGTTTTCCGTTGCGTTCTTACCCGCCGCCGGCAACTTGGCCGCAAGATGTGGCGCGACAACGTAGCAGGCACGCTGCACCGTGCCGACCGCCCATGCGTGTCGCGACGACCTGCGTTTGTCGCCTGCGACGTCGTTCGCAAGTCATTGCCGGGTCAATGGTTATCGCGGTTTGGGCGGGTTTCGAGCGGCAAATGTCGCGTGCGAATCAATTTCTCATCGGCCGTCGCCCCGACTTTCGCTGAGCGCATAAAATGAGCGCCTCAGCGAGCCGCTCCTCCTCCGGCTGAAAACTGAACACCGAAAACTCCGGCCGCAATCGAATTGTCAAAGAGCCGATCGCACCATCCTCATGGTACGCGCAGGTCGTTGAGATGTCAATAGTACTTTGTGAGGAATTACTGCTTCAGAATCACCGATCTGAGGGTTCGACCCGAGAAAACTGAGACCTACGCGGCTAGGTTGCCTAGCATTGCGCACTCCATGGTTGAAACTTTTAAGTTTGCGAAATGTTATCCTGGCGGGACCACTTTTGCGCAAGTGGAGGTGGAGTTTGTGCGTCGAGAGAAGAACGGGGGAGTCCGTGTCACGATAAACGTGGCGACACCTATCGATTATGGCGCTGGCGAGTTCTCGCCCGAAGAGTTTCCTCACCTGTTTAGCGCTGCACTGGAAGGTATGGAAGCTGTAGCCACCAGAGCAGCCGGAAAGGCGATAAGTGGTGACCTGCGTTTTCGTAGACTTGTTGGGCTTGTCACGGATACCCACCCGGACGGCGTTGAGTGTGCGGCCGCAGTAGCCGCTGCGCGTCTCGTGCTTCCACCTCAAGGTCATCCTACGATATCAGACGACCAACCGTGGCATCTGATTTGGCCAGATGATGCCACATAGCTGTGTGTTGCTTGCGAGGGAAACGGCGACGTAACTGTCTTCTGGGACGGAAACGGTGGGAAACGATGTCAGCAACCGTATTCGGCCTGATCAACTTCGGCGCCGCCACACTCAAAGAGGGCCTGCACCGCATCGTCAGCAACAACACTCCCTCCCCTTGCGCGTCTCCGCGCCTCCGCGTGAACCAGCCGGCTCCGGATTGAGATTCCCATTCCACGAACAGATAACGTGGCACGTCTCTATTCCGCTCTCCTTCACTCCGCCTGCGGCCACTCTTCGGGTGCCGCCGATTGACCTTTCATGTGCCGCGGCAGCACCCGCACGTTGCCCTGGTCTTGGCAAAAGTAAGGCGACGATCCGCTCGGACATCGGCGATTCGTGCTTGATTGATTCTCGGGTTCAAACTCGTTGCCAAGGTCCCTCCGATGGCCACCTCATGGGAAATGATCGGCCCTCGATTAGCGCCCTGGTTGGCGGCATCAAGAATGAATCCAGCACGACCACGGCCTCGTCGAGCGTCGGCGTTTGGTCGACGAGTCCTCCCCTCTCCAAAAACGCGCGCCATTGGTTTGCTTTATCGCGGTCCTGAGCAAACTCGCCGGTGAGCGCGATCGGTGTCGACGATGGCAGTTCGGTTTGTCGGCGACGGAATGTTGCTTCGATCGCCTGGCAGATTGTTGGACCGTCAAATTCGAAACGAAGCGCAAGCGTCCAAAGGTCGTAGAAGTCTTTCATGCGAGTGTTGGCGATGCCCAGCATGACCATGGCCTGAAACTTTTCCGCCACGACCGTCTCGCGCGGGTAAGCTCGAATGGATGGGGCGGGAAAATCGAACAGCGTCGGATAGAGTACGTCGATGGTTCCCGGAGTGATCACGTCTCCGAATCCGACGTCGACTTGGAGCGGTATCCGGGCGCTCTCGAGTCGCGCGTCGATGCGCAAGCGGATGCCTTGGTACTCGTCGTGCTCCTTGATTGGCTCGGCGCGAACGCTGTTCCCAAGGAATCTCAGGCCGTCGTCTTCGACCGATACCGCGCAAATGTCGCAAAACAATTGTTCGAGACGATCGGTTGACGGCTCGCCCTGGCCGAGCAGGTCCAAATCGCGCGTCGGGCGATGAGGCTGGTCGCTCCAAAGCTGGAACAGAACAGCTCCCTTGAGCACGAACGAATCGGCGTGTGGCGATCGCGACAGGCGATACAGCAGCCGCTCGAGGCCGTACCGAGTCAGGACATACTGGAAGTCCTCGCCCTTTTTGCGAGCGTGGTTCAACAGGCGCTGCCGGACAGATGCCGCCAGATTACGCGGCTGTTTGGCGTTCACGGCAGCCCTTCCATGTAAGGTCGTATAACGTTAGACATTCGGCAGACCTTCGCCGCCTCCCAAATCTCGTCCATCGTCGCCTTCCTTTGCCGCCAGCAATCGCGAAGCGCTTCGATGGCTACGTCAACGCCGATTTTGTTGCGGAATTTGAAGCAGTCGGCGACCGTCTTGGCGGGAGAGTAGATTTTGACTGCTGCGCCTGCGATCTCGTGGATCTCGACGCCAAACGTGAGCGCCTTTCCCGAGAAGCGGACAATTCGCAGCCGTGGCGAGCGGACTTTGGGCTTCCACGCTTTATTATCGAGGGCCAGCCAGACTTCGACGGGCTGCTGCGTCGTTAGTTCGTGAAAGCGAAGGGCCGACAGGAGACACACGATTCCATGGGGAACGAGAGTCGCGGCCTCGGCCAGGCTCTGGTCTTGCGTGGGTTCGAAATCGGCCAGCACGTAGAGTCCTCGTGACGGGCGTTCCAGGACTCCACGCTGGTGCAGGCGTATAAGTGCTTGGCGAGAAAGACCTTGCGACGCAAGATCGCGCGCGCGGACGGCGCCCCGTTTTCGCACCAGCTTGAGAATGGCCTTTTCTTGCGGAGCGCGCGCCATGTTGCATAAACTCGGTAGTTGTGTGTATATACCTAGATTATGCAACATGCATCTGAATGGTCAAGTTCACGTCGGTTGCGTGTGTCATCGTCGTAAGAGAAGAGCCGACGCCATTCGCCTTTCCTTCAGCAATGTGATCGAAGAAAAGTGTGCGGTCCTTCGGTCGGCCGGCGCGACCATGTAGACGCAGGAACTCAGGGGGGCGGCGAGATTGCCTCTCAATCACTTCGCTTCGGACAATCGCTCCGGCACGGCCGTTTTGCCTTCCATGTGCCGTGGCAGGATGCGCACGTTGCCTGCGCGGTCGCAGAAGTAGAGTGAGGATTCGCTCGCCTGGCGGCCGTGGCCGTCGGCCCAGAAGGCGTAGAAGTCGGGGTGGGCGCCCGTTGGGCGTCGGACGTAGGTGTGGTTGAACTTGCTGTCGGTGGTGAGTTGCTTTTCTTCGGTCCATGAGCGGCCCTGGTCGGTGCTGAGCCACATGACCACTTCGCCGCCGGGGTTGTAGGGCTGGGGGCCGGGTTTGGTTGGGGCGATGATGCGCCATGTGTGGCCGCCATCGCGGTCTTTCTCGTCATCGTCGCCGCCGCGGACATCGCTGTCGTCAACATTGGCGCCCCGACCATCGTCGTGGCCGCTGCCGTCCCCGTCGATCCACAGTGAGCCCATGTCGTAGTTGTTGTCGGATGTGAAGGCCGGGCGAATGTCCCATCGCCCTCCCGTCCAGCGGGCCGTGGTCCACGTGCGGGGGTCGTTTTGGGGGCCCGATTCGTAGCCCTTGCTGGTGATGTATAGGATCACGGGCCGGTCGTGCTCGTCGAACACGATGTCTTTCAGGTAAACGTTGAGCCCCTCGGCGGCGTAGTCGTGAACGAGTGCCGCGTTATCGACTTCGGTCAGGGGCAACGAAAGCGCGGTGCCTTCGGCCGTTTGCCACGATTGGCCGAAGTCGGGGGTTTCGATGTAGTACAGGTTGGTCCGCCAGTTGAGCCCCTTGCCCTGGGGGTGGTAGTTGAATGCCGAGCCGGCGCGGTTGCGGCCGACCGCGCTGATCTGGTAGTGCCCTTCGTCGATCGCCGCCAGCCGCTGCCAAGTGCTCCACTCGATGCCATCGGAGCTGGTCATGCACAAAATCGTACGGGCCGCGGGGTAGCCGTAGCGGGTGAAGAAGCAGATGAACCCCCGGTCGGGCACGTGCCACGCCTGCATGTACGAGAAGTTGTCGATTGGTACGCGATGGTCGCCGTCGAGCCGCGTGGCGTCGACCAGCTCGAACTCGCCGATGTCGTAGGGCCGCTTGCTGCGATGGATGTACGACGGGCGGCTGGTTCCGTGCGACGTGGAGAAAATCCAGATGTAGCCTGAATCGTCGACGGCGATCACCGGGTTGTCGTGGGCGTCGCCGGTTTTCTTGTCGAGCAGAATCGTGGGCCGGGGTACGGTGTGCGTTTTGTGGTCGTAGTACGACACCATGTGCAACAGCCGCCGATTGCTGTCGGCCGTGGTGCCGCCGTAACAGAAAAACGTCTTGTCGACCTGGGGGCAATACACGGCAAACGGCTGATGCTTGGCGCAGTACGTGCCCAGGCCGCCGCTGTACTTGTAGGCGTACTCGTCGCCCGAGGGTTGGTTGGCGTACCAGATGCCGCGATACCCGTCGGCCTTCTGGTTGAGCGTGGGAACGTCACGGGGCGATTGGGCCGGAGCGTCTTGCATCGCGAAGGCCGCAAAGTGCGCGAAGATCACGAACAGCGCGGCACCGACCGCCACCATTTGCATTCGGCGATTGCGCGCGGTCAAAGGCACTCGGTGGTTCGCCATGACAATTCCCGCGTAAATGCCGCACGAGGGTTGGACAATCAATCCGCGTCGGCCGAGTTTTTCTTCTCGACGTTGATGATCTTTCCCTCGGCCGTGACTTGCACTTCGACAGCCTTCTTGTCGGCCGTCACGAGCAGCACTTCGTAGAAGTCGAGCTTCTCTTCTTTCCCATCGACTTTGATGATCTCCTCGACGATGCGGTACTCCGCCTTGGGGTATTCGTCTTCGAGCTTCTTGGCGGCCGCGTCGGGCAGGGCCTTGCGCTCGATCTGGCGTTCGATCAACAGCAGCTTTCCCTCGGGCGTAAGCGTCACGTCGATGTTGTGGCCTTCGTGCTTGATGGTGATTTCGTAGACGAGCTGCCCCTCCTCGGTTTCTTTGCTCGCGCCCCTCAGCTTGGCGTCGGGAAAGCGGGCCTTCACCGTGTCGAGAATGGCCTGGGGCACCTTGTCGAGTTTGACGTCCTCCTCGGCCGCGCGGGCAATCGCAGGCACAAGCAGCACCGAAACCATCGCCACAACGAACAAATTTGCAAGTCGCGCCATGGGAAGTTCTCCTTTGCGGCCGGACATCGAATGTACCGAAGTCGACCGAATCGAACGGGGCAGTTCTGTGGAAGCTGTTTCAAGACCATCTGCGGAGAAGGGGACAGGCACAATTCCGAGTTTTCAGTTTTCGGTTTTCAGTTTTCAGTCGGAGAGGGGATTTGCAGAACAGTCATCACCAGTGACACACCGGCGAGCTGCTCACTGTCATCGTCCATCAACGTCCATGTTTCGCTCCGGCGCAACTGAAAACGGAACACTGAAAACTTCTGTTGAGCCATTCCCCAATGGTTTTGAAACAGCCTCGTACACATTATAGCCGTGCGAACGCGTCCAGTGCGCGGCGGATGTGTTCCGGTTCCAATGCCGCGGAGGCTTGGACCCGCAGTCGGGCCTGGCCCTTGGGAACGACGGGGAATGCGAAGCCGACGACCATTACGCCCAGTTCCAGGAGCAGCTTTCCCTTGGCCAGTGCGTCGGCCTCGTCGCCGATCATGATGGGAATGATGGCCGTCGGCGACTCGTGGCACTCGAAGCCCAGGTCGATGAGGCCGCCGCGGATTCGGGCCACGTTTTCGTGCAGCTTGGCCACGCGTTGGGGCTCGTTGCGAACGATCTGAATCGCCTTGCGGGCGCTGCACGCCACGGTGGCGGGAAGCGCGTTGGAAAACAGACTTGGCCGCGAACGCTGCTGTAAGACTTGGATTGCATCGCGCGAAGCGGCGACGTAGCCGCCTGCCGCGCCGCCCAGGGCTTTGCCGAGCGTGCCGGTGATGACGTCGATGCGGCCCAAGAGATTGGCGAACTCGGGCGTGCCGCGTCCCTGTTTGCCCAATACGCCGATGCCGTGCGAATCGTCGACAACGAGCATGGCGTTATACTCTTTGCACAGCTCGACGAGTCGCGCCAGCGGGGCCACGTCGCCTTCCATGCTGAATACGCCGTCGGTCACGACCCAGCGGCACGCATTGTCGCGATGCTCCTTCAGCAGCGATTCGAGCTGATCCACGTCGCCGTGGCGGTAGACCGCCTTGACCACGGTCTTTCCCACCAGGCGGCAGGCGTCGATGATGCTGGCGTGGTTCAGCTCGTCGGAGAGGATCACGTCGTCGGGACCAGCGAGCGTCGGGAACACCGCCTCATTCGCCGTCCAACAGCTCACGTACGAGAGCGACGCTTCGGTGCCGACAAATTCGGCAATTTCGCTCTCCAGTTCGCGGTGGCAGTCGAGCGAACCGCAGATGAAGCGGACCGAGGCGGTGCCCGCGCCGTAGCGTTTCAGTCCCTCGATTCCCGCGGCGACCACGTCGGGGTGGTTGGCCAGGCCGAGATAGTTGTTCGAGCACAGGACAACCACCTCGCCGACGCCTTCGACCGTGGCGGTCGGACCGAGTGGCCCCGTGAGCCAAGCGAAGTGCTTGAGCTGGCGCGAATCGGTCAGCGACGCGAGGAGGTCGCGACAGCGGTGGTCGAAGTCGGCGTTGGGCATGGGGCGGCATCCTCCTGTGGCACGGTCAGAACCACCTTGATCGCCTCGCCCGACTGCATGAGCTTGAATCCGCGCTCGAAGTCGCGCAGGTCGAGGCGGTGGGTGATGATCGGCTCCAAGTCGAGTCGGCCCGACAATACAAAATTCTCGACCTGGTACCACGTTTCATACATCCGCCGGCCGTTGATGCCCAGTACGGTGGCCCCTTTGAAAATGATGTGGTTGGGCAGATCGATGCTGACCGGCGCCGACGGGAGCCCCAATAGTGCCGCGGTGCCACCGTTGCGCAGCGCCTCGAAACCCTGACGGATGGCGGTCGGGTGGCCGCTCATTTCCAACAGCACTTGTGGACCCTGGTCGTGCGTGGCGCGGCGTGCTTTTGTGGGCCAATCGGGGTCGTCGGCCGCATAAGTTTCGTCGGCCCCCAGGCGCCGGGCGAGCTCCAACCGTTTGGGATTGATGTCGGTCGCCAAGATGCAGCCGGCACCAGCGGCGCGGGCGACAGTGACCGCCATCAGGCCGATGATGCCCACGCCGGTGATCAGCACGCTGCGGCCGCTGACCCCCGCCGCCATCACGGTGTGCACGGCGTTGCCCAGCGGGTCGAAAATGGCCGCGACCTCGTCGGGGACGGCTTGGTGGACGGGCCAGATGTTCTCCTCGGGCACCGAGATGAACTGGGCGAAGCAGCCGTCGCAGTCAATGCCCAGGATGTCGACCTTCTCGCAGATGTGAGCGTTTCCGGTGCGGCAGGGTTCGCACATGCCGCAGCCGATGTGTCCTTCGGCGCACACGCGCTGCCCCACTTCCGCACGACGCACGGCCGGGCCGATCGCCGCCACGCGGCCGACGAATTCGTGCCCCGTGGTGATGCCGACGCGAACGCGGCTCTTGCTCCACGCGTCCCACTCGTAGATGTGGCGGTCGGTGCCGCAGATGCCGGCATGCGTAACCTGCACGAGCACGTCGCGCGGGCCGATCCGGGGAAACGGCGTGTCTTCTACGAGGTCGAGGCCGGGCGAGTCGTGCAGCTTGCGGATGGCGACCATCGTCTTGGGCCGGTGGGGCATGAAACTACCTCCCGCGTGTGTTGGAGCTTATCCCAAAACCGCCCCCAGAAAAGGGGACAGGCACATTTTGCTCCGCAGACTCCACAAAATGAGCCAGTCCCCGGCGGTTTTGGGATAAGCTCTTTGTCTGTTATGCTGGAATTGTTGTGCAAAGTAGTATACCAAGTGGATTCCGCTGCACAAGACGCGCGTTCCGAAATAGTGGAAGTGCCGTTGATGGCCCGCACTGCCCGAGCAAAACGTCGCGCGAAAGCCGTTCCGCCCGCCCATGGGCCGAAGCGCGGCAGGAAGACGGCCGAATCGGCGAATGTCCCGAAGCGCCGCACGAAGTCCGACGACGGTAAAGCCGATCCCGGGCGCAGCCTCAGCGACCGGCTCCGCGAAATGCGCACCAAGAGGGGCTGGACGCTGGAGCAGCTCTCGTCGCTCAGCTTCGTGAGCCGTTCGATGCTCAGCCAGATCGAACGCGGCGCTGCCAACCCCACGCTCGGCGTCGCCTTTCGCATCGCGCAGGCATTTGGCGTAAGCCTGAGCGATCTGGTCGATGTGCCCGCGGTTACGCCCAAGATCGACGTGATTCGCGGCGACGACCGCTCGCACCTGTTCCGCGACGATGCCCAGTGCCGCATTCGCACCCTCTCGCCGCTGCGGCTGGAGAAGGATGTCGAGTTCTACGAGCTGACGCTCAAAGCGGGAGGCGCTCTGCGCAGCGCTCCCCACTTCGAGGGAACGCGCGAGTTCCTGGCCGTCGAGAAGGGGACCGTACGGCTCACGTCCGGGGCGGACTCGACCGAGCTACATGCGGGCGACTCGGCCCACTATCCGGCCGACGTGCCGCACAAGATCGAGAACATCGGTCGCGGCGAGGCGGTAGCGTTTCTGGTCGACATCTATGGCCGCACTCCCGCACGGCGGCAGTAGCAGTGAGCGTTGCAGGCACGACGGGGGCGCAGGAAGCGCGCAAGTGGCTCGCTGATTCCCTTCCCGCGCACCGGCCGCTTAGGCCTGTCATTCACGCCGACGACTCATCGCTGACCGCGTCGTCCGCCCGATTTCTTGGAGGGGAGCGGTCGTGCGGGCGGGCGATTCTTCTGCATCTTCTTGCGCAGATGGGGAAACTTGGTGGCGGGCTTGCGCGGCGCCGATTGGCCTTTCTGGCCCATGATGCGATTCCTCAAGTGACGGGGCGGGCAAAGTGGACAGGATAGGAGTGCCGCATCCCTTGAGGCCCGTCCTTCCTTTGGCCAAAGTGTAATGCCTCCTGCCGACTAACGCCAGCGAAGGGCGTGGATTGGGGCGAGCGACGAACGAACCCAATGCAGGGCGTGAGTGCAGACCGACGGTGACTGGTCGTAGTGCAAATCGCCGCCGCGTGCTATAGTGGAAACAGACGTGGGATCGAGCGAGGCACCATTCCCTAGTTTGTAAGGGGCACGTCCCGTGGCAGGACTGCGCAGCGAGGAAAAAGAAGAGATCAAAGTGGTCTACTTCAACGACGCGAAGATCCTGGACGAGGTCCGGATCCAGCAGGTCGGTCAAGAGTTGATGGAGATGGCCGACAACGCCACCAACGGCAAAATGGTGGTCAACTTCAACAACGTAACGTTCATGTCGTCGGCCATGATCGGCAAGGTGATCCTGCTGAACAAGAAGTGCAAGACGAATAACGTCAAGCTCAAGCTGTGCAACATCTCGGATAACGTCATGGAAGTGTTCAAGCTGATGCGCTTGAACAAGATCCTCGACATCTACAAGAACGAGGAGAAAGCGCTGGCCTCGTTCGACAAGAAGGGCTGGTTCGGCTAACGGTGGGGACCCGCGGTCTGGGTGGGTCGCAACGTATTTACCGGACTCTTCTCTCCCGGCGGCCGCGCTGCTGCTGTCGGTCGCGTGCGCCACGGCCAAGCGCGTGCCATGTTTGCGTGTCGGCTCAATTTGGGAGGCACGCGGCAATGGCAAAGTGGCGGTGCGTGGTTTTTCGTTCCTCGGCCGAGCTGCGCGCCGTCGCCCCGGCCTGGGACGATCTTTGGCAGCATAGCGCCATAACCCGCCCCACTCTGCGGGCCGAGCTGGTCGCCCAGTGGGTCGACGACTTCGCGGCCGGCAAGCGCTTCCGCGCCCTGGCCGTCGAGCGGGACGGGCAATTCGTCGCGGCGCTCCCCCTGGTGTCTGAGCGTCTAGGCCGCTTCGTTCGCGCGGGCGGACTCACCACGAACGACTGGTCCCCCTGCGGCGACCTGCTGTTGGACGAGGGCCCCCACGCCGCCGAAGCGCTCGATGTGCTCACGCGCGGCATGCGCAGCCTGCCGTGGTCGCTGTACTGCTTCGACGCAATCATCGACCAGGCCCCGCGGTGGAAAGCGTTTCGCGAAGCGCTACAGCGTGCACGGATGCCGTTCGCCGAGCGACAGCGATTCCTCGTGGGCGTCATCGACGTGGGGGGCGACTGGGAAGCCCGCAGACGAGGATGGTCACGGAACCATCGCCGCAACATCGACAAATCGCTGAAGCGGCTCGAGTCGGCGGGCGGCTATACGCTGCGCGTGGAGACCGGGGTCAACCTTGAGGACGTGCCAACGCAATTGCGCCGCGCGTTACAGGTCGAGGACCGCTCGTGGAAGGGGCGCGAAGGATCCTCCGTTCTTCGCACCGCCGGCATGCCCGAGCACTTCGAGCGCCAGGCGATGCAGACGGCGGCTTGGGGTCAGTTGTTGCTGGCCATTCTGGAGCAGAAGGGAAAACCGCTGGCGTTTGGATATGGCTGGCTGGCCAAGGGCGTGTTTCACTTCATGAAGGTCGGATACGACGAAGCGGCGGCCAGCTTTGGCCCGGGACAGTTAGTCACGTACCTGATTCTGGAGCATTTACACGCCCACAACGACTGCCACGCGGTCGACTGCATGGGTCCGCTGGGCGAAATGATCGACCGCTGGCATCCGGACGTTTACGACGTTTCGCGGCTGGTATTCGCAACGCGACGTCCCCTGGGCTGGGCGCTGCTCTACGGGTACAAACACGTATGGCCGCACGTGAGCCGGTTGCGCGGTAAAGCGTCGAGCGAAAGTGCGCGCCCGGCGCCTGCGGAGGAGTCTGTTGCCACGGTGGAATGATGCCAGGTAGGAACGAAGCCCGTTCGCCTCGTGCCGTGGTATTCGACCTCGACGGGCTGATGTTCAACACCGAGGACCTGTACCACGAGGTGGGAGCCGAGGTGCTGCGCCGTCGCGGACACGTGGCCAGCGTGGAGCTCTTGGACGAGATGATGGGGCGGCCGCCCCATGCTGCGCTGCAAGTGATGATCGATTGGCACGGCCTGACGGCCACTGTCGACGAATTGCTCCGCGACAGCGACGAGATTCTCGCAGGGCTCCTCGAACAACGTCTCGCACCCATGCCTGGGCTGCTCGATCTTCTCTCCGCAATCGAGACGGCCGATCTGCCCAAGGCTATCGCCACCAGCAGCCGCCGCGCTTACGTGCGCCGCGTGCTGGCGCCATTCGAGCTCGAGCCGCGTTTCAACTTCATTCTCACCAGCGAGGACGTCGTCCACGGCAAGCCACATCCGGAAATCTACAAGAAGGCCGCACGGCAATTCTCGCTCCCTGCCGCGGAAGTGCTTGTGCTGGAGGATAGCCAGAACGGCTGTCGGGCGGCCGTGGAAGCTGGATCGATCGCCGTGGCCGTGAAAAGTCAGCACAATCAGCGGCATGAATTTCACGGCGCGGCGCTGGTAGCCGAGAGTCTGGCAGACCATCGCATCTACGGCGTTTTGCGACTTTCCCCACCGAAAAACGTCTCGTCTTGACGCGGTGCACGGTGCGTTGCTAGACTCCGCGCCGCAGCGACCGGATGTGAAGAGCAGGACGCTCTCTACGGCGGTCGTTCGAGAGGAAAGCTGGCCCGGTATGGATGCCGTCGGATTGCTATTCGACGCCGACGACGTGCTCTACGACGCCACGGTGTGGCGGCACTGGCTCGTGCAGCTTCTTTCGCGCCTGGGCATGCATACGAGCCACCAGGCTTTCTTTCATTTGTGGGAACGATCGTTTCTGGTCGAGGCCCATTGCGGCCGGTGCGATTACTGGGACGCGTTGCGCGGCCTTCTCACGTCGATCGGCCTGGCCCGCGGGCAGATCGACGAAGTGCTTGCCGCCGCATCCGCACGGCGCCGGCAGCTTGACGAAACGGTTCGCGCTTTGCCGGGGGTGGCCCGCACGCTCGAGCGACTGCAGCACCGCGGAGTCCGCTTGGGCGTGGTGGCCAACGACGACGCGGGGAGTGCGACTCTGGCCCAGCGGCTGCGGCGCGCCGGGCTCAACGTCGAGTGGCACGCGATCGTCACCTCGTACGACGTTCAGTGTGCAATGCCCGAGGCACACGTTTATCACGCGGCCCTGACGACGCTAGGGCTGCCGGCGGAGCAGGCGGCGGTGGTAAGCCACGACCGCGTCGAGTTGGCGGGCGCTGCGGCGATCGGTATGCACACGATAGCCGTCCATCACGAGGGAGACATCGTGGCCGACGTACACCTGGATCGCTTCGACCAGCTTCTGACGGCCGTCGATCAGCTTCACGCCCCCGTCATGGCAAGCTAGCGGCGCCGAAGCGCAATGACCAAGCACCAAATCACAATGACCAATGTTTGCTAGCGCGATTGGTCATTTGGATTTGAGACATTGGCCATTCCCAGTCGAGCGGTCCGTTCGGCGAGATACTCGCTCCTCATCGGTCCGCAAATTCGGCACGTTGCGCAATCTCGGCCTAAAGTTCCCCTCTTGAACTGGCCGACTTGGGTGTGTGGTGTAGCGCGCCGATGCGTCGCCGTTCGTGCGCCGCGAAGCGCCCACCGAAGGGGTTCCACTCAAAAGGACCCCGTCCCCAAGCCAAGGGACTCGCATGACGCGCCGATTGCTGGCCATGACGCTGCTGTTGGGGCTTTGCTGCGCGTCGGGCTGCGCCATGTGCTGCCGGACGTACGACGAAGCCTACGCGGCCTACGGCGGCTGCCGACAGCGTGCCGACATGGTTCACGGCCGCGTCGGCTCGGCCAAATACGACCCATCGACATCGGCCGGAGCCGTGGCAACCGACAGCGGCAAGACGTACGTGGCACACACGGCGACCGACGGCACAACGGTGTTCGTGGCGGCGGACGGTTCCGTACTCGATGAGGATTCCATGCAGGGATACGATGCGATACCGGGCACGTATGCCATGCCGGGCGAGTATGCGACACCGGGCAACTATGGAGTGCCGGGCGGCTATGAGGTGCCGGGCGGCTATGTGGTTGAGGGCAACGGCGCGAGCGGCAACGTCGATCGGCAGATTATCGAGCAGGGCGGATTCACCATCGTCGACGGAAAAGTGTGGGTCGACGGCGAGCCCGTCGATGGCGAAGTGTGGGTCGACGACATGCCTCTGGATCGGAGCCAGATGCCCATTGCCCGCGGCTCGATGCCCATCATGCGCCAGCCATCGCCGGCTCGCGGGCCGATGCCAGTCGTCTACGGCCAGCCGCCGGAAGAAAGCAATCTGGCGCCGGTTGTCGACGGACCCGTGCGCACGGCCCGCGGCATGCGACCTCTTAAGCCCACGCCGGCAACCGGGGCTTCCCGTGCCGCCGAGCCTCTTTGGGAATATCCGCTCGATTAGCGCGAGGCACATGATCGCACTTGCGGTCGTCCTCAACTCTGCCGCAAGGCTTTTCTTCACTCCCCGGCTGGGTTAGGGTGGTCGCTTGCCCGGAGCGAGCCGATCGCTCGATTCGGTGATCCCGCCGGTCTTTATGCCCCCGCACGGCGGCCCAACGGCGCACGAGCGCGCACCTCATGAGTGAACAACCAGGCCCTCGGGACGATGACCTGCGCGAGGTGAAGACGCACGAAGCGCCCCCGCGCACGGTGTGGGGTATTCTCCGCCGCCTTGGCCCGGGCCTGATTATTGCCGGCTCGATCGTGGGTTCCGGCGAGTTGATCGCCACCACCGCCACCGGGGCGCAGGCCGGATTCTGGCTGTTGTGGCTCATCCTGATCGGGTGCGTGATCAAGGTGTTCGTGCAGGTCGAGCTGGGCCGGTACAGCATCGTCAGCGGCCAGAGCACCATGTTCGGAATGAACATTGTTCCCGGACCGACGCTCGCGGTGTCGGGCGGCGGACTTCGCGGCTCGAATTCGTGGCGCGGCAACTGGCTGTTGTGGTACTGGGCGGTGATGTTCATCGTGAGCCTGGGGCAGCTTGGCGGGATTGTCGGAGGTGTCGGGCAAGCGCTGGCGATCAGCGTGCCACTCACTTCGACGGGGCGGGCATATATGGCGGAGTTGGACGCCAAGACCACCAAGCTCGTATCTCTGCACGAGATGCAGAAGCAATTGGAAACGCTCCGCGCCGATTCGCAGAACAACGAGGTGGAAATCGAGCGGCTGGAGAAGGAACGGGACGAACTGCGGGCCGATGCGAATCAGGACACACAGCAAATCAAGGCGATCGAAGAGGAATTGAGCGATCTCCGCGCCGCCAACCAAGAGATCGGCCAGTACATTGAGCAACGCGAAACCAGCACGGCCAGGCTTACCAGGGACGTTGCCGACCATGCATGGAAGATTGCCGGCCTGAAATCAGAGAAAAGCTTTGCGGCGATCGTGCGCAGCGCGAAAGA
>CAYQAJ010000029.1:0-12585 GCA_964415245.1 uncultured Pirellulaceae bacterium | reverse complement strand
TTGCCGGCCTGAAATCAGAGAAAAGCTTTGCGGCGATCGTGCGCAGCGCGAAAGACCCGGTCACCCACCGCGACGTGCCGCCGAAGCTAGAGCCGGTCTTGAATCGGGCATTGGCGGAAGCCGACGCCGACGGCGACGGCGCGCTGTCGAAATCTGAGGCCAAAACGATTAAGGGACTGGCGGATCGCGCGTTCGACGACCGTCTTTGGGCCGCCATTATCACGGCGATCACCGCCGTCCTTCTCGTCATGGGGCGGTATGGGTTTATTCAGTCGGCTTCGACCGTGATGGTGGCCGGCTTCACGCTGGTCACCATCGTCACCGTGGCAGCCCTCCAACTCCATGAAGCCTACGCCGTAAGTTGGCATGAGATTGCCAGCGGCATGAGCTTTCGCCTGACGCCCCGCAGCGAAGCGCTGGGCATCTCGCCCCTGGCTACCGCCCTGGCCACGTTTGGCATTATCGGCGTGGGGGCCAACGAGCTCATTTCGTATCCCTATTGGTGCAACGAGAAGGGCTATGCCCGCTTCACCGGCCCGCGCGACGATTCGCCGCAGTGGAGCGAGCGGGCGCTGGGCTGGCTGCGCGTCATGCGGTGGGATGCCTGGTGCTCGATGGTGGTGTACACCTTTGCTACCATCGCGTTTTACTTCTTGGGTGCGGCGACGCTGGGGCGGCTGCGGCTCAACCCGGAAGGCACCGAGATGATCCGCACGCTGGCCGTGATGTACGAGCCGGTGTTCGGCGGGTGGACGCAGATCATCTTTCTCTTCGGCACGATCGCCGTGCTCTATTCGACGTTCTTCGTGGCCAATGCCAGCCACGCACGAGTCGTCCCCGACGCGCTGCGCGTGCTGGGTATCGGTAGCGCGGACGAATCGCTGTACCGACGCCGCGTGCGATTCTACAGTGGGCTGTTTCCGTTTATCTGTCTGCTGGTGTACGTCGTGTTCCCCGAACCGACGCGGCTGGTGCTGGCCAGCGGTGCCATGCAGGCCATGATGCTGCCGATGCTCTCATTTGCGGCCTTGTACTTCCGCTACCGGCGGTGCGACAAACGGGTAACGCCCGGCGTGCTGTGGGACGTGTTTTTGTGGATTTCGTCGGTGGGCATGCTGGTGGCCGGTGGATGGTTGGCGCTGACGATCTTCTTCCCCGCGTTGAAGCAGCTTGGCTGAGGGTGCTGCTTTTGCTCGACCCGGCGTTGCGAAACGGCAACACGCGAGGGTGGTCGGCCCGACCAGCGGGTTCCGTTTCGCCTGCCGCCCCGTGGGTGTAAGTTCTTGCCGCAGGCCACGTAACGTCTTGAGCGGCGCGGTGTGGCCTTGTTGCCGGCGGAATGCGGCCCCCCGCTTGCATTTCTGGTGCAACGCCGTCTGGTTCCGGTCACGTCCCTACGTCGAACTCGCACTTCCGCAAGGCACTCATCTCTATGACCATCGATACGTTGAACTCGCCTGTGGCATCGCCGCCGTTGCCCTCCGCTGAGAAGTTCCCGTCGACGCCCGATCAACCCGTCGTCGCGCTGCCGCCGCAGTCGATGGATGATACATCGTCGGTGGTCCCTCGGCAGGCGAACGTACGTGTTTTGCACGTCATCAACGGTGAGCACTACTCGGGAGCCGAGCGCGTGCAGGATTTGCTCGCCGCCCGGTTGCCCGAACTGGGATTCGACGTCGGCTTCGCCTGCGTCAAGCCGGGCGTGTTTGCGAAGAAGCGCTCCTTTCAATCGGCGCCGGTCTTCGACATTCCCATGCATAGCCGCATCGACCTGCGTGCCGTCAAGCGGCTGGTGCAAATCATCCGGCGTCACGACTACCGAATCGTTCACGCGCACACGCCACGCTCTGCCCTGGTGGGAAGGATCGCCGCGCGAATCGTTGGCGTGCCGCTGGTGTACCACGTTCACAGCCCGGCGCGACGCGATACCACCCGCGGCCTGCGCAACTGGATCAACGCCGCCAGCGAGCGGCTCACCGTTTCGGGTGCGGCGCGACTGATCGCCGTGTCGCACAGCCTGGGCCAGCACATGGCCCGCGAAAAGTTTCAGCCCGAGCGAATCGTGGTCGTACCCAACGGCGTGCCCCGAGTCGGCGATCTGCCGCCGCGACGCACTCCGCGGGGAACCTGGCAACTGGGCACCGTGGCGCTATTCCGCCCGCGAAAGGGCATCGAGGCGCTTCTCGAAGCGCTGGCGCTGTTGGAAGCCCGAGGACTGCGCGTGGGTCTGCGTGCCGTGGGCGGCTTTGAGTGCCCCGACTACATGCGTCAAACCCTGAATCTGGCGGCCAAGCTGGGCGTATCGGGCCGCGTGCAGTGGACCGGCTTCACGAGCGACGTTGCCGCAGAACTGGCACGAATGGATCTGTTTGTGCTGCCCAGCCTGTTCGGCGAGGGGCTCCCCATGGTCGTCCTCGAAGCCATGGCAGCCGGCGTGCCCGTGGTGGCGTCGCGAGTCGAAGGAGTGCCCGAGGCGGTGCGGCACGGAATCGACGGCGTGCTGGCCCAACCCGGCGACCCGGCGGCACTGGCCGAGGCCATCGCTCAGGTCATCACGGGCCAATACGACTGGCAGGACCTTAGGCGAAGCGCCATCGCACGACACGCCGAGCGATTCTCCGACCGCAGCATGGCGCTGGGCGTCGCCCAGGCCTATCGGCAAGTGCTGGCGGAGTGCAGTTCCGCGCCCTCTCGCCACCTCACGTCTGATTGACTCGACGCTCTGCCCCTGGTATTGCCTAACGCTGTCGCGGCCGCATCTACGCGCCGTCGCGGCGTTTTCTTTTGCGCCGGCGATACCGAGGGGGAAGGTCATGGCGTCGTTCGTGAGTCACCTGGAGTCGGGCATCGACGGATCGCGCCATCCTGCCGGGCAAGTGCAAACGACGCACAAAGATCGCCCGCTGCTCGTCCGCTATGATCTGCCGGCGATTGCCTACTCCGTGTCGCGAGACGAGCTGCGCTCGCGGCCGGCCACCATGTGGCGCTACTCGGAACTACTGCCGACCGGCGTGGGCAATGTCGTGTCGCTGGGCGAAACGATGACGCCCCTCGTGCCGGCCGCGCGGCTGGCTGAGCGGTACGGCCTCAACAATCTTTGGGTGAAAGACGAGTCGCGGCTGCCGACCGGCAGCTTCAAGGCCCGCGGCTTGGCCATGGCTGTGAACATGGCGGTGCGCCTCGGCATTCGCCGCGTGGCGATTCCCACGGCGGGCAACGCGGGGGGCGCAGCAGCTTCTTATGCCGCTCGCGCGGGAATCGAGGCCTTTGTGTTCATGCCCGACGACACGCCGACGACTCACCAGAACGAATGCCGTCTGGCCGGCGCGCGAACGTTCCTCGTCAACGGGCTGATCAACGACTGCGGCCGCATCGTGCGCGAGGGAAAGGAGCCGTTGGGCTGGTTCGACCTGTCGACGATGAAGGAGCCCTACCGCGTCGAGGGCAAGAAGACGATGGGGCTGGAGTTGGCCGAGCAGTTCTCGTGGCAACTGCCCGACGTGGTGATCTACCCGACCGGCGGCGGCACCGGCCTGATCGGCATGTGGAAAGCGTTTAGCGAGTTGCGTGAGCTCGGCTGGCTGAACGGCGAGAGTATGCCGCGGATGGTGGCCGTGCAATCGAGCGGCTGTTGCCCGATCGTGCGAGCCTTCGAGCGCGGCGAGCGGTTCGCCACTCCGTTTGAAGGTGCGTGTACTATCGCCAGCGGACTTCGCGTGCCGGCGGCAGTGGGCGACTTTCTCATTCTCGACGCCGTACGACAAAGCGGCGGGTGCGCCGTGGCGGTCGACGAAGCGAGTCTGCCACGGTGGATGGCCGAAGCGGCCTCATCGGAGGGCGTCAGCTTCGGCCCCGAATCGGCCGCGTGCGTGGGAGCGCTGGAAGTGCTTTCTCGCCAGGGCTGGCTCCGCCCCGAGGAGCGAATCGTGCTCTTCAACACGGCGGCGGCGCACAAGTACGCGGAAGCCGCATTTGCCCCCCTGCCCCGCCTCGACGTGAACCAGCCGCTCGATTGGGAGTGCATCGCCCGCGGCGGCGCGACGTGACCTCCCCCGGTTAGCCGCGAGGCGCAGCCGAGCGCGAAACGCGAACGAGTGATGTCCGCAGCTTCCTCGCCCAGTCGCGCCCCCCGGCCATAGTGCCGGGCGCACGTCTCGGCCCCCACATCTGGGGCACTGGGAAGCCTGTCGGGTAAAGGCTAATCTGACCCATGCGGCCCGCCGCGCTGTGCTTTACTGACTTCGCGCCAAAGGCTTTGCGCGCAGTGCCAGTTCGCGGCCGCATTCGAGGGTCTCGTCATCGCATGGCCATTGCCCGCGAATTCCTGAATTGGGATCGGCCAGCGCTGCCGGCGGCGGCGTCCTATCTGCTTGCGCGCTATCGCAGCGGCGATTCTGCCGACATGGAACAGGTCGTTGTGGTCGTTCCCGGTTCGCGGGCCGGGCGGCGGCTGTTGGAGATTCTCGTCGACGAGTCGCACACGGCCGGCGTCGACTTGATTCCGCCGCGCATTTGCACCGTGGGCGAATTGCCTGAGCTGCTGTATGTGCGCAAGCGCCCTTTTGCGTCGGAGCTTACGCAGCGGCTGGCGTGGGTGGAGGCACTTCGCCACCTGGGTGCGGACAAGCTGCGAAACGTTGTGGCGTCGCCGCCGGAAGAGGCCGACGTTACCGCGTGGCTGGAATTGGCCCGGTCCTTAGCCAGTCTGCACCAGGAGCTGGCCAGCGACGAGCTCGACTTTGCCAAAGTGCTGGCGGCGGCGGGAGAGATCGAAGGGTTTTCTGAGCGGCCGCGCTGGCAGGCATTGTGCGACGCGCAAACGAGCTACCTCGACAGCCTGGACAGCCTCGACCTTTGGGATCGCCAGACCGCCCGCCTCGTCGCAATCAGGGAAAGCGAGTGTGTCGCCCGGCAGGACATTGTCCTGGTCGGCATGGTCGATACGAATCGCGCGGTCCGCAGCATGCTCGACCAGGTGGCCGATCGCGTGACGGCCCTGATCTTCGCGCCGCACGATCTCGCCGCGCAGTTCGACAGTCACGGCTGCCTCGTGCCCGACGCCTGGGCCGAGGCCACGCTCGACATCGCGCAGGAGCAGGTGCACGTGGTCGACAAGCCGGCCGATCAAGCCGCCGAGGCGGTGCGCTGTCTGTCATCGTACGGCGGTCGCTATGCCGCGGACGAGATTGTGGTCGGCGTGGCCGATGAACGGCTCGTGCCCCACGTCGAGCGGCAGCTTCGCCAGTGCCACGTGCCCTGCCGATGGGGACCGGGTCGGCCCTTGGCCGAGTCGGCGCCGCTGAAGCTGTTGGCGGCGGCTGGTGCGTACCTCGAAAGCCGCCGCTATGCCGACTTCGCGGCCCTGGTGCGGCATCCCGACGTCGATTGCTGGCTCAGCAAGCAGGGAGCACACGAGGATTCTCTTACCGCGCTCGACGCCTATTTTGCCGATTGCCTGCCGTCGCGGATCGACGACGCAGTCACGAAGGACAAGCGGGCGAGCCGCCCAGTGCGCGATCTCTACCGCGCCGCGAGCCGGCTTCTCGTCGGCTGTCAGGGTCCACCGCGCCGGCTGGCCGATTGGTCGGCGCCCATTCAGGAACCGATAAAGGCGGTATACGGCGATCTCGAGTTCGATCGCGACAATCCGTCCGAGCGGGCGATCTATGACGGTTGCCGCAAACTGGCGCAACTCATAGCGCAGGTCGACGACGTGCCGGAGCCTCTGCAACCAGACGTCGGCGTCGGGCATGCCATTCGGCTGATTCTCGAGCAGGCTTCGGCGGATGCGATCGCGCCCCCTGCCGACAGCCAGGCCATCGAGATTCTCGGCTGGCTGGAATTGCCGCTCGACGACGCACCGGCCGTCGTCGTGTGCGGTTTCAACGAAGGGTGCGTGCCCCAGGCCAAGGGTGCCGACTTGTTTCTGCCCGACGGCCTGCGATCGCGGTTGAAGCTGGAGGACAACACGCGGCGCTTCGCACGCGACGCATACGCCTTGCAACTTCTCCTCCGGAGTCGCGAGCGAGTCGACCTGGTGGTCGGCCGCCGCGACACCGAGCAAGAGCCGCTGGTGCCCAGCCCGCTGCTGTTCGCAGCCGACGGAGAGACCGCGGCTCGCCGAGCGCTGGCGTTCTTCCGCCCTGTTGCCGCTGCAAGCACGCCGCTTCGCCTGCCGGGTGCACTGGTGGCAAAGCGCACGCGGGCTCGTTTGCCGGTCCCCCGGCCGCAACCGCTTGCAGAGCCGGTCACGTCGCTCAGCTCGACGGGCTTTCGGGACTATCTTGCGTGCCCCTATCGATTCTACCTGAGCCACATGCTCAAGCTGAGGCCGATCGACGATCAGGCCGAGGAGTTGGACGGTGCCGCGTTCGGGCGGCTTTTGCACGAGGTGCTGCTGCGCTTCGGCCGCAGCGACACGCGCGACAGCACCGACGTTGACGACATCACCGCGATGCTCAACGACGCGCTCGATACGACGGCCGCGGAAATGTACGGCGTCCACGCGCTCGCTCCCCTGCAAGTGCAAATCGAGCAGTTACGTTTGCGGCTGGAGGCGTTTGCCGCGCTGCAGGCCGGTCGGGCGAGCCAGGGGTGGCGCATCGAGGACGTCGAGGTGGAGAAACTGGAAGCCGTGCTCGACGTCGACGGCCAGCCGTTCACAGTTACCGGTCGCATCGATCGCATCGACGTGAATCAGAACACCGGCGAGCACGTTGTGTTCGATTACAAGTCGGGCGACAGCGCGAAATCGCCGCGGAAGGCGCACCTCGACAAGAACCAATGGGTCGACCTGCAATTGCCGCTGTACCGTCATTTGGCGCGAGAGCTGGGAATCGACAACGTCGAGAGAACGGGCTATATCGTGCTGCCCAAGGACGTAACCGAGGTTGATATTCTGCTCGACGACTGGACCGACGAGGAACTGCTCCAAGCCAACGAATCGGCGTTCGACGTGATTCGACAGCTTCGCGCCGGCGTGTTCTGGCCGCCGGCCGACCTGTCGGACTTCTCCTACGACGACTGGGCCGACATCTGCCAGAGCGGCGTGTTCGATCGTCTGCTGGAAGACGAAGGGGACGCCGCGTGAGCACGACGACTACAAACAGCGAGCACGCGCTTACGAACCTGCTCATCCGAGCCTCCGCCGGCACCGGCAAAACGTACCAGTTGTCGAACCGCTACCTGTCGCTGTTGGCGGGCGGGGTGCCGCCGGAGCGCATCCTGGCCACGACATTCACCCGCGCCGCGGCGGGCGAGATTTTCGATCGAGTGGTGCTTCGCCTGGCCGTGGCGGCGCTCGACAAGACCAAGTGCGTCGAGCTTGCCAAGGAAACGGGCGCCGACTCACTCACGCCGCCGCATTGCCAAGCTCTGCTGGCCGACCTGACGCGCGGCGCCCATCGCGTGCGCATCGGCACGCTCGACAGCTTCTTCGCGCAGGTGGCCCGGGCATATTGCCTCGAGCTGGGCCTGTCGCCTTCGTGGCGCATCGTCGAGCAGCGCGAAGACCAGCGGCTTCGCAGCCTCGCCATCGAGGCGCTTCTCGCGCAGCACGACGCGCATGCCGCCGTCACGCTGCTGCAGCTTCTGGCCAAGGGAACCGCCACGCGCAGCGTCAGCCGCCTGCTCCGCGACACGGTCAACGATCTTTACTCGCTGTTTCTCGAAACGGACGCCAGCGCTTGGCGCTGCCTCCAGCGCAGCAAGGAGCTCCCGCACGCGCAAGTACGAGAGGCCATCGATGCACTGCGGCGAGTCGAGCTTACCGACAAGCGATTTGCCAAGGCCCGCGACGGCGACTGCCAGGCCGCGGCCGAAGGACAATGGGAGAAGTTCATCACGGGCGGCATCGCCGGCAAGCTGACAGCCGGCGAAACGATGTACTGGAAAAAGGCGATCTCCGATGAGCTAACCGATGCGTACGAGCCGCTGCTTCGCCATGCCCGCGCCTATCTGGTGGGCCGGGTGGCGATGCAAACCGAGGGCACGCATCTGGTTCTCGAAGGTTTTCACCAGCACTACCAGAAAAACAAGAGGCAGCACCGCGCCATGCGGTTCGACGACGTAACTCGCTCGGTGTGCGGCGCCAACGTCTCGGGCGGAGTGGACGGGATCGCCTTTCGCCTGGGGGCGCCCATCGATCACCTGCTGCTCGACGAGTTTCAGGACACCTCTCCTTTGCAGTGGCGGGCTATCCAGCCGTTTGCTCGCCGCGTGACCGAACCCCAGGGCGAACAATCGCGACTTGCCAGAGATGGCTCGACTGCCAAAGGCGCGGAAAAAACACCGGGCGGTGACCGCTCCTTTTTCTGCGTGGGCGACGCCAAGCAGGCCATCTACGGTTGGCGCGGCGGAGTGGCGGAGATTTTCGAGGCCGTTGAGCGATACTTGCCCGGCCTGGAGATCGACACGCTCGATGCCAGTTACCGCTCGTCGCAGCCGGTCATCGATACGGTCAACCGCGTGTTTCAAAACATGACGCGGCACACCAACCTGGGACGGGCCGAAACCGCGGTGCGGCGGTGGAGCCAACAGTTTCCCGAGCACACCACCAAGAAATCGGAGCTGCCCGGCTACGTTTGCCTGTCGACCGCTGCCGCGGAAATCGACCTGTTCGAGCATGCGGCCGGCGAGATCGCGCGAATCGTCGCCGACGCCCCGGGCAGGCGCGTCGGCGTGCTGGTGCGAAAGAACGAAACCGTCGCGCGATTGATCCATCTGCTTCGCTCGCAGCACCGCATCGAAGCCAGCGAGGAAGGGGGCAACCCGCTCACCGACTCCGCCGCCGTGCTCGTCGTTATGTCGCTGTTGCGGCTGGCCGATCACCCGGGCGACACGGCCGCTCGTTTTCACGTGGCTCGATCGCCGCTGGGGCCGGTGTTGGGCCTTGCCGATCACACGGACGACGAGGCGGCGCGGACGCTGTCGCGCGGTATCCGCCGCCGGCTGGTCGAGGAGGGATATGGGCCCGTTCTGTACGACCTGGCCGAGAAGCTGGCCGAGCACTGCAACCGGCGCGAGTTGAGCCGGCTGTTGCAGTTGGTCGAGCTGGCGTACAGCCACCAGCCGTCGGCCAGCCTGCGCACGGCCGACTTTCTCTCGGTGGTCGAAGCGGAACGGGTTGCCGATCCGCTGCCGGTCGACGTGCGCGTGATGACGATTCACAAGGCCAAGGGGCTCGAATTCGACGTGGTCGTGCTGCCTGAGCTGGAAGGAAACATCATCGGGCAGCCGGATGCGTTTGTTGTCGAGCGTCCGGAGCCGACCGAGCCGGCAACGTGCGTGTGCCGCTACGTGAACGAATCGTTGCGGCCGCTGCTTCCGCAGCGCATCCAGGTGCTGTTCGACCAGTGGGCCGATCGCCAGACGAGCGAGTCGCTCTGTTTGCTATACGTGGCCATGACTAGGGCCATCTTCGCCCTGCACATGATTGTGCCCCCACCGGCGGACAACGAGAGGAAGCCGCGAGCCAACCTGGCGGGATTGCTGCGAGCAGCGCTGGTCGACGAGACGCAGCCGGATTCGGGCACGCTGCTGTACGAGCACGGCGATGCGAAATGGTTTGCGCGGCCTGAGGCGCGGTCGCCGAGCGCCGTACCAGGTCAAGGCGCACTGCCCGCGCTCGCCGAGAAAAGCCCGGAATCCGTCGCGGATAGAGCGCGATCGTCGGTCGACGGCGCACAAGACGTGCCTGAAGTGCGACTTGCCCCCATGCCCGCGCGACGTCGGGGACTGGAACGAGTTGCCCCGTCCAGCCTGGAAGGTGGAGGTCGCCTACGCATCGCCGACGTGCTGTCCGACGGCGACTCGTCGGGCCGGCGGTACGGCACGATCATGCACGCCTGGCTCGCGCTCATTGAGTGGTTAAACGACGGGCGATTGCCCAACGAAGCTGCGCTTTTGGACGCGGCCGGGCGACTTGACGACGTGGTGGTCAGCCCAAACGAGCAACGGTCGCTGATCGGCGCATTTCGCGATATGCTGGCAAAGCCGGTTTTGGCCGATCTGCTTAAGCGCGACTACTATCGATCGCCGCATCATGATTTCTTGCCGCCCCGATTTGCCAAGGAACTTCGTTGGGAAACGCTCACAGCGGACGTGCGATGTGAACGCCGATTCGCCCTCCGCCGCGACGACCGACTGGTGACTGGCAGCATCGACCGCCTCGTATTGCTGCGCGATAATGGGCGGATCGTCGCAGCCGACGTGCTCGATTTCAAGACCGACGCGGTCACGCCCGAGAGGAGCGGAGCATTTGACGAGCGAGTGGATTATTACCGGCCGCAGCTTGCCGAGTACCGCCGGGCGGTGTCGGACATGTTGCGGCTCGAACCGGAGCGGGTCGCTGCCCGGCTCGTATTCGTGCGACCGGGCGTGATCGTGCCAATCGTGCCAGTGGAACACGAGCAATGAGAGGCTATCCGAAAACCGTGAGAGAGAAGGGGACAGGCACATTTTGCTCCTCGAAAACTGCAATGGGAGAGGGCCAACCCGTCATCCGCTTCGCAAAATGAGCCAGTCCCCGACGGTTTTCGGATCGCCTCTGAGAACTCCCGCCCATGTGAAGTGATGAAAGGTCGCGGTTTCCGACATTGGTCATTGCGTGCCCGGTCATGGGTCATTTGCTAGCGGTTCATTATTCTCGGCTCGTCGTTTCGCTACACGCGTGAGACCATGATCGTAAGACTCCTCGTAACCGGCGATATTCACATCGGACGCCGGCCGACGCGTTTGCCCGAGTCGATCGACGCGGCGGCGTACTCCTGCGCCCGCATGTGGGAGGCGATCGCGCAGCGTGCCGTCGACGAGCGTGTCGATGCCGTCGTGCTCACCGGCGACGTGGTCGACCACGAAAACCGCTACTTCGAGGCGATCGGGCCGTTGGAGCGCGGGCTGCGGCTGTTGGCACGCCATGAGATCCACACCTATGCCGTGGCTGGGAACCACGACTACGACGTGCTGCCGCAGCTTGCCGACGAGCTGGGCGGCGAGTTCTTCCACTTTCTCGGCCGAGGCGGCGTGTGGGAAGAAGCGGTGCTCCAGCGCGAGGGAAAACCCGCGCTGCGTTTCTGGGGCTGGTCGTTTCCCGACGGGCAGGTGCCACAGAGTCCATTGTTGGGCGCTTCGCTTTCAACGCAAACCGACCTGCCGGCCCTCGGCATCCTGCACGCCGATCTGGATGCGTCCGATAGCCCCTACGCCCCCGTGACACATGAGCAACTTCGGGCGCAGCCCGTGCAGCTTTGGTTGCTGGGCCACATTCACCGGCCCGCTTACGTTCCTTCCGCGTCAGGAGCCGGCTGGCTCTACCCCGGATCGCCCCAGGCCATGGATCCGGGCGAGAGCGGAGCGCACGGACCGTGGCTGATCGACGTCGAGCCCACGGGGCGCACGAGCGTGCGGCAGTTATCCATGTCGAAGGTGCGGTACGAGCCGCTCACGGTCGATCTGGAAGGCGCCGCCACCCGCGACGATCTGGAACGTTGCGTCACCACCGAATTGCGCCGCCTGACTGCCGCGGTGGCAAGCGAGAGCGGGCCGCTCGAACACGTGCTCGTGCGGCTTACCTTTTCGGGGGCCACGCCGCTGTGCGGGCAGATCGCGCAGGTTGAGGATCAGCTTCGCGGTGATTTGGAACTATCGTCGGGCGGCGCAACGGCGCGAATCGAAAGCGTCATCAACAACACGTGGCCGCCCGTCGATCTCGAGTCAATCGCCGGGCGCCGCGATCCGACCGGCGTGCTGGCCCGCATCCTGCTCGACCTGAAAGCGGGCCGAGCCGACGACGAGCTGCAAAGGCTCGAGCGGCAGGTGTTATTGGAAATGCAGCGCGTACACGCGGCCGGCACGTATCAGGGCATTAGCAACGACGCGCCGCCCGACATCGCATCGGCCCGGTCGGCGCTGCTCGAACAGGGAACGCTGCTACTGGAGGCGCTGCGCGAGCAGCAACCGGATCGATGAGCGCGCCCCGCCTGAGCTTCGAAGGAATCGAGATTCGTCGCATGCCCGGCTTCGAGACGGGCGGGCTCACCGTGCGCGATCTCAGCCCGGGCGTAAATGTCATCTATGGCCCGAATGCTTCTGGCAAGACGTCTCTCAGTCGGGCCATGCAGTGCCTGCTCGACTCCGGGCGGCGAGTCGACGACCACGTCAGCCTGCTGGGCTGGTTGCGGCAGGACGGCGCCGTGCTCACAGTCGAATGCGATCTTGGCCGCCATCGCTGCCAGCGCGATGGTCGCGACGTCGACTGCCCCCTGCTTGTCCCTGCCGAGCTGGGCAACCGTTACGTGCTGGCCCTGCACCACTTGATCGGCACCGACGACGGCGCCGACCTAGCCGCCGAGATCGTGCGGCAATCGGCGGGCGGATACGACGTCGCGTCCGCCAGAGAGAATCTCGGCTTCCGTCTCGCCACTTCCACGAAAGGCGCAGGCGTCTACCAAGATTTGCGGAAGGCCGACGACGCGTGTCGCAGCGCTCGTCGCGCTCAGGAAGAGCTGGTCCACCGCCAGCGCCAGCTCGAGCAGCTCAAAGAACAGCGGCGCGAGGCGAGCCATGCTCGAGAGGGCCTCGACCGGC
>CAYQAJ010000028.1:28287-30361 GCA_964415245.1 uncultured Pirellulaceae bacterium | reverse complement strand
GTCGGCCTGGTCCCGCGTACTGCTGACGGCGAGCGAGTTTTTGTACGTGGAGTGAATGGAGTGAAAGGTAGTGCCATGAAGAATCACCATGCGTTGAACCGCCGTTCGTTTCTCGTCGGCTCCGCATGCGCCGCCACGGCGGGTGGGCTCGGGCTTTACGGTCGGCTGCTTCAGGTGGCGGCGATGCATGACGGGCATCCGCTGGCTCCCCAGCGCACGCACTTCGAGCCCAAGGCCAAACACCTGTTGATGGTGTTTCTCACCGGCGGCATGTCGCACGTCGATACGTTCGATCCCAAGCCTCAGCTTGCGGCCGATGAGGGCAAAACGGTCGATGCCCCGCATCTGCGCGGCGTCGACAAACAGCCGCTGATGGGCTCGCCATTCGCGTTCACCAAGTGCGGCGAGTCGGGGCTGGAGATCAGCGAGCTGTTTCCCGAGCTGAGCAAAGTGGCCGACGAGCTGTGCGTCATCCGCACGATGAACACCGACATCGTCGAGCACTTTCAAGCCGTCCTGGCCATGCACACCGGTTCGGCCACGGTGCCCATGCCCAGCCTCGGGTCGTGGCTCAGCTATGGCCTGGGCACGTTCAACCCGAATCTCCCCTCGTACCTCGTGCTGGCCGAGAACATGCCGTATGCCGGCTCGCAGGTGTGGGATTCGAGCTTCTTGCCCCCGCTGCACCAGGGAGTGCGGATCGTGCCCGGCGATGAGCCGATTCCCGATTTGCGCTCGCCGGCCCGCAGCGTCACTTTGCAGGAGCTCGAACGAACGATGCTCCGCGACGTCGAGACCGCTTATTCCCAAGCGCGGCCCAGCGACCTCGATCTTCGTGCGCGCATGACCAGCTTCGACGTGGCCCACGGCATGATGCACGAAGCGCCCGAGGTGTTCGACGCCTCGCGCGAGTCGGCCGCGACGTTGGCCGGGTACGGCGTCGAACAGGGCGACAACCGCTCGTTCGCGTGGCAGTGCCTGATGGCGCGGCGGCTGGTCGAGCGCGGCGTGCGGGTGGTGGAGCTGATCGACACGGGCTCCAGCAACAACTGGGATTCGCACGGCAACATGCAGGACCATCGCCCCAAGGCGCAGCGGGTCGACCGGCCATTGGCGGCGCTCATTCGCGATCTGAAACAGCGCGGCCTGTGGGACGACACGCTAATGGCCGTGTGCACCGAGTTCGGCCGCACGCCGTGGACCGACGCGCCCGGCACCAAGGGGCGGAACCACTATGCCCGCGCTTTCTCGTGTCTGTTGGCCGGGGCGGGCGTGCGAGGGGGAACGGCCCACGGCCAAACCGACGAGTACGGAATCGAGATTCTGGCCGATCCCTGCCACGTACACGACTTTCACGCCACCATTCTGCACCTGCTGGGCCTGGACCACACGCGGCTCACCTATCGGTACGCGGGCCGCGATTTTCGCCTGACCGACGTTGCCGGCCGCGTGCTGGATGCAATACTTAGGTAGCGCCTTGGGCGTCGGGGCGGGCCGTCGTGGTCCAATGACTAAGGCCTAATGACGAATGACTGGGGAATGACGAATGCCCAATGTCTCAATGACCAATGATGCGGACAACTGGCGGGTGAGTATACGTCGAGTTGGGGTGAGTGAGCGATGAAACGTTCAATGTTTCTTGGTATTGCAATTGTGTTTCTCGCTGCCGGGGGATGCGACGTCGATACGTGGAACGGTCCCACGTATTCGATTCAAGTGAGCGACGCCAGCTTTTCGAGCGACGTGCTCTCGTCCGAGAAGCCGGTGCTGGTCGATTTCTGGGCGCCGTGGTGCGGCCCGTGCCGGCAGTTGGCGCCGAATCTCGAGCGGTTGGCCGGCGAACGGCAAGATCGGCTCGTCGTTGCGCGGGTGAACGTCGACGACAACAAGCAACTGGCCCAGCGTTACGGGATTCAATCCATTCCCACGTTGATCGTGTTCCACAACGGCAAGGTGGTCGGCCGCATGACGGGCGCTTTGCCCAAGGATGAGCTTGAAAACTGGCTGTTGAGCGTGGTGCCGGAACTGAGAAACAAACGGCCCCAAGAGTCGACCGAGCCGACCACGTAGGTCG
>CAYQAJ010000028.1:3978-28187 GCA_964415245.1 uncultured Pirellulaceae bacterium | reverse complement strand
CGACCTATTTCGGATTCACCTTGATCCGCACGCGGTACTGCCCGGGAAAGGCGTAACCATTCTGGGAGTATTCGTTCTGCATGGCCACGGCAAAGTTGAGCGTGCCCGACTTGGTGGCGGTGAACGTGTGCTTGCTGCCCACCTTAAAGATCTTGCCGCTATTGCCGATCTGTGCGACCAGCGCTCCGGTGGGAATCTCGTTGGGGATGTACCAGCCAAAGTTCGCGGCGCCGTCGGGAGTCGACGATTGATTGCTCCCCCAGGGACTCATCACGACTTGCCCCTCGGCCGTGATGCTGATCTTGTCGCCCGCCTCGACCCGGATGCCCGACGACTTGAAGCCGCGCTGCGCCAGGCTGTTCCCATCAACGTTAACGTTGCGGCGAATCTCGGGCTTGCTGCCGGTGGGGCGGTCGGCCGAGCGGATGTCGGCTAATTTGACGGTAAGGGTTCCGTACTTGCTGGCCACGTCGAACGAGGACTGGGCCACGCGTCCCACGATGGTGAACTCGGTGGTGACGACGGTGTCGCCGCGAATCCATTCGCGAGGCCGCTGCCCCTCATCGAATTCGTCGTAGTCCTCGGCCAGCTCGTCGAACTCCTTGAGGATTTCGGTAATGTGCCGCTTGCGTTCGGCGTTGTCGTCGTTTGTGTAGCGGGTCAGCTCGCCGCGGATGCGGGTACCCCACTTCACCAGGTCCTTGTGCGCTTTCTCGCGAACCTGGTAGTCGTCGGAGCCGAGGTCTTCGATCTGCTTTTCGATCTGCGATGCCGTGCCCGTGCTGCTGTCGAGCCCGGGCACGATGCTGCGGATATTGGCCACCGGGACGGTAAGCGGGCCGAACTCCGTTTCGACCGTGATCTCGTCGACCGAGAGCTCGCCCGTGATGATCGACCCGTCGAGCAGGTTCATGCGAATGGCTCGCGGGCTGACGGGCGCGGCGGCTTCGGTCGTGACGGCCGCTTCGTCGTCGGCGTTCTCTTCCGCGGCGGCGGGTTCTTCGGTGCTTGCGGCGGGCGTTGCGTCGTCGCTGAAGGGATCGGCGCCGCCCCTGAAGGGATCGGCGGCCTGGCGCGCGGGGACGGCTCGTGGACCGCGGATGCGCTGCTCGAGCCGCTGCACCTGATCAAACTGGGCCGTGGCCGTGCTGAAGGCAACGAACATTCCGAGCGCGGCGAGCGCACAGACTGGTAAACGGATCATGACACGCGACCCCTATGAGGAAACCCCTGATTCACTTTGCTACGTTGCCACAATGCGCAGCTCGCGCGCGATCGGCCGCTAGCTACGACGCCACCGATGCGCGGTGAGTTCCGGCGGCCCCACTTTGCAATTTATTCATTTTGATCGCCGGGCGGCGAAAAGTGAAGCAGGCGGGCCGATTTCCCGGTGGCGAATCCGGGCCGATTCTGGTCCGCTTTCTTGTCAGAATCGCTTGGCAGGCCGATACTGGGCGTCGCAGTAGACGCTACGAGCGACGCCGGATCGTCGGCCGCCGTTCGGGAAATCCAGGGGGGCGAGCACTTGGACCTGAATCTTGCCGAACAGACGGCCGTGGTGATCGGCGGGGCCAGCGGCATCGGCCGCGCTATCGGCGAGGCGTTTGCCCAGGAGCGGGCGCAGGTGGCGCTGATCGACGTGGCATCGTCGGTGCAGCAGGCAGCCGATGAGCTGGCGGGGCGATTCGGTGTGCCCGTGCTCGGTCTGGCGGCCGACGCGACCGACTACGCCGCCATGCAAACGGCAGAGCGGCAAGTGGCTGGCGAGCTCGGCGCGTGTCGGCACCTGGTGTATGCCGCCGGGTTGGGCTCAGGCAAATTCGGCTTTCCGTTCTGGAACCTGGAGCCGGCCGACTGGGACTGCGTATTGAAGGTGAATCTGGTGGGCGCCGTCAACGCGGCCCACGCCTTTGCGCCGGCCATGGTCGCATCGCGGAAAGGGACGCTGCTATTCCTTTCGTCGGTGGCCGCGCAGATCGGTTCGCAGACCGACCCGCCGTACAGCGCCGCCAAGGCGGCCCTCATCAATTTCGCGCAGTGCGCCGCGCGCGACTTGGCTCCGCACAACGTACGCGTCAACACGATCTGCCCCGGCATGGTGCAAACGCCGCTCAACCGATCGGTGTGGCAAGCCTGGTTCAATCAGCAGCCCGAGCAAGCGAGAATGTCGTACGAAGAGTGGACGGCGGAAAAGATTCGCAAGGTAACGCCGCTGGGGCGGTGGCAGGAGCCGGAGGACGTGGCGGCGCTGGCCGTGTTCCTCGCGTCGGAGCAGGCGAAGAACATCACGGGGCAGACGATCAACGTCGACGGCGGGCAGGTGATGCACTGGTGATGGTTACTTCGACTGGTACGTTCGTCTGAAGTGGGAGGGAGGCGGGTTTTCAGTTTTCAGTGTTCAGTTTTCAGTCGGAGGAGGCGCGTCGTTAGTTGTTGGTTGTTAGTTGCAGGGAAGGACAGCGCTGACAACGAGCCACCAACAACTGACAACTTACGTCCGGCAACTGAAAACTGAAAACTAACAGCGCCGATTCGGTAGGCAGCACCATATGCGTATCCAACAACTCCTCGAGCATCATCACGTCATCCGCAATCCCTTCGCCGAGGAGGATGCGCAGACCGACCCGGTGTTCAAGGACTTCTGCATCGAGAGCACCTACCATCCGGCGTGGGACAAGGTGTACGGCGATCCCCGCGAGCCGGCCACGGCGGTCGTCTTCGGCGAGAAGGGGTCGGGCAAGACGGCCATGCGGCTGCAGATCGTCCGCCGTTTGGCGCAGCACAACCGCCGCACGCCCGAAGGCCGCGTGTTTGTCATCGAGTACGACGACTTCAACCCGTTTCTCGACCGCTTCCGCGAGCGATTTCTGCGGCACCGGGGCATCGACCGCGTGCTTGCGCACTGGAAGCTGTGGGACCACATCGACGCGATTCTTTCGCTGGGTGTGACCGGGCTGGTCGACGCCATTCTCGAAGTGAAGCATCCCGGTGCGACCGTCGATGTGAAAGTCGACCCCGAGCGTGTCGATGCGCTCGACCGGCACCAGTCGCGCGATCTTCTGCTGTTAGCGGCATGTTACGACCAGTCGACGGCCGAGACGTTCAAAGGGCGGTGGCATCGGCTCCGGCGGCGATTGCACTTCGGCACGTGGCGGTCGCACTGGGACCTGGCGGTGGGGATTGGCGGGACCGTGGTCGTGGCCGCGATCGTCGTCGCGCTCCTTACGAATGCCCAGTGGGGCTGGCTGGCGCACTTCTGGATTTATCTATCGCTGTTGGCGGTCGCGTGGGCCCCGCGATTGTGGCGGATGGTCCGACGCGGCATTTTGGCCGTGGGAATCGCGTCGCACCTACGGGTGGGCAACCGACAGTCGAACCCGCTGCGGCAGGTACTGATGCACTTCACCAGCGCCGAGATCGACGGCCAACCGCTCCCTAACAAGGACCGCAGCGACGACCGCTACGAGCTGTTGTGCAAGTTCCAGGGCATACTGCAAGCGCTCGGCTATTCGGGCATCGCCGTGCTGGTCGATCGGGTCGACGAACCGTACCTCGTCAACGGGTCGCCCGAATTGATGAAAGCCCTGCTATGGCCGATGCTCGACAACAAGTTTCTCAAGCACCCGGGATTGGGGTTGAAGCTAATGCTTCCGGTCGAGCTGTTGCGCTTCGTCGAGCGCGAAGACCGCGAATTCTACCAGCGGGCCCGGCTCGACAAGCAGAACATGATTACGTCGTTCGCGTGGTCGGGCGAATCGCTGTACGACGTGGCCAACGCCCGCATGCAGGCCTGTGCCGAGGACGGAGCGTCGCCGCGGCTGCGCGACCTGTTGGCCGATTCGGTTAGCGATCAGCGGCTGATCGAGGCCATGCGTTCCTTGCGCGTGCCGCGGCACCTGTTCAAGTTCATGTACCGCCTGCTGGTGGCGCACGCCAACGCGCATCGCGAAGGGGAGCCGGCGTGGCAAATCGCACCCGAGACGTTTGAAGCGACGCTGGCGTTGTATCAGCGCGACCAGGACGCGGCGGATCGGGGACTTTCGGCGGGATAGCGCGGCGGGTGAGGGCGGGAATGCAGAGTGCAGCGTGCAGCGTGCAAGAGTATGGACGAGATGGACGCAATGGACGAGATGGACGGGCGGAGTTGACCGTCATTCCGGCTTGAGTGCCGGGGCGTTTGGTTTCTCGCCGGCCCACACCCGCCATTTCTCCATCGCCGCTTCGCGCTTCTCGTTCTCGGGAAAGCCGAGCGTGTAGATGCGATAGAGCGTCATCGGGTCTTCCTGCAGCAGGTCGAAGCCGTACTCCTTGTGCTCCTGGCCGGTGAGGTGGACCAGCACGGCCAGCACCACGTCGCGGACTTCGATCTTGATGACCTCCGGAAACTGCGGCGTGCTCCAGGCGTGGCACACGGTTTTGTTCGCCAGATGCGGCTCTAGGAGCGGCACGTCGTCGTGCGTTCCCAGCTTGCCCAAGGCCAGCGCCGCATAGGCCACCGACGACGGCGGGGGAGTCTCCCGCGTGAGCACTTTTCGCGCCATGGTCAGCGCCACGTCGTCCAGGCCATACTGCTGCACCAACGTGAGACCGTTGGCGACCGTCGGGTTTTCGGCGTTGGCCAGGAACCAGGCGGCCACCATTTTCAGCATCATTTCCTGGTGATCGGGCTCCTGCACGGCGCTGCGCGCCGGCGGCTGGCCCAACATGTTGTACACCAGCGCCGTGATTTGGGGCGACGACTGGATGTCCGCGTCGAGCGATGCCAGCAGCACCGCGGCCAGCGTTGCACGCGAGAAACTCTGCGGCAGGTTGGTGGAGGACGACTCCAGGACGGCTTGCACGCGATCGACGAGCAGACGAGTGCGAATCTCGTCGCCGCGCTCCACCGCTTCGAGCAACTCGTTCTCGGCACGCACGACCTCGACGTACAGCTCGCGTGCCGGGCGATCGCGGCCGATCGCCTCGCGGTACAGGGTCCAGCAGGGGAGCTTGTGATCGGGGCGGCCTCGCTCGTCGGCCAGCAGCTTGGCCAGCCGCTCTTCCAGCTCCGCCCGGTCGATGAGCTTGAGTAGCTGCTCGGCGCGGAGGCGCACTTCCAGGTCGTCGTGCCGCAGTGCCTCGACGAGCGCCTCGCGCGCGGCCAAGCCGCGCCCGACCAGATCGCGGGCCGCCGCCTCGCGCACGGCGAAGGAACCGTCGCCGAGTTGTTCGATGAGCCGCGCGACGGAAGCAGCATCGGCCGCGGGGTCCCTCGTGGGCGAATCGGCGGTGTCCTGCTGAGCGCGCAGCGTCGCGGCCAGCAGGCCGATCGCCAGCCCAGTCAGAACCAGTCGCAACGCCGTACCTTGCGTCATTCGCTACGTGCGTCTTCCAGGAAGCCAAAAGCACATACGCCGCCGATGCGGCGCACACCGGGCTCCCATTATAGACCCCGCGCCCGTCCTGCAACCACATACAGCAAGTATCGGAACGCCCATCGAGCGTCATTTGCAAAGGTTCCTGGCCAATCCATAATGGAGCCGATTGGCGTAAAAACTCCCTCCCGGGACTATCGATCATGGCATCACTCTCGCCGCGGCGGTTTGTCGGCCGCGCCCTTTGGACGGTTGGCCTGTTCTCCCTTGGTTTGGCGGTATCGAGCGGGCCGCAAGGCGCCTGGTTCGAACTGGTCACGAGCGCCTCGCCCTGCGCGGCGGGCGGTGCCTATGCCGCTGAAAACGCCGAGGCGCCCGTTGCTCGCGGCCCCGCGTCCGATCCCGATGCGGTGGCGTTCGATCGGGCCATGCTCGAAGAGCTGCCCGAGAGCTTCGTCCACGATCACGACGGCTGCTATCTGTTGGTCCGTGACGCGTACGTGCTGGCCGGCGACGGCAGCGTGCAAACGACGCACCATTACCTGGCGCGGATCAACAATCGCAACGGGCTCGATGCGATGGGCGAGTGGCCGTTGTGGTACGACCAGACGTTCGAATCGATCACGCTCAACGCGGCGCGGGTCCACAAGGCGGACGGCAGGGTGATTGACGCCGACGACGAAGACATCCACGTTCGCGACGAAAACACCGACTTCGCCGATTACGACCTTTCGAAGTATGTGATGGTTTCGCTGGCCGGGCTCGAGGTGGGGGACGTGGTGGAGATCAAGTACACCCGCAGCGGCGTCGATCCACAGTTTGGCGGACAGGCGTTCGGCCGTTTCGAATTCGCCGATCCCACGTATCCCGTGCACCGCAGCGAGTTGGTGGTGAGCCTGCCGGCGGGCAAGAAGCTGCGGTACCACGCTTCGGCGAGCGACGTGGAACCGCAGGTCGCCAACACCGACGAGGAGATGCGCTACACGTGGCGGGCCGCCGACGTTGCCCCGCTCCCACACGAAGAAGCCACTCGGCTGGAAGCCGAGCAGCCGGGCATCGATTTCTCGACGTACGAATCGTGGGACAACGTAGGCGCGACCATCGATCGGCTGCATAAGCAGTGCGAGACCGTAACGCCCGAATTGAGCGCGCTGGTGGCTGAGATCACGCGCGACTGCCCGACGCCGATGGACAAGACGCGCGAGCTGGCCCGCTGGGTCCGCGACAACGTGCGTTACCTCTCGATCCGGCATGGGGCGTTCGGTTACCGACCCCATCCGCCGCAGACAGTGCTCGACAAGCGGTACGGAAACTGCAACGACGTATCGCAGCTTTTGCACGTGATGCTGGCGGAGGCGGGCATCGCTTCGGGTCTGGTGTTTCTCAACACCGACGACGAGTCGCAGCTTTGCAGCGAGGTTCCCTCGCCACTGGCCAACCACGCGATTCTACTGGCGGAGCTGGATGGGCGGCAGCTTTGGATGGATCCCACGGCCACCTGGACCCCCTGGGATCAGCTACGCAGCGACCTGCACGGCTGCCGAGCCTATGTTGTCGATGCTCAGGGCTGCCGCCTTGTCACCACTCCTTCCAAGACGGCGGCCGAAAACCACATCGAGAATCGCGTCGCGGTGGGCGTGGGAATCGGCGGGTCGGCCCACTGGCGAGTCGACACGCAATACTTCGGCGCGGCGGCCGAACTGTGGCGGTCGTACCTGTATTCGGTGCTGCCGGAGAATCGCCGTTACGACCAGTTCCGCGATTACCTGTCGTATTATGCTCATGCACGAATGGTCGACGATGCGTCGCCCATCGAAGGGCTATCCGAGGCCGACGGGCCGCTTCGCGTCACGTTGGAGTTCGACGTGCCCGACCTGGTGGAGACGGACGAGCTCGATGCGCGGCAGATCGACATCCACGCACCCGACTTCCAGAGCTACCTGTCGATCGACGTGGGCGACGACCGCAAGTCGCCCGTTGGATTCGATCCGGTAGAGCTCGACAGCCGCCTGCGCCTCGTGCTGCCCGAGGTGTTCTATGCCAATGCGCTGACCGAGTCGTCCGAGGTAAAGTCGCGGTGGGGGACGGCGCGGGTGGACGTGGAGGTGCTCGACGACGAGCTGCACGAGTTCGAGGTTCGCTGGCGGCTCACGCTGGAAAACTCGCCTGTCCAACCGAACGATGTGCCCGAGTTTCAGGAGTTTCTTAACGACGCTCTGCAGCTTGGCGCCGTCTCGGCCAGCCTTGCATTCGACGTACCTTTCGATCCGGAAGTGAAGGCGGAGCTGATCGAGCAGGCGGGCGACTGTCTCGGCGACGAAGCGGCGATCGCGACAATCGCCGAAGCGCTGGCCGCCGACGGCGACATCGAGGAGGCGGGCAAGATCGTCGAGTCGGCCATCGGTTCGGGCAACGACGCGCCGCGCCTTTGGCAGCTCAAGGCCGAGTTGGCCCCCGACGACGAAGGTCGCCTCGCCTGTTATCAGAAGATGGTCGAGAAGTGGCCCGACCGGCACGACTTCCAACTCGAGTTGGCCCGGGCGCTGCGCTTAAACGGTAAGAGCGATGACGCCCAAAAGTTGCTGCTCGAGCTGGCCGCTGGCGCCACGCCCGAGATGCAAGCGCGGGCGGATTGCGAATTGGCGCGACACGCGCTGGATGGCAAACAGGCTGCCGACGCGGTTCGACAGCTTGACGTGGCCTCGGCCGTCTATCCGTCGGCAGAGGGCTGGGAGGAGTTGTGCGTGCTCAAGGGTGAGGCGCTGCTGCTTTTGATCCGGCCGGACGAGGCGCTGGAGGAGTTTCTTTACGCCGCTTACGTGTACCCGCTCAGCAGGGCCGCCTTGGCGGGAGCGGTGCGCGCATCCATCGACGGCGACGACCGGGCGGGGGCGCTGAAGATCGCCCGCCGTTTGGCGTCGGTGGTCGAGGACGATCCGGAGGGCCTGGAGCTGGCGGCCGGTCTGTTTCTTCGTTTGGATCGGTTTGAGAGCGCGGCCGACCTGGCGGCCGAGGCGCTGGAACTCGAGCCCGATCGGCCGCAAGCTGCCGGCACGCTAATTGTCGCCCATCACCGCCGCAAGCAGTTCGCCGATGCGGTTCAGGTGGTACGGCCCGACATCGACTCGCCCAGCGTGTACTCGGCGCTGGTGGATTGCTGTCTCGAGCTGGGCGACTTTGAGAGCGGCGAGACGATCGCCGCCGAGGCCCGCGCTCTGGTGAAGCGCCGCGGCGAAGGCACGGACGACGTGGACCGACGCGACCTGGCCGAGTTGCGCCGGCAGATCGAGCGGTACGAGAAGGCCGCGGCATCCAATTAGGCAGCCACGCAGCGGTGCGATTCGAAGGCGCGTGCGGTGAATCAAATGCAGAGTTCAGAATGCAGATTGCAGAGTGAGGAAATCGAGGAACATCAGCGGGCCATCGGCAATCGAAAGGGCGCTCCCCCCGCCACTCTGCACTCTGCATTCTGCACTCTGCATGCGAAACCCGCTCTTTAAGCTGCCTTTGCCCGAAATGCGGCCAGCCTCTATACTTCGCAAGACGCCTGTTTCGATCTGCCAACGCACTCCCGCGCCTGCCGATGACCAATCGCCTGCACGCCGTCGACGTTGACAACGCCGAGCGCCCCTTGTTCGTGGGGGTCGACGTCGGCGGCACCAACACCAAGATCGGGCTGGTCGACGACGCCGGCCGGTCGCTGGCCCGCACCAGCATTCCCACCGAGGAAGAGAAGGGGCCCGACGACCTTGTGGCCCGCACCAGCAGCACCATCAAGCAGACGCTACGCGAGCTGGGCCTTGCGCAGAATGAGGCGGTCGCGATCGGGCTGGGCACACCCGGCACGATGGATATCCCGGCCGGCATGATGCTGGAGCCGCCGAACCTGCCGCATTGGCGCAACTTTCCCATCCGCGACCGGCTGAGCGAGGCAAGCGGGCGCCCCGTCTCGTTCGCCAACGACGGCAACGCGGCGGCGTTCGGCGAGTACTGGGTGGGGAGCGGGCGCGCTTTTCCCAGCATCATCATGCTCACGCTGGGCACCGGCGTGGGGGGTGGCATCATCATCGGCGACCTGTCGATCGACGGCGAGCACAGCCACGGCAGCGAGTGCGGACACATTATCATCGACTACCACGACGACGCCCGCATGTGCAGTTGCGGCCAGCGGGGCCACATCGAGGCGTATGCCAGCGCTACCGCGCTGGTGAAACGGGCCGAAGAAGCGTTGGCGAAGAAAAGCGGCAGCGCGCTAAAGAAGAAGATCGAGGCCGGCGATCCGATCACGCCTCTGCTCATTGCCCAGTGTGCCGAGCAAGGCGACAAGCTGTCGCTGGAACTCGTGCTCGACACGGCCTTCTATCTCGGCGTGGGGATCGTCACGCTGATGCACACGGTCGATCCGGCCGCGGTGATCCTGGGCGGAGCCATGAATTTCGGCGGGCATGAGTCGGCGCTCGGTCAACAGTTTCTCGACCGCGTGCGCGAGGTGGTTCACCAGCGCACGTTTCCTGTCCTGGCCAAGCACATTGTCATCGACTTCGCCAGCCTGGGAGGCGACGCCGGCTATATCGGCGCCGCAGGGATCGCACGTGCCGCCTACCACAAGGCGAAGCGAGCGTGACCTCGTTTAGCCCGGAGCCACCGGCGACGGCGGATGCGAGTTTTCAGTTTTCGGTGTTCAGTTTTCAGTTCGGAGAATAGAAGCAACGGACAACTGACCACCGACAACCAACAACACACCACCATTTCACTACGCACATCCCCCACGCCGCGCCCCTCCTCGCATGTCCGCAATCGACTGCCAGCACATTCGCAACTTCTGCATCATTGCCCACATCGACCACGGCAAGAGCACGTTGGCCGATCGGCTATTGGAAATGACCGGCACCGTCAGCCAGCGGGACATGAAGGAGCAGGTGCTCGACGCCATGGACCTCGAGCGGCAGCGGGGCATCACCATCAAGGCCAAGGCCGTGGTGATGTATCACCAGCGCGGCGGTCAGCGGTACGAGCTCAACCTGATCGACACGCCCGGGCACGTCGACTTCCATTACGAAGTATCGCGTTCGCTCTCGTGCTGCGAGGGGGCCATGCTGTTGGTCGACGCCTGCCAGGGCGTTGAAGCTCAGACCGTCGCCAATGGCTTCGCCGCCATGGAGCACAACCTGGCAATCCTGCCGGTCATCAACAAGATCGACATGGCCGACGCCCGAACCGACGAAGTGGCCTACGAAATGGAACATTCGCTGGCCATCGACCCGGAGACCATCTTCCGCGTCAGCGCCAAGACGGGCCAGGGCGTGCGCGAGCTGCTCGACGCGGTGATCGACCGCGTGCCGCCCCCCACGGGCGATCCCAATGCTCCGTTGCGGGCCATGGTATTCGATTCGCACTACGACGAGTTCCGCGGCGCGATCATCTACGTGCGGGTGATGGAGGGAACCTTGCGCAAGGGGCAAAAGGTACGCTTGCTGCGCGGCGGCACGACGCACGAAGTCATCGAGCTGGGCCAGTTCACGCCGCGACGCCTCGCCTGCCCAACCCTGCAAGCGGGGCAAGTGGGCTATGTGATCTGCAACATCAAGTCGCTCAGCCAGGTACACATCGGCGACACGGTCGGCGCGTCGGGCGACGCCAACGTGGCGCCGCTGCCCGGCTACCGGCCGCCCAAGCGAATGGTGTATTGCGGCCTGTACCCGTCGGACGGGCAGGAATTCACGGCCCTGCGCGACGCGCTCGAGAAACTCTCGATCAACGATCCCAGCTTCGAGTTCGCGCCCGAATCGAGCGAGGCGCTCGGCTTCGGCTTCCGCTGCGGCTTTTTGGGCATGCTGCACATGGAGATCGTACAGCAGCGGTTGGAGCGCGAGTCGGACGTTGACCTCGTGCAGACGGCCCCCAACGTCACGTACGAGATTGTCACCCGCGAGGGCGAGACGCTGGAAATTCACCGCCCGCAGGAAGTGCCCGACGCCGGCAACATCGAAGAGTTCCGTCAGCCGGTGGTGCGGGTGAACCTGATCCAGCCGGCCGAGTACCTGGGACCGGTGATGAAGCTGTGCCAGGATCGCCGCGGCGTGCACGTGCGAACTGAGTACTTGTCGCCGACGCGCACCATGCTCACTTACGATCTGCCGTTGGGCGAAGTGATCTACGACTTGCACGACAGGCTCAAAAGCGCCACACGCGGCTACGGCACGATGGACTACGAGTTGGTTGGCTACTTTCCCGCCGACCTGGTGCGGCTTGACATTCTGGTCAACGGCAAACGCGTCGACGCACTGTCGTTCATCTGCAATCGGGCCGACGCCGATCGACGGGGCCGCGCGGTGGTGAAACGGCTCAAGTCGGAGATCGACCGCCACATGTTCGAGGTGGCAGTGCAGGCGGCGATCGGTTCGCGGATCATCGCCCGCGAAACCGTGCCGGCCATGCGCAAGAACGTCACCGCCAAGTGCTACGGCGGCGACATTACCCGCAAACGCAAACTATGGGCCAAACAGCGGGAAGGCAAGAAGCGGATGAAGTCGATCGGCCAGGTCGATATCCCGCAGAAGGCCTTTCTGGCGGTCCTCGACTCGGGCGAAGACCGCGGGTAATCACGACCCGGCGCCTGGCAATTCCTCCCCCAGCGACCGCAGAAACTCGAACGTGAAGATGCCCGTGTTGTGTCCGTCGTTGAACTCGATTCCGTAGGCGTAGTTGCCGACCGGCTTCATCGACGCAATTCGCGGCGGCAGCGTTTCGGCAATGCTCAGCACGGGTAGTAGTAGCGTGGCCGGTTTGGGCGGCTCGCGGCGTTTCTCGCGGCACGTAGCACAGGGGCAAGCTTCGCGCAGCTCGCGCATCGGGTAACGGCGCCGCTGGCCGTCGCTCCACTCGATGATGAGCGTGTCGTCGCCGGCGCGTTCGAGCTTGGTGGGGAAGAGCGTCATGGCAAGTGGGTTTGCAAGGGCGGTAAGCGGAGTTCGAATGCAGAATGAAGAGTGCAGAATAGCGCTGCAAAGTTATTACTCTGCATTCCGCATTCTGCACTCCGTACTCTCCCCAATCCCCTCTACTCCAGCTCCGCCAGTGCCGCCAGCAGCCGGTCGATTTCCTCGGGCGTGTTGTAATGTACGAGGCCAATGCGGACCATCCCCTCGGGCTCCAGGCCCAGTGTCTCGGTCAGTTGCAGGGCGTAGTAGTTGCCGTGCCACACGAAGATGCCGCGCTCGTCCAGATACTCGGCTAGCTCGCGCGGCTTCCGCCGCGAGTGCGTGATCGAGACGGTGGGAACGCGCTCGTCGAGCCGCGCCGGATCGGTAATGCCCCACACTTTCACGCGGTTGAGGTTCGCCAGTCCGGCCAGCAATCGTACGGACAGCTCGATCTCGTACTGGCGGATGTGGCGGTACGCGCTGTCGAGCGCTTCGCGACGATTCAGCTCGGGCGATCCGGCGAGTGTGCGCCCCAGGTCAGCCAGGTAGTCGATGGCCGCCAAAGTGCCCGCGATACATTCGTGGTTTTGCGTGCCGGTCATCCATTTCGACGGAAGCGCGTCGGAAGCAGGGCGCAGCTTGTACGCGGGCAGCGCTTCGAGCCGCTCGCGCCGACCCCACAGCACTCCGACGTGCGGCCCGAAGAACTTGTAAACCGAGCACGCCAGAAAGTCGCAGCCGAGCCGCTGTACGTCGATCCGCGCGTGCGGGGCAAGGTGGACGGCGTCGAGAAAAACTTCGGCGCCGGCCTCGTGCGCCCACTCGACAATTTGCTGGACCGGATTGAGCCCGCCCGTGGAGTTCGACGCGCCGCCGATCGCCACGAGTCGCGTGCGAGCGGTGATGTTACGGCGCAGGTCGTCGAGATCGAGCGTGCAGTCGTCGCGGCGGATCGAAGCGAAGCGCACTTCGGCCCCGGCGTCGTGGGCCGCCATCACCCAAGGCGTGACGTTGGCGTCGTGATCCAGCCGCGTGACCACCACCTCGTCGCCGCCGCGCCACGTGCGGGCCAGCGATCGCGAGAACGCGAACGTGAGCGAAGTCATGTTCGGTCCGAACGCCACACAGTCGGCATCGTCGGCCCCGAGCAGGTCGGCCACCGCTTGATGGGCCGAGTCGAGCAGCGAATCGCTGACGCGGCTGGTGACGAACGCGCCGCCGTGATTGGCGTTGTTGGTTCGCAAATAGTCGCCGATCGCGTCGATCACGCGGTTTGGCACCTGGGTTCCGGCCGGACCGTCGAAGAAGACGGCCGGGCGATCCCCCACGCGCCGCGCAAGCGCGGGAAACTGCCGGCGGCACAATTCCACTTGTTGGGGCGTGAGAGTCATCGTTCGTCGATAAACCGCTTGCCTTTTCCCTCAAAGCGCGGCAGCGTGCCGCCGGGAACCACCAGCACTTCGACCTTCAGTCCCAGGCGAAGCTGCATCGCCACGGCCACGCGCTGGGGGGCGGCGAGAATGTCTTCCACTTCGATCGACAGCTTGTCGAGGTGGTTGGTTCGCACGATGCGGACGCGGTACTCGGCAATCTCCGGAAAGCCGCGCACAATCTCGTCGATCGCGCTGGGGAACACGTTCACCCCACGCACGATGAGCATGTCGTCGGTGCGCCCCAGAATGCCCCCTGCGAGGAATGTGAATCGGCACGCTCCATCGACCGGGTTATCTCGACGAGGGCGGCGAACCACGTCGCCCGTGCGGTAGCGAATCACCGGGCAACCCGCGCGACCCAGTGTGGTGATGACGAGCTCGGCCAGCTCGCCTTCGTTTGCGCGTTGGTCACGGCCGATGGTCAGGAACTCGGGCAGAAAGTCGCACTCGTTGATGTACAGGCCGCGTCCCTCGGCATCGCCGTATCCCCACGGTCCCACTTCGCTCGCGCCGCTGTGGTCGACGACGCGGGCATTCCACGCCGATTCGATGCGCCCGCGCGTCGAGGGAACCGATCCGCCTGGTTCGCCGGCCACGATAATCCGCCGCACGGGGAGCGATGCCAGATCGATGCCCTGCTTCGCCGCTGTCTCGGCCATGTGCAGGGCATAGCTGGGAGTGCAGAAAGCGACGGTCGCGCCGCACGACTGAATCAGATCGAGCCGCGCCTGCGTGCTCATGCCGCCGGTGGGAACGACGAGCGCCCCGCGCGCCAGCGCCGCGTCGAATGCGCTCCAGAACCCGATGAACGGCCCAAACGAAAAGGCCATCACCGCGCGGTCGCCGGCTTCCAGCTCGGCCGCGTCGAGAACGAATTGCCAGGCGTCGATCCACCATTGCCAGTCGTCGGCCGTGTCGAGCACGACCAGCGGCCGGCCGTGCGTGCCCGAAGTGCGGTGGAAGCGAACGTAGGCGTCGACGGGCCAGGTGAGATTCGCCGCCAGGTGGGCGGCAAAACCCTCGCTGTTGGGCGCGGGCAGAAGGTCATCTTTGGTGGTCAAGGGAAGCTCGGCCAAGTCGGCCAACGAGCGCAGCGGAAGCTTCACGCCGGCAAGCCGCTCGGCGTACAGCCGGTTGTGGGGCAGGATGGTGGCCAATAGAGTATTGAGCCGCTGAAGCTGATGCGCCGCCAGCGCATCGGATTCGAGCTGCTCCAGCCGCCGTCGCTCTTCGTACGAGAGGCAAATCATACCGGCATGATACGCGCCGCCGCGCGCGGGCGAAAGTAACATACTGACCTGCCGCCGACGTGCACACTGATGCTAAGATGGTGCCCGCCCGCCGCGGCGGCCTGCTGCTGCATAGACTGTCCAACAACGTCCGTCGGAAGGCCACGTTCTCCCCACTCCAACCGAACCACGGCCTCTCCCTCGCAACCGTCCCCCCCTCCCGTGAAGTCAGCCCATGACCGCGCAAGCGACAACCGCTCGAAAGCCGCATCACGGTTCGCTGTTGGTGATCTTTCTCACCGTGTTCGTCGACCTGCTGGGCTTCGGCATGGTGCTGCCGCTGTTGCCCATTTACGCCGAGCAGTTCGCGGTCGACGAATCGGGCTGGCAGTTGGGGCTGCTGATGGCCAGCTTCTCGGCGATGCAGTTTCTGTTCGCGCCCATGTGGGGACGGCTGTCGGATCGCTACGGGCGTCGGCCCATTCTGATGATCGGACTGGCCGGCTCCGTGATTTTCTACACGCTGTTCGGCGTGGCTTCGATCATGCAAAGTTTGGCGCTGTTGTTCGTATCACGGATCGGGGCCGGCATCATGGGAGCGACCATTTCGACGGCGCAGGCTTACATCGCCGATACAACTACGTTGGAACAGCGACCGCGCGGCATGGCGCTGATCGGAATGGCGTTCGGCGTCGGATTCACGTTCGGCCCGCTGTTGGGATTCCTGGCGGTGCCCAGCGGACACGGCGATCCCGGTCCGTGGCCCGGTTACGCCGCCGCTGCACTCTCCCTGATGGCGCTGCTCTCGGCGATCTTCCTGTTGCCCGAGTCGCTTCACGCCGGCAGCGAACACGCCGCCCACAAGCTGCTCGACCTGAGGGCGCTGCGTCGGGCGCTTTCGATTCCGTCGATCGGGGCGATTCTGCTAGCGCTGTTCGTGTGCGTGCTGTCGTTTGCCAACTTTGAAACGACGATATCGCTGTTGATCTGGGGGAGCCAAGAGCGATCGCTCGGAAGCCCCTTCAATTTCGACTGGCGGCAGGTATGCCTTACGTTTGCGCTGATCGGTCTCACCCTCTCCGTGGTGCAGGGGGGCATTGTGCGGAAGCTGGCTGGCCGCGTGTCGGAAGGCGTATTGGCGGCCAGCGGGTGCCTGATGGAGATGGTGGGCTTTCTGATCGTGTCCGCAGCCATTCACCGATCGAGCGTGCCGCTGCTCTTGACGGCACTGGTCGTGATTGTATCGGGCTTCTCGTTCATGATGCCCACGCTGATGTCGCTGCTATCGCGGCGGAGCGATCCTGCACGGCAGGGGGCGATTCTGGGAGTCGGGCAGAGCGTCAATTCGATGGCCCGCATTGTCGGCTCGGCCGTCGGCATCCCGCTGTTGATGCTGTTTTTGAGCCTGCCCTACTACGCGGCGGCCGGTTTGATGGGGGTGGGCCTGGTGTTGGTGATCGTTGCATCGCTGGCGGGCCGGGATTTTGCCACGTAACGGAAGCGCAACAGAGTTACCGCCGGGCGGTGCGCGGTGTTTATAATGAAAGACCGGTACTGATTCGCGATCCGTCTGGATGACGTTTGCACTCAAGCAGGTTGTCAGTTGTCCGTGGTCCGTTGCGGGTCGAAGGCGAAACGGTGGTGAATGGGATCGACGCAGCGGCACGAGAATTCGCGAAATCCCTTATTATCGTGCAATACAACTGACCACGGACAACTGACAACGGACCTGCGTCGAACGGAAAACTCTCGTCACCGAGAACGTACTCGCTCTCCCATCACTCAAGGACTCAAGGGACCCAACCCATGACCCGGCCGAACCTGCTGCCCGATCGTCGTCGATTCTTGCGAACCGTTTCCGTGGGCGCCGTGTCGTTCGGCGCGGGGGCTTTCGCCTCGTCGCTGTTCACAACGCCGGGCCTATTCGCGGAGGAGCTGATGCTCACGCCGCCGCAGACCGAGGGCCCCTTTTATCCCGATCGCCTGCCGCTCGATACCGACAACGATCTGCTCGTCGTGAACGACGGCATCACGCCCGCCGTGGGGGAGATCACGCATCTGTCGGGCCGCATACTCGACGCCAAGGGCAATCCGATCCGCAACGCGTTGGTCGAAATCTGGCAGGTCGACAACAACGGCGCCTACCTGCACAGCGGCAGCAGCAACCGCGAGAAGCGCGACAGCAACTTCCAGGGTTTCGGCCGGTTCCTGACCGGCACGAGCGGCGAGTACTACTTCCGTACCATCAAGCCGGTACGTTACCCCGGCCGCACGCCGCACATTCATTTCGGCATCAAGATGAAGGGCCGCGAGATGTGGACCACGCAGTGCTACATCAAGGGCGACCCGAACAACGAGCGCGACGGCATCTTGCAGGCCGTGCGCGACGTGAAGGCCCGCAACGCGCTGATCGTCGACTTCGCCCCGATTAAAGAGTCGCGCATCGGCGAGCTGGCGGCGAACTTCGACGTGGTACTGGGATTCACGCCGACGATGTGATACCTGGACCCCGAGCGGGGGTCCGCGATCGGTGGTAGCAAATCCCAAATCACAAACGACAAATCACAAACAATCGCTAAACCCCGATTCCCAAATGGATTCGGCGCCCGGTATCATTGGTCATTGGGGCTTGGTCATTGGGACATTTCTCGCAAGCGGTCCGTGGGCACTTTCCCTAGAAGGCCGTCCCCAGACCGCGAAATATGCTATCTTTCAGATGGCATGTCTCTTGTCTTAGCGCCGGTGCGTCGGCGAACCGCTACTGCTTGAAACGGCGGCAATTCGTCCGTGCCGGTGGCAAACTCCCATCACCCATTGAGCACCTTTTCCGACAGCGATTGCGTTCGACAACTTTTCTTCCCCCACGTACTTTCGTGGCCATTGATTACCAGACGGGTCGGTTGATGAATCGCGCCGCAGCCACTCGGCTCATGTTCGGGCCGTGGTCCGCGATTGTCGGTCGTTGCGTCTGAGCGTCAATAAACTTTCCTCAATCGAGCGTTTTCGTCGTGGGCAGCGGCGCTCGGCCGCGGCCCAAGCGCGCCGGTGCGCGGTCGCCGGCAATTGGGAAACCTGGTGGAACGGGAGGAGACGATGTCCGTCGCATGTCCTAATTGCAAACAGGCCGTGCTGCAGGGCGACAAAGAGGAGGATGTGTATTGCCCGTGCTGCAACGAGCGGATTCACATGCCGCCGCCGGCCTGGTGGCGCACGATCCGGCCCACTCGGGCGGAGCTGAAGCTGGCGTGGGTGCTGGGGGTGATTGTCATCCTGGCACTCACGCTGTACCTCCGCCGCTGAGGCAATGAGCGCTGCCGGGTCGCTGAGCGCGGTCGGGAAAACTGGCGGACCCACCGAGTGCCATTCGCATTCGGCGCCTCGCGCCGCTTGCGGCCAGCGCGCTCCGTTGAATCTCGCGCGTCAATCGCCGACGCGCGCCGCGGAGAATGGACGCCCGCGCATCACTGCTTCTCTTCCAGCACCACGTCGACCCACAGCGCGTGGCCGCCGTAGCCGCCCCCTTCGACGTACAGGTGCAGCGTGCGCACGTTGCTCACGTTGACGCTGAACTCCTGCGAATCGAGTCTTTCTTGCAGCGGTCGCGACTTCCACAGCAACCGCTGGTCGCCGTAGATCGAAAAGACCTGCGGCTTGGCGGCCCGCTCGACGCTGCGTATGTCGTTGATGGCCGCCTTGCCCGAGAGCTGCGAATACTTGCGGTTCAGCTTGAAGGCATAGTGGGAAGCCGCGTCGTCTTGCGGATGGGCCCACAGCACCATCGGGTACTTTTCGCCCTTGAGGCGTTCTTCGCGGAAGTTGCCCTTGTCGTCGTTGATCAACACGCCTTCCACGCTCACCACTTCGAGATCCGGCAGAAATACGATTTTGGGCCCGGCGGCGGCGACCACGTACTTCATCTCGGACAACCGCTTTTCGATCGCGTCCTTCTCCGAGTCGGGCAGAGCGGGCAATGCCTGGCGGTACCAGTAGCCCGCGCGAAACTGTAGTTGTTTTTCGGCCAGTCCGTCGGATGTCTCGGAAAGCTCGCGCCACCGATCGGCCAGCGCGACCTGCTGCCCGGTGGATTTTTCGGCTGCCAGATCTTGCTCGGCCAGCGACTTGAGCCTGGCGTCGGTCCCCTGGACCAAATGCGGCAGGCCCTTCTCCCATTGGCCTTTCATCAGGCAATAGAACTCGCCCACGGTCTGATGAGCGGCGGCATCGTCGGCATCGGCTGAGAGCGCCGAAAGCGCGGGCTCGACCGCTTCGTAAGCCGTCTTGAGCTGGTCGGCCTCGTCGCGCCGCTCCAGGGCTTGCCGCGCCAACTCGTAGTCGCGAGCGGTACGGGCGCTTGCCGCGGATTCCTGAAGTAGCTCGACGGCCAGGTCGTACCGGTCGGCGTCGGTCGCCGATTCGGCTGCGCTTAGCATCTCTTGGGCCACGCGAAGCCGGTCCACGTTGAGCAGTGGCGCCTTGGCCAGATCGACGAGCACCTCCGACAGCAAGGGAAGCTCGTCGATGTCGAACTCGTCATCGAGCCGCTCGACGGCCGACAGCGCCTGCTCGACGCCACCGGCGCTGGCCGCCATCTTGCGAGCCACGTCGAGCAGAACGTAGCGCTCGGCCGCCGCTTCGACTTCGGAAGCGTGGGCAATCATCTCTTCCGCCAGGGCGACTTTCTCCGATCGCGCCTTCGCGGCTTGAAATTGCTGCTCATACTGCCCGCGCACCAGCGTGAGCGCTTCTTCGCGGGCTGCTTCGTCGGGCAAGGGGAGTTTCGGCTTTTCTACGACCGCGGGAACGTCGTCCCCGGGCAAACCGCCGTTGGGCAGCGCGTAGGGTGCCAGCGAATCGTGAAACACGTCAATCTCGTCTTCGGGCGTTTTCGAGCCGTCGACTTCCAGCAGGTAAACGCGGTTGCCGCGAATGACGACCCGACAATGTCCTTTGCCGGCGCCGGTGGTGTCGGGATGCTCGTAAACGAAGTCGAGTGCCGGCGCGTCGTGATACGTTGTCGGCTCGCTCGAATTCAACCGGCCGCGCGGCGCATCGACCAGGGTGTCGCGGGTTTGCTTGAGCAAACCTTCGGCGCCCCTTTTGTCGACGAAGGCCTTGGGGTACGTGTAAATTTCGAACAAATACGACGCGCGGGGTGTCTTTCCCTGAAACGTCGCGACGTGAACGCTTCCTTCCGATATCTTCACGACCTGCTCGGAGAAATCCGGCTCGCCGGGGAAAAAGACGCGGCAATCGTGCGACTTGACCGCCAGATCGCGGAACTCCGGATGATCCTTCGGCGGGGGGCGATAGACCGTTTCTGTCGCGCCCCCATCGGGCGGTGTTCGACCATCGGCGGAATCGGAAGTTCCCGGCGCGCCGGGGAGCGCCGACATTTCGGCGATTGTCTTGATCGCGGCTGTTGCATCAGTGCGGACAAAGTCGGGCAGTCCGGCGGGCATCTTCACGCGGAGCGCGACTTGCGTGCCGTCGGCTTGCAGCGATGTCCCCCGCACGAGTTGCTTGAGCATGGGCAACAACGGACTTTCTTCCGGGATGACGTGCCGCAATCCTTCTACCGCTTCCATCATCGAGTCCAGTCCATTCTCCACATCGCTGGCCGATTCCTCGCTGATCGCTTCCACCGTGACGCTCAACAGCGTGTCGCCCGTGAGATCGAGCGCGGCAGTCACAAACTGGGCATGTCGCGGCACGACGCTCATGCCACCCAGCTCGGGCGATCCGGTGTGTTCGGCCAGCGCCGCCAGCAACTCGGCCACTTGGTCCTGATGGCCCTCGAGCGCGACGATGGCAACAACATCGTGGTCGAGGTCGAGCTGCGACAGCCTTTTGGTGAGGGGCGTATCGGCAGGCGGGCCGGAGAGCAACTCGCGGAGCCAATTCTCCGACGTGCTCACCATCGTCGTCGCGTCGGGAAAGTAGACGGCCGTGCCGTACAGCATCGAATCGTCGTCGCCCGCGGGCACTTCCGGGCGTTTGCCAGAATCGACCGTATCAATGCGCTCGATGTCGCTCCCGTCGGAAAGCTCAATTACGGCGGCGAGCTTGGTCGAGTCGTACCGGGAGTTGCCTTTGGGATCGATGACAAAATCAACCATCGAACCGGGCTTTACCGTCGCGGCGACGGCGAAGTCGGCGCCGATGGTGTCGGTGGCTCGTATGTCTTCGGCGAATTCCTGCTCGCCGTCGACAAAGATCAGCGCCCGCACGCCGTCGCCGGTCTTTGCGTTGCTGTACTTGCGGAAATTGCCGCGAATTTGAACTTGTGCCGACGCGCGGCTCTTCCACCTTAGCACGGCAAACTGCGGAGGCCGGGGCGACGGGTCGAGCGAACCGCCGATGGCCGGATACGTGTTGCCCATCGCTCCGCGGGGCGCCTCGTATCGCTTCTTGTCGCCGTTCCAGTGAAGCTCGCGCAGCTCGGCCTCGGGCAACGTGGGATTGGGGCGCTGCGAACTGTAATAGAACCAGTTGCCGCTGTCACTGCCATCGGAGTGGCCGTTGGCGCTTGGTTGTCGATCTTCGGGAAACCGGGCCAGAACCGAGGATGAGGCTTCGGGAGTCGCCGCTGGACTTGTCGATTCCGCGTTGGGCGGAGCGACATCGCCGGTATCACCGGTATCAGGAGTGTCGTGAGCATAACGATAGTATGTCGCGCCGGCGAATCGCACCTCCTCGTAGGGCAAATCGGCAAACTCCTCCTGTAGCAGGGCCGTGCGCGATTGAGGTTTCGCGAACTGAACGATCGTGCAATCGGACTCCGACTCCTCGGTCGGAATGCCCATGGCGTAGATGATCCGTTCGACGTCGTTCGGCTGAACGTGCGACTTCGCCAGTCCGGCTTGAACGGCGTCGAGCGCAAGCAGCGCTTGCCCCGTTTCCGATTCCGCGGCTCGCCGGGGGTGAACGACGACGGCCGCCAGCGCATCGACGGGCACCAGCGACGTGCCCGATGGGTCGGAAACTTCGGCCGCGCCGGTCGCGCCGCTTTGCGGGGCGTTGTCCCAGTCGTATTTGGCGGGCAACTTCGACGCCGGACCGGCCTCCTGGCTGGTGAGATGCCACGAGCCGCCCGACCTGGTGAACAGGAACTTGCGATAGCCGATTTCCTTTTCGAAGGCGAACTCGCGCTCGAACAATTGCACGATCACGGCCTGATCACCGTCGATCTCGGTGGGGAACCGCCGGGCCACCGCATCGCCGAAACCTTGCATCGGCGCCAGGGCCTGAAGGTTGATTTTGGCGGCCTCGTCGTGCGACATGTTTTTCTGAAGCGAGATGATCGCCTCGAATCCTCGTAGAGTTTGAGTGTCCTTCGCGCCGATCTTGCGAAAGGCAGCGTAGTCGCCCTCTTCCAGAGCTTTGCCGTATGCGTCGAGCGCGGCATCGGGCGTTTCGAACCCACCGGCCGCCGACTCTTTGTTGCCGCCGCCGGAGCTTTTTGCCGAGGCGCCGCTACCATCGGCCTTGCGACCATCGCCAGTACCATCATGGCCGCCACCGCCACCGCCGCATGCGGCGAGCGACAGACAAACGATTGCCAGGCCGGCGGTCAGCCAGCATGTCATACGAGATTTCATGGTTGCGCTCCCATGTTGAACGTAACGGGCGGCAGCCACGCAGCGGCATCGGTCGAAGAGTTGCCGCGCGGATGCTGCACGTCGCTCGTGTTCATTTGTCGCCGCTTTCGCCCCAGATGACGATGGGCGCGTGATACTTGTGATTGCGAATTGCGTAACTCTCGCCCGCCCCACACTCTTTGACGAAAACGAGCCAGTTTGTTTGCTTATCACGCTGTCTGTCGACAAATTGCAGCTCACCGATCCGTCGCCAACCTTGCGATTCGAGCTCGCCGCGTGAAACCACTTCTTCTTTCCATCCGCCCGACGAATTGCCTCCGCCGCCCCACTCATCGTTGTGCATGGCAAGGTAGACCGTTTGATCGCGAGTCACGCGGAATCGGGCGATTCCCTCGTATCCGCCTCGCATCCCATAGTTCAGTCCCACCAACGGCCGGGGAACCTCGGTCAACTCTTGCCATCGGTTGCCGAAGGGGAGTCGTGCGCCGACGTTGAGTTTCTTGACGGGGACATCCGCCTGAAATGCCACGTCGTCGAGGAAGCTCGAATCCGGCTGCGAACCGGCGCCGATCGCCAGGCTGCGTGCGTCGTCGCCAATCGGCGGTTGCTCGTCTTGCTGGCCTTCGGAAATCTCGGCGACTTGCCGCGTGCGATCCACAGAGTCGCGATCACCGGGTTCGATCTTGAACGCGAGAATGGCGCCCCGATCGCCGTCCGCCCGAGGTTTCGCGGCGACGATTCCCAACGGCAGCACTGCCACCGCGACGGCGCATGCTGCCATGATGTAGTGCATCGCGACTCGGCGCGCGGGAGCCATGGTGAGGATTGCCGCGATTCGACCCTTGAGCGGTGCGGCAGGCTCGGCACCCGTCGCTGCCACGGGAAGCGACCTGCGGGCGGAGCTCAGAAACGCGACCGTTTCCAGCAGGGCGAGCGCGTAGCTTCGTCGGGCATCGGGGAGTCGGCCGACCACTTCCGCGTCGGCGCAGCGTTCTTCGGCTTCGCGCAGATGGCGGCGCGACAACCAGAGCAATGGATGCCACCAAAAGAGCGCGGTCGCGGCAAGCTCCAACAGTCGCACCAAGTGATCGTTTCGGCGGGCGTGTACCAGCTCGTGAGCGAGTATCGCACGCCGGGAATCGACGTCCAGCCGATCGAGCAGCCGTGCGGGGAGAACAATCGTGGCGGGCCAGGAAAACGGCCAGATGAATGGCGAGACTCTCTCCTCGAGCACGACGAGCGACGGACACCGCTTCAGCCCCACGGCGCGGCACAATCCGCGCGCCTCCTCGACCAGCAAGGCGCTGGCTGGCTTCGCTGCTTTCAAGATGTTGCGAAAGCGAACGACGCGGCCGAGCGTGAGGCATACACATGCCAGCGTGCCGAGCAACCAGGCGGCCGTGATCCACGACTTCCACGAGACGGTAGCAAGGAACGCAGTCAACGAGTTGGCACTTGCCGAGATTGGCTCGCGACGCGAACCGCCGGAGCCGTGGTGGAGATCGAATGGCGATGTCGAGCCCGCCGCCGCGTCGGTGCTGGAGTGATTCCAAGCAGTTGCGCTTTGTGCCCCTTCCGACACCGCCCAATCCGGGTTCGCGCCATCGGCCGCCGGAAGCAGTGCAACGGGAATCACGACAATCGGGGGAGTGACAAACTTCAACAGCACCAA
>CAYQAJ010000028.1:0-3878 GCA_964415245.1 uncultured Pirellulaceae bacterium | reverse complement strand
CTGACGGCGGCGCGAAACACGTGTGGGCGGCGCGATCGAACACACTTCACGCAGCCCTTGCGTATCAATCGGTCTAATAGCTTTTGCGCCGACGAGCGCTTGGGATTGGATACCTCGTCGTACAGTAGTTCGGCGACTTCCGAGCTCGTCAGTTCGCCGCGCTTCCACAAGCCCTGCAATACGGCCAACTCGGTTTCGGTGACTTCCGATTGCATGCGTGGCACGTGAGCAACTCCGCAAGCCTGAAAAAGACAACTTGTCTGTATTGGTATTGTGGCGGGTTCACCGCACCGATGTCAAGCATCAGATGGGAAGAAATTGTCCGCCGTGGGAAATGCGCGTCACGGACGGCCCCAGCCGCCGCCGCCGGGCGTTTCGATGGTGAGTACGTCGCCGGCTTGCGCGCGGAACTGGACGATGGCGGGCAGGGTTTCGCTCGTTCCATCGGTACGATCGAGACGATTCACGCCGAGAGCACCCGGCGAGCCGCCATCCACACCGTAAGGCGGATATGCCCCGCGGCGCTGCGAGACGATCGACACTTCGAGGGGACGCAGAAACTCGATTCGCCGTACTGCGCCGTCGCCGCCGCGCCGCGCGCCCGCTCCGCCGGAACCGCGCCGCACGGCGAACTCCCGCACGCGAACCGGGTAGCGATGCTCCAGCACTTCGGGGTCGGTGAGTCGGGTGTTGGTCATGTGCGTGTGCACGGCATCGGCGCCATTACGGCGGGGTGTGGCGCCGGCGCCGCCGCAGATGGTCTCGTAGTAGCCGACGCGATCGTCGCCGAAGAGCAGGTTGTTCATCGTCCCCTGGCTCGCGGCGGCAAGCTGCAGCGAGCCTAACAGCACGTCGACCACGCGCTGCGAGGTTTCGACGTTGCCCCCCGCCACCGCGGGCGACTCCTCGGGCGAGCGGCCCGGCGGCGGATTTAACAGACACGGCGGCAGCACGATGTCGACCGGAGCCAGCATCCCCTCGTTGAGCGGGATATCCTCGTCGATTAAAAGCCGCAGGCAGTACATCACCGCGGCCGTGACGATGGCGCGATTGGCGTTGAGGTTGCCCGGCAGCACGGGGCCCGTGCCCGAGAAGTCGATGGTGGCGCTGTCGGAGGCGATGGTGAACGCCACGGCGATGGGCGAGCCGTCGTCGAGGTAGTCGGTGAAGCGGCGGCAACCATCCGGGAGCTGGGCGAGAGCGGCGCGCGTCTTCCGTTCGGCCGCTTCGCGCACGTGCCGCATATATGCTTGAACCAAAGGGAGCGAGTGCCGCTCGACGAGAGTGATCAATTCGCTCGCTCCGCGGCGATTGGCGGCGATTTGCGCGGCCACGTCGGCCAGGTTGTCGTCGACGTTGCGGGTGGGGTAGCGGCCGGAGAGGAGTAAAGTGCGCAACTCGTCAAGCCGCGACCGCCCCGCGGCTACGACGCGAAAGTTGCCGATGAGCACGCCTTCCTCGGCCAACGTGCGGGAAAACGGCGGCATCGAGCCCGGGGCCGCGCCGCCGATTTCGGCATGATGGGCACGGCAAGCGGTGAAGAACAACAGTTCGCCCGAGGCGCCGTCATGCACGGGCGAAACGACAGTCAGGTCGGGCAAGTGCGAGCCGCCGCGGTACGGGTCGTTGGTGAGGAACACGTCGCCGGGCTCGATGCGCGGGTTATCGGCAATCACGTGCCGCACCGTTTCGCTCATCGCCCCGAGATGCACGGGGATGTGAAGCGCCCCGGCCACCAGATCGCCCGACGGCGTGAACAGGGCGCAACTGAAGTCGAGCCGCTCCTTCACGTTCACGCTGCCGGCGGTATTGCGGAGCGTGATGCCCATCTGCTCGGCGATTGCCGCGAAGCGGTTGTTGAAGATCTCCAGGAGGACGGGATCGGCGGTGTTGGTGTCCGTGGTGCGTGCGGCCGCGGATTCAGGCGCGGTTGTCGCGGCCGCTTGCGCGGAGGGCGCGACCGGCGTGATGAGCAGCTCGCCGCCGGTGAGCACTTCGCCATGCCAGCCGGGGTCAACGACGGTGGTTGACGCCGCATCGACCACGATGGCCGGGCCCGTGATGACGGCGCCCGCCTGCAAATCGCTGCGTAGGTAAACGTTCGCCGCTGTCTCGCGACCGTTCGACCAGACGGTGGTGGTCGCGGTGGGTGCTGCCTCTTTCGCGGCCGCGCGATCTGAACGCTCGATTCGCGCGTCACTGCGCCCAATTGCCTCGACGCGGGCCGTAACAATTTCCAGAGGCCTGTCTTCGTGGATGTACCCATACAGGCGGCGATGCTCCGTCTCGAACGATTCGCGCAAGCGGCCCGTTTCGTCGCCAGAATTGCCTTCTTCGCCATCCTCTCCTCCGCCGACGGGCACGGTGAGAGACGCCTCGACCCCCTGATAGCGCACGTCGAGCCAGCGGGTGACTTCGATCCGCTCGGGCGGAACGTCCTCGTCGAGCACGTCGCGCCGCGCTTCGTCGGCGAGAGCTTCGAGCACGGCCGCCATGTCTGCGAGCGTCGCCGCTTCCAGCGATCGGTACACTCCCGTGGAACGATGCCGCACCACGTCGGCCAGTCCGATGCCGCGCGCGCTGAGCAGTCCCGCATCAGGATGGCAGAGAATCTGACGCATGCCCAGCTCGTCCGCCACGGCGCACGCATGCTGCGGAGCGGCGCCGCCGAACGCCACTAGCACGTAGTCGCGCGCGTCGAATCCCTTGGCGGTCGAAATGGCGCGGATAGCCCGAACCATGTTGGCGTTGGCCACGCGGACGAATCCGTCGGCCAGCTCCTGGCGCGTGCGGCGCTGGCCGGTGGCGCCGGCGATCTCACGGGCAATCTCGTCGAAGCGGCGCTCCACGGCCCGGCGGTCGAGCGGAAATGGAAAATGCTCGGGCAAGATGCGGCCCAACAGCAGATTCGCGTCGGTCACGGCCAGCGGCCCGCCGCGTCCATAGCAGGCGGGGCCGGGTTCGGCGCCGGCGCTGTCGGGGCCGACGACCAGCTTTACGCCGTCGAACCGGCAGATCGAGCCGCCGCCGGCCGCGACCGTTTCGATAGCCAGCATGGGAGCGGCGATGCGCACGCCGGCCTTCTCGGTTTCGTACTCCAGCTCGAACCGGCCGTCGAACCGCGAGACGTCGGTGCTGGTGCCCCCCATATCGAAGCCGATGGCCTGCTCGAAGCCCGCCCCTTGCGCCACGCGCGAGAAGCCCACCACACCACCGGCCGGTCCCGAGAGAATGCTATCCTTGCCCACAAATCGCTCGGCCTGCACCAGGCCGCCGGCCGAAGTCAAAAGGCGCAGGTCGCCCGGTTTGCTCGCGCCAAGCGCGCCGCGAAGCCGCTCGACGTACGAGCGAAGCACGGGGTTGAGATAGGCGTCGACCACCGTGGTGTCGCCACGGGGCACAATCTTCATCATCGGCGCCACGCGGCTGGAGACGCTGATCTCGTCGAAACCGAGCTCGCGAGCCGTCCGCTCGACGAGCAACTCGTGCTCGCCGTTGCTATAGGCGTTGAGCAAGCAGATGGCGAGGGACTCGACGTTGTCTTCGCGCAGCGTAAGGAGCGTGGCGCGAATTCTTTCGGCGTCGGGAGCGACGAGGACGCTGCCATCGGACGCGATGCGTTCTTCGACTTCCACCACGCGGGAGCAAAGAGGCGGCGGCTTTTCGATATCCAGGTCGAACAGCCAGGGCCGATTCTGGTAGCCGATCGCCAGGACGTCGCCAAAGCCGCGGGTGATGACGAGTGCCGCCAGCGCGCCGCGCCGTGTAATCAGGGCGTTGGTGCCGCGCGTTGTTCCCAGCCGCACGGAGACACGCGGGATGGGTTCGTCGGGGCGCAAACCCAGCAGATACCGAATCGCCAGAATCGGTGCATCGAG
>CAYQAJ010000027.1:28312-30938 GCA_964415245.1 uncultured Pirellulaceae bacterium | reverse complement strand
GCGGAGCAAAATGTGCCTGTCCCCTTCTCTGAGACGGTTTTTGGATAAGCTCTTACTACGAGTATCGTCACAGTTAGCCCGATCGTTCAGGTCCGGGCCCGCCGTGCGGCGTAAACGCGGCGGCCGGGCACGAGGGGCAGAAACTCGGGAGGGGCCAGCGAGAATCGTGGGCATCGGGGCTTCGGCTGTCTTGACCGATCCGGCGGTTAGTCTCTATGTTATGGGCTTGTTTCGGGGTTGCTACAACTTGTGAGTCGATACTCTCCAAGCCTCGAACGCATACGGAGCCGCCCCGGCGGTTTCGTGTGCCAACCGATGGGAGGATGGTGAAGGTGGCCTCTGTTGCCGAACGCGTCATTGCAATCGTCGCCGATCAACTGGGCGTCGAAAAAGAAAAAGTCACCCCCGAGACTTCGTTCGTGAACGATTTGGGGGCCGATTCCCTCGACACCGTCGAGTTGGTGATGGAACTGGAAGAGGAATTCGACATTACCATCCCCGACGACGCCGCCGAGAAAATTCAAACAGTGGGACAGGCCATCGAGTACATCGAGAAGGCGCAGTCCTCTTGAGCGAATCATCAGCAACGCATGAAACGGCGCGTCGTTGTAACCGGCCTGGGGGTCGTCACCTCGCTGAGCTGCCAGGTCGACGACTTGTTCCAGCGGCTTTTGGCGGGCGAAAGCGGAATCCATCTGCTGCGCCTGTTCGACGTCTCTGACCTCAAGGTCCTCATCGGCGGCGATGTCTACGACTGGGACCCGCACCAGTACATCGCCGCCAAAGAGATGAAGCGGATCGACCGCTTCACGCAATTCGCGGTTGTGGCGTGCGCCGACGCCCTGCGCCAGGCCGGCATCGACTTTTCCCGCGAAGACCCCAACCGCTCGGGGGTGATCCTCGGCTCGGGGATCGGCGGCCTGCCCGAAATCGAAGAGCAGATGGGGCGGCTAATACTGAAGGGGCCCGACCGCGTCTCGGCCTTTACCGTCCCCAAGATGATGCTCAACGCCGCGGGGAGCAATCTCGCCATTCTGCACGGCCTGCGCGGGCCGAACTACTCGATTGCGACGGCATGCGCCAGCGCCACCAACGCCATTGGCGACGCTCTGAGGACCATTCAGCGGGGCGATTCCGAAATCATCGTCACCGGCGGCACCGAAGCGGCGATGACCCGCATGGGACTGAGCGCCTTCCAGAACATCAAGGCGCTGTCGCTGCGCAACGATGATCCGGCCGGCGCCAGCCGCCCCTTCGACGCCGACCGCGACGGTTTCGTCTTTAGCGAGGCGGCCGGCATCCTCATTTTCGAGGAGCTCGAACACGCTCGAAGGCGCGGCGCCGAGATCCTGTGCGAAGTGCTCGGTTACGGCGCCAGCACCGACGCCGGCCACATTACCCAACCCGACGAAAACGGCGCCGGCGCCGCACGCGCCATGGAGCTGGCGGTGGCCGATGCTGCGATCCCTCCCGACTCGCTCGACTACATCAACGCCCACGGCACCGGAACGCCCCTGGGCGACAAAGCCGAAACGCTGGCGATCAAACAGGTATTCGGCGACCATGCCCGCAAAGTGAGCATTTCCAGCACCAAGAGCGAATTGGGGCACTCGCTGGGGGCCAGCGGTGGCGTGGAGCTGGTCGTCTCGGTCAAGGCGCTCTTGGGCAGCGTCGTGCCGCCGACCATTAACCTCGAAACTCCCGACCCCGACTGCGACCTGGATTACACGCCCAACGTGCCGCGCGAGCGCCGCTTGGAGGTGGCGATGAGCAACAGCTTCGGCTTCGGCGGCCACAACGCCTCGGTCATCGTCGGCCGCCTGCGAAACGGCAAGCCGTAGCGCGAAAGGGAAAGACGAGAGCCCCGAGTCGAGAGTCAAGAGCCGCAAACGACCAAGGACGAAGCCGGCCGCATTCTGGACTTTGCGTTTTGCACTTTGCGTTCCCGACGAATTTCGGCTCGTGCCGCTCGACCCGGAACTCTTCCTCCGGCTCTTGTCTCTTGACCCTCGACTCGGCCGCCGCCTGCCCTTGTCGCTCGCCCCCCTTCGCCTTAAGATGATTTCGCTTCAAGAGTTACCCAAGCGAAGGGTTACCCAAGCGATCACACTGGGTGAATTGCCGCGGCGCCGGCGGCTGAACACCGGAAGGATTCGATTGACCATGCCAACATGGCCCGAACTGGCAATGTGGATTCTGCTCGCCGAGGACGGGGCGGATGCAGCAGACGAAGGTAAGGGCGGCGGCATCCTGCAGATGATTCTGGGCAACCCCCTGCTGTTGATGCTGCTGCTGTTCGCCGTTTTCTACCTGGTGCTGATCCGCCCCAAGCAGCGCGAGCGGTCACAGATGAAGCAGTTGCTCTCCAACCTGCAAAAGAACGATCGCGTCGTGACCATCGGCGGCATCCACGGAACCGTCGTCAACGCATCCAAGGACAGCAATATGGTTACCCTGCGGATCGACGACTCCAACAACACCCGCATCCGCGTTCTTCGCAGCGCCATCGACCGCATCGATTCCGGCGACCAGGCGGACGAAAAGGACGACAAGTCGAAGAAGGAGTCCGGCTGAAGTTCGGACCGGGGCGCGCCGCATGTCATCGCCGCGAGTCATCGCCGCGAGT
>CAYQAJ010000027.1:0-28212 GCA_964415245.1 uncultured Pirellulaceae bacterium | reverse complement strand
GTCATCGCCGCGAGTCATCGCCGCGAGTGCCGCGTAGCAGGAAGTGCGTATCATGCCGATGAACCATCCGCTGAGCGTATTGCTGGCCGAGACAACCGGCCACTGGTACACCCAGTGGTACAACGAGTTGTGGATCACGGCGATCGCCATCGCGGTGCCGATCATGCTTGGCATTTACCTGGCCAAGGCGGTCCGCATGGCCGACTACGGCTGGAAGCTGGCACTCATCTTCGGCTCGATCTCCTGCGCTTCGGTGGTGGTGGTGTTAGGGCTCGCCTCGGGCAATGCCCCCAAGCTCGGCATCGACCTCAACGGCGGCGTCATCCTCATCTACGAGATCGCCAGCGATCCGGAACAGTCGGAAGCGGAGCGCGTGACCGCAACCGACGTCGTCGGCCCGCTGAGGCAGCGGATCAATCCGGCGGGCGTCTCCGAGATTATCGTGCGCCCGTACGGCGACCGGCAAATCGAAATCATCGTACCCGAGGTCGATCAACTCGCCATCGATCAGCTTAAGCAGAAGATCGTCAAGGCGGGCTTCTTGCGGTTTCGCATCGTGGCCGATCCCGGGAGCCACGATTACCTGTTCGCCTTGGCGCAGGACCCTGAGCACTTTGGGAAGAGATCGATTGTCGACGCCGGCGTCGAAGTGGGCACGTGGGTCCGCGTGGGACGCGAGTCCGGCGAGGAGAATAAGGTTCGCGGGCTTTTGCCTCTGCGCTTCGACAACCTGAGCTATCTTTTCCGCGACGCGGCCACCAAGAAGATCATTCATTACGAATCGCAGCCCGGCATTTGTCAGAAGTGCGGCGGCCCGCCGAAGCCCGAGTTCATCCACATCCCGGCCGAAGCGTATCAGCGCATTCAGGCCGCGCGGTCGATGAAGGAACCCAGCTACACGCTTACCGATTGGCTCGCCGCGAACGGTATTGAAGAAGTCGACGTGCTGATGTTCGCCGACGACGGCTACAACGTGGAAGGGGGACACCTCAGCTCGGTGCGCTCCAGTTTCGACAATACGGGCAACCCTGCGGTCAATTTCTCCATGACCGCCGGAGGGTCGTTCCTGATGAGCGGCCTGACCGGCAGCTTCCTGCCCGACTCGCAGACCGACCACGCTTACCTGTTGGGCATTGTGCTGGACGATGAGCTGCTGAGCGCCCCGGCGATTCGCGGCAACATTAGCGACCGCGGCGAGATCACCGGCCGCTTCACGCAGCCGGAGGTCGACTTCCTCGTCAGCATTCTCAAGGCCGGTCGGCTTCCCGCCGCGCTCAACAAAACTCCCATCAGCGAAAACCGCATCGACCCTCTCTTGGGTAAACAGACCATCAAGAGCGGAAGCTATGCGATTGTCGTTTCGCTTGTGCTCGTGCTGTTGTTCATGGCCGTGTACTACCGCTTTGCGGGAATCGTGGCGTGCGCGGCGGTGGCGGCCAACATCGTGCTGATCCTAGGCGTGATGTTCCTCGTTAGGGCGGCCTTCACGCTGCCCGGTCTGGCGGGGCTCGTGCTGACCGTCGGCATGGCCGTCGATGCCAACGTGCTGATCTACGAACGCATTCGCGAGGAGTCCGAACGCGGGGCCTCGCTGCGGATGGCGATCCGCAACGGGTTCTCGCGGGCCACCGGCACGATCGTCGACGCCAACATCACGACGCTGATTACGGCGATCGTGCTGTACGCCATCGGCACCGACCAGATTCGCGGTTTCGCCGTGACGCTCATCTTGGGCATCGTCATGAGCATGTACACGGCCATCTTCTGCTCCCGCGCCGTGTTCGAAATCGCCGAGCGCCGGCGGTGGATCACCAAGCTCGGCATGATGCGCCTGCTCACCAATACGAAGTTCGACTTCATGTCGAAGTGGAAGATCGCCGTGGCCGGCTCGCTGATACTGATCGTGGCGGGCGTCGTGGCAACGGGCGTGCGCGGCAAGCGCATCTTCGACATCGACCTGGCCGGCGGCACGGCCGTGCACGTCGTTTTCCAACGTCCCATGCCCGACGAGGAATTGCGCGGGCACCTGGCCGACGTGCTGGACGGCACGAACGATCGGCTTCAACAAATCCAGAACAAGCTCGATGCAAAGCTTTTGAAGGATAAGGCGCTGCGCTCCGCTCTCAACGATGAACTCGGTAGTGCCCTGAACGACTTGTCCGAAGAAGAGATACTCCCCCTCCTGCAACAGCAAAAGTACGGCAAGGATTTCACACCGCCGAGCGGCAAGGTCGACTGGTCGGCCACCAGCATGGAAGTGGACGGACAGGAAGCCAACACCTGGTACAACGTCAATACATCGCTGCAAAGCGTCGACTACCTCAAGGATGTGCTCCGCGAAATCTTCCGCGACGAGCAAGGAAAAAGCCTGCTGGCATCGTACTCGCTCGATTACGTTCCCGAGTCCATCGTTACCGCGGGGCCAGAGACCGCGGGATCGGGCACTTCGACTTCCCAGTCGCCAGGCGAATCTTCCAACGAAACACAGCCCGCCGCCGGGAATACGAAGCAAGGAGACGACGCGGCGTCCGGCGATGCGACCGACCAAGGGGGCGAAGAGCAACCGTGCGGCCTCTCGTTCGTTGGACCCGCGGAGAGCGAAGGGGACGAATCTCCTGACGCCACAACATCGGACGAGGGGGAGAATTCCCCCGAGGCCGTCGGCGCCGCAAAGGGGCCGGACGCGAACGACGCCACGCCTTCGACCGACGAGGATGATTCACCCGACGCATCCACGTCCACCAACGGGCAAGAAGCGCCCGATGCCACGCCGCGCTCGAACGGTCAAGAATTGCCCGATACCTCGTCAGCGGCCGACGGACAGCCGTCCACCGCTGACGGCGTCACGTCGACCGATGATCGAGGCGGCGCAACTTCGCCGCCGCCGGAAGGACCAGGCACGGCTCCGTCGGAAGGGCCGAGCACGCCGTCGACACCGGGCGCAACACGGAACGACTTCACGAGTCAGGTCACGGTTGCGTTCGGGCATGAAATCCACGGCCCCGCGCTCACGGAGGCGCTTCGCGCCGCCGCTGCGGCCCAAGGCATCGACGATCTTGTACTGCGCATTCGCCCGGAACCGCCGCAGCCTGATTGGACAGAAACCAGCAATGTCGGATACGTCAAGTGGCACCTGGAATTGGGTGCCGACAAGCAACAGACGATGGCCATTCTCGACGCCGTGAAGAGCGACCTGTCAGAGACTCCGGTCTGGCCGTCGTCCAACAAAATTGGCGGACAGGTCGCAGGCGACACCCAGGCCATGGCCATGGCGGCCCTCCTGGCCAGCCTGCTGGGGATCATCATTTATCTGTGGATACGATTTCAGCGCGTTTCGTTCGGCCTGGCAGCCGTCGTGGCCCTCGTTCACGATGTATCCATCACCGTGGGAGCGGTGGCCGTTAGCTACTGGCTCAAGGACATCCTGGGATTTGCCCAGATTATCGAATTCAAGATCAGCCTACCCGTGGTCGCCGCGCTGTTGACGATCATCGGCTACTCGCTCAACGACACCATTGTGGTCTTCGACCGCATTCGCGAGGTGCGCGGCAAGAGCCAGCAACTTACGGCCGACATGGTCAATCGAAGCGTCAATCAAACGCTAAGCCGCACTCTGTTGACTTCGGGAACGACGTTGATCGTGGTCGCGATCCTTTATTTCTTCGGCGGCGAGGGAGTTCACGGCTTCGCCTTCGCACTGCTGGTGGGCATTGTTGTCGGCACCTATAGCAGCGTCTTCATCGCTTCGCCGGTTCTCGTTTGGCTGATGAATCGCAAGACGGCGACCTCCAAGCCGGCAGTCAAAGCGACCGTTTGACGTCGCGACGTGCCATCGCAGCCCGGGCACGCCATCGTCGTGGCGATGCGCCCCCCTCTACCGCCCCGGTCGCAATCGACGCGGAACGACCCGCAATCGGCGCGGAATGCGCCGCGGGGCCCGAGGGTCGCCGCGAACCTGTCTTTCTACGCAGCACGCATGGCCTGCCTCCCGCACAGCTTCCCCCATTTGCCCAGTCGGCCTACGAAGTGCGATTGCTGTACTTTGGAACGGGTGATGGTCGATAAGACAATGGGGCGGTGTCGAGCGCGGCGGCAGTGGCTGGCTTGAGGTGCAAAATGCAACGTGTGAAGACCATCGCCGTGACGCTGGTCGTTTTGGGGGTAGCAGTCGGCGCGGCGTACTTGCTGTTCGGGCGTCGCAGCGCGCCGCCGCAGGCGACCCTACAATCGGACAGCGCCGACGCGTCTCTGTCTCGAATCGATTCTCCGCGTCAGGGGAGCGTGCCGCTGCAGGTGCCGCCCGAATCGGGCATTTCACCGGCCATCGGCCTCTACGACCCGGCCGCAAGAGATGGCGACGCCGCCTCCCCTTCCGGAATCGTTACGCCGGCTCGCCTCGACCGATTGGAACCGACTCCCGAATTGGCGTCGCGGTACCGATCGCTACTGGATCCGCCGGTGTTGCCGACCGGCGATCGAAGCGATGACACGGACGAGAACCGGCGAACCACGGCGGAGGAACATCGGCCCCCGTCGCCGCAACCGCCGCGCAGGCACGTGATCGTCGACGGCGATACGCTGGCCGAGCTGGCCCAACGATATCTGGGGTCTTCCGACCGATGGACCGAGATCTACCAGGCCAACCGACTGGCGCTGCGCGATCCGGAACTGCTCCCGATCGGGCTGGAAGTGGTGATTCCGGGCGATTCGCAATCCACAACCCGTGATGCGGTCACATCCGGAGATGCGGCCACGTCATCGCCGGCGCAAGCGTCTCCGCGAGGCTCGTCCGCGAGCGGCAATGCGTCGTCTTCCAACGGGCGGGGAATCGAAGACGTGAATCGCCCAGCGACCGACGGCTTGGTCCCCGTGCCCTGATCGGTTGCCGCCGCCACTTCCCTCGGGCTTCAGCCGAGTTGCCACGTCACTTGCCGCCGTCCTAGCCACGCCGACGGCTTGCGGGGGGCACTCGCAGCGCGGTTCAGCGTCACTTGTTCACGGGCTGCGGCGTTCGCGCCAGGGATACTTGTCGACCGTTTCCGCCAGTCGATACTTGACGAAGTCCGCGATAAACTCCGCGACCCCCAACTCCAGCCTCGAGTCGAGCAGGTCGGTTCCCTGCAGGTCCGTGTTGGCCGGTGCCCAGAAGAGGAATTGCTCCTTGAAACGGTCCTCGGGCGTGGGATCGGCGGGCAATTCGGGCTTGGGGTAGGCGCGTTCTAACTGATTGAAAAGGTTGCGGGCCTCTCGCCTCTCCTCGGGATTCTTCTGGCCGACTGCGATCAGGATCGACAGCTTGGTGGGGAACTTGGCGCGCATCAGGTCCGTCGCCAGGGCGCGCGTGCAATTATAACCCTTAAACGAACGCTCGGGCGAAAGGAGCACCAGCGCTTTTACGTCCTGCCCTTGCTTGATCGAAGGAAGCTGCGGCCAGCTCCAATCCCGCACGGCCCAGTTCACCGCCACGATCGTACTCACGTCGGCCGCCATCACGCACAACAGCTCGATGTTCAGCTCTCCTTCGTTGTGCTTATCCACCAGTATCTTTTTGATCGCCTCGAGGTCGTAGAGGTTCATGCCGACAAAGTCCGTCGACTTCAGCCTGTCGGGATCGTCCAGGGCAGGCTTCTCCGTGTCGGCGAATCGCGTGCTGTCTCCGTGCCCGCGCAGATCGGGCACGATCACCGCATGACCCTGGCGCTGCAAGTACGAAGCAAACGCATCGTACACGCCCCGCTGCTCCTTGAAGCCGTGCAGCAGAATGATCGGCACCGTCTTGTTGTCGCCTCGGCCGGGATAGTACGTATAGCGAAGGACCAGTCCATCCTTCGTTTGCGTCGAGTCGTTAACCGGCTCGGCGATCTCCGGCTCTTCGCCCTCGGCCGCGTGAACTCGAGCGACGGACAGAGCGATCGCCAGCATGGCGGCAATCGCGGCCAAGCCCGACATAGCAAGGACGTACCATCGCCCGGCACGCGGCTGCGGTCCAATGGCCTCGCGCAAATGGAATCGCATCATGACCCTAGGGCACCTTTCCAAAAGACAGAAACGGGAGTTCCCTCGCGCGGCCGAATCGACCCTCCGGGGGCCCCCGATGAAGTGACGGTCCGAAACAGGCGCACTTGCCCGTTCCGGCCGCTGACCCCTATTCCATCGTAAGTGTATGCGGCCCACCGGTCAACAAACGTGAGAAGTGGCCTGGCTGGGCGGTTCAACAGCCTGGTCATTCGGAACCGCCACGCTGTCGTTCGCCAAATCAGGTCGCATCTCCTCGTCGTGTGGCCAGGGTTCCGCTAACTACTGGTACTGCTAGGGGAGAGTTTTCAAGCTATGCCGGTCGCTTCGCGGCTGAGCCTGATCATGCCTCATGCCGACGAAGCCGGACCTACGCGAGACGTGCGCGGGGCGCCTCGCGTTCTTGTTTGGCACCCGAATTTACCCGCCGGGGGTGTCTTTCGGCGGCCGAGCGGCGTTCAACGGCACGAGGCCGAGTACCGCCGCGGGCGTGCTCGCGCCAAAGCGGTAAGGGAATTGGCCGGCCAAACGTCGCAACTAATTCCTAAAGTTCGACTTAGGTAAAGTCGATGCCCTGGCGTGGCTCCGCCTCGCCATGGCCAAACGGCGCCGGAGGTGAAGAACCACCGTTTGGCGAGGGTACTTCTGCGGCTCCAGATCGTTTAAGTGTAGGGAACGTTTACGGTAAGCGAGTCGGGACCGCCTGGGTCCCGGTCCGATTCGAAGGGGCTTCGAACGTCGCGCCCGGCGGCCTTTGACCCGAGCCGCCGTGTGGACTCGGCACTTCGGTTGCCTGGCTCCCAAGTTGGTAAAGCGCAAGGAAATACGGCCCCATTCCCACCGCGACACGGGCTCAGAAAACGGGCGAAATAGGTTGCAAAGGCAATCCCTTTCGCAGAGAATACGGAGGTTGAATTATAGGGAGGTTGACCCGCATCGCGTGGAATTGGCGCATGCGGTCGACCCGATGAGCGATTGGGGGTCGCTCACGAGGTGCCTGCGCGCCGATGGCGGTCAGCATCAGGGCAGCGGTGCCCGACGTACCCGGAACAGGAGAAGCTGCGGTGAACCCCATTCGTGGATTTCGCACTTGGTGGCAACATCGGACGGGTCAGGAAGAAACGCCGCTCGACGGCGACGCTCCCGTCTGGTTCATCAGCATGCTGTTCCATCTGGCGCTGCTGATCGTGCTGGCCTTCGTGACGCTCCGCACCGACGACTCGCTGCGTAAGGTCACGCTTCTCGTTCCCGTCGAAGACGAGGAAGTGGAGTTACAGCTCCCCGATCAGTTCGCCTTCGACGAAGAGCCCCAAGAGGAGATCGGCGCCGGCAACTTCAGCAGCATTGATATGCCCGATGCGATGGCACTCATCATTTCGGAAGTCTCCGACGTGCCGCGGCATGTCGACTTGCCGCCTACGAACACGGGCGAGATCGACATCAACGAAGTGATTACCGTCGCCACGGGGCCCAATTACAGCGACAACCTTGCCGTCAAGGGCCAAGCGGGCGAGGGCATCACCGGCGCCAGCGGCGCGATCGACCGCATTACGCACGAGATTCTTCTCTCACTGGCCGACCGCAAGACGCTCGTCGTCTGGGTCTTCGATCGTTCGCCCAGCATGCTGCGGCAGCGCAGCGAGGTGCTGGGGCGCTTCGACCGCGTCTACGAGGAACTCGGCGTGATCGAAGCTGCCGGCAATCCCGCCTTCAAGAAATACGACGACAAGCCCCTGCTGACATCGATCGTCAGCTTCGGCAACACCGTCGAACTGCACACGAAGAAACCCACCGACAATCTGGCCGAAATCAAGGAAGCGGTCGAGAACTTTCCGGCCGACGAGTCGGGCATCGAGAAGGTGTTTTCGGCCGTGTACCTGGCCGCGCAGGAGTACAAAAGCTTGCGTGTACCCGACGCACAGACCAAGCAACCCAAGCGTAACGTAATGATCGTCGTCTTCACCGACGAGGCGGGCGACGATCAGGACGGCCTGGAAACCACCGTTAAGGAGTGCCGCCAGTACGAGATTCCCGTGTACGTGGTCGGTGTTCCGGCCCCCTTCGGCCGCAAAGAAACGATGGTCAAGTGGGTCGATCCCGACCCCCAATACGATCAGACACCCCAATGGGGCGTCGTCGATCAGGGCCCCGAGTCGCTCTTGCCCGAACGCGTCAAGCTCCACTTTTCGGGCGATCGCACGGACGAAGAGCCGATCGACTCCGGCTTCGGTCCGTTCGGTCTAACGCGGCTGGCGTACGAAACGGGGGGCATCTTCTTCGCCGTGCACCCCAACCGCAACGTGAACCGAACCATTCGCCAGCGCGATACGGCAGAGTACTCCGCTTACCTCGAGTACTTTTTCGATCCCGCGATCATGCGTCGCTATCGACCCGATTACGTGTCGACCGACGTGTACATGCGGCAGCTTTCGCAGAACAAAGCCCGCGCCGCGCTGGTCAAGGCTTCGCAAGCGTCGTGGCTGACACCGATGGACGAACCGCGGCTTCGTTTTGTGAAGCGCGACGAGGCCGCGCTGGCCAACGATCTTTCCGAGGCGCAGAAGGAAGCAGCCAAGCTCGAACCCAAGGTCAACGGACTTTACGAGCTGCTCAAGCTCGGCGAAGCCGACCGCGAGAAGGAAACCACTCCGCGGTGGCAAGCCGGCTTCGACCTGGCTTTGGGACGCGTGCTGGCCGTAAAGGTCCGCACCGAGTCGTACAACGCCATGCTGGCCAAAGCTAAGCGGGGTCTGAAGTTCGAAGAAGAAAAGAACAACACCTGGGTTCTCGCGCCTGCCGACGAAATCAGCGTCGGTAGCCAGCTCGAAAACAGTGCCGACAAGGCGCGCGAGTTGCTCGAGCGCGTGGTAAAGGACCACCCCGGCACTCCCTGGGCACTGTTGGCATCCCGCGAGCTCGAGCAGCCGCTGGGTTGGAAGTGGACTGAGACTTTCACGGACCTGGCGCCGCCGCGGCCACCCGCCGCCGGCGGACCCGCCCCACCACCGTCCGACGACGTGAAGAACACGGGCCCCAAGCGTCCCCCGAAGCGCAAGGTGCCCCCGCTGTAACCGCCCGCTCGGGCATGGGTAGAGTCGCGCGAGCACAGTGGCTCTTAAACGGCCGCTTGCGCCTCTGCTCTGGCGGCCGATTTCGCGCGCAGGCGCGAAGAAGCACGGTGCTGCGCCAGAGCGACACGGTCCACGCTCAGCGAATCAAGTGCGCGTCGCGGGCCACGCTCTCTTCAAACTCGTAGTCGTAAAAGTGCTGAGCCGCCTGCTCCGCCAGCACTTTGATGAACTCGCGTTTGAACCTCGATTCGCTCATCTCGGTGGTGTGGTAGCCGCCGTTGGCCGGGAAACAGAAGTCCGGCTCGCGGTTGCTCCATACCATGTCGCCGCTTGCTTGCATGTCGAACACCTTGACGGCCACGTCCGCCTTGCCCTGGTAGAGCGTCGCGTCGTCGCGGTAGCGGAACGACGCCAGCTCCACGACCACGAGCATTTCGGCTTTCACGCCGCGGCCGATCTGCTGGTAGTTGAGCTGGTCCCAACTGTTGTTGTCGATCCAGTCGGCTATCTCGTCCTGCGGAACCAGCGAAATGTGAGGCACCCGCTGGCGCAGAACGAGGGCCATGGTGTTGGCCAGCAGCGTCGTTTCGCTATCGACGCCGTAAGACGACGAGCTGGAAACACACACCACGGCCACGCGCTTGCCCTTCAGGCCGTCGAATTCCGCCGGGACCTTGTTCCCCTTAATGACGTAGTAGGCGAGATGAAGCATGTTGCATCCCGACGACAATGTCACCAGGGTAACAGCGGCCATGAAGACCGCCAGGATTTGGGTAGAGCGACGCATGCTACCTCCTTGTATGGTCGAAGCCGCGACATCCCTGCGCGGCGAAACGGCCCGCGGTGCGTTCTGTCACAAGCTGAGCCGGATACCCCAATCGATAAGCGTTACCACCCACACGACGGCCGCGACGGCGGCAATGACAAACGGATGAGGCGGCCGCACCAGCCATCTACCCAGCACGCCGGACGCCAGCGACCACGGTCCCACGATCAAGGCACAGATGCCCAGCAGCGTTCCTCCGGAATTGCACTTGAGCGAACGAACGACGTGCCCCCGCGTCAGATGAGCCCACGACGTGGTCATGCCGCACGACGGACAGCGGATTCCGTACAACTGCCGAAGTCCGCACTGGTTCAGCCCTAGTTGCTGGTGCGTACCAAATCCGTTGGGGCTGGGCTCGAGATAGCGGGCCGTACCCAACAGCACCAACAGTCCCATGCCCACGACCGCCAGGGCAAGCCGCAAGTACCAGGGAAACCGCTGCGCATCATGCCCGTTCGGCTGCGACACTGCGATCACGCGCGAAAGGAGGGGGAGAATAACGTGCCGCCCTTTGGGCCACAATACGGCTTTCGCAAACGGCACGGGGAATTCGCGATATCCGCATCTGCGGGGAATGTACGGCTCGGCGATCATCTCGCCTGTCTCGCCGACGCCGCCCATTGTACCCGTACTGCGGCGTGATTTGCCACGCGATAGCCCATGTTAGCCGATTCGCGTCGGCTAGGGACACCTGGGTGGCTCGAGCGGCAGTGCGGCCCGAGCAGCAGTGCGGCCCGAGCGGCGGTGCTGCCGCACCGATCAAGCGTCGGTCGATTCCGCCGGCATGGCCAACTCGGCACCGGCGACCACCAATCGATGGATACCGGTGGCCCGACCGCTGTGCGGATCGACGTCGACCATGGTCCCCGAGAGCCGCACGTCGCCGCTAGCGACCTGAAAATAGGTGGGCCGGAAGGTTACGGTGGTCTCCAGTACGCGGTCGATCCGGCGGCCGAGGATGCTGTCGTGCGGCCCCGTCATACCCACGTCACACTGAAACGCCGTGCCGCCGGGCAGAATCTGCTCGTCGGCCGTCGCCACGTGAGTGTGCGTACCCAGCACGGCGCTCACACGGCCATCGAGGTAACGTCCCATGAGCTGCTTGTCGCTCGTCGCCTCGGCGTGAAAGTCGACAAGCACGACCTTCACGTGCGATGGAATCTCCTCCAGCACGCGGTCGGCCGCCCGAAACGGACAGTCGACGGGCCGCATGAAAACGCGGCCCAGCAGGCTGAACACGGCGACCGGCGTTCCATCGGCGGCCTGGACCAGCGCCCAATCGCGGCCCGGTGCATCGGGTGGAAAGTTGGCCGGCTTCACGATGTTGGTGCTCGTGTCGAGCACGTCGAAGATTTCCTTGCGGCGATAGATGTGGTCGCCCAACGTAACGCAATCGACTCCCGACGAGATGAGCGCCTGATACGTCTCGGGCGTGATGCCCGAGCCGCCGTCGGCGTTTTCGCCGTTGGCGACCACCAGATCGATTCCCTCGCGGCGACGGAGCATCGGAACGGCCCGGGAGACGATCTGTTTACCGGGCTTGCCAACGATGTCGCCAATCAATAGCAGCCTCACGGTGGGCAGGTCCTCATCGGGCAAGGGGTCGAAGAACAGGGAAACGATTCCGGGCGCGACAGCGCCCCCACCCACGGCGCAAAAGGCCAATGCAGGATCGCGATGATGCGTCGCACGGCACTTGGCCGGTCAACATACGGTCGATCAGCGTGCCAATTCCGTAAAGCGCGATTCTCGGACCACGGTCACCTTGATTTCGCCCGGGTATGTCAAGCGAGCCTCGAAGGCTTTGGCGATGTCGCGACAGAGCTTGGCGGCTTTGGCGTCGTCGGTGTCGCGGGCACTGGCGATGACGCGTATCTCGCGACCGGCCTGAATGGCAAACGCCTGCTCGACGCCGTCAAAGCTGCTGGCGATCGATTCCAGCTCCTCCATCCTTTTGATGTAGCGGTCGAGCGTTTCGCGCCGCGCGCCGGGGCGCGATGCGCTACATGCGTCGGCCGTGGCCACGATTACAGTATACGGATATTCGCTGAGCACTTCGTCGTGGTGCCCCAGTGCGGCGTGGACCACTTCGGGTCGCTCGCCGTGCCGCTTGAGCAGGTCGGCGCCGATTCTCGGGTGGCCCCCTTCCAACTCGTGGTCGGCGGCCTTGCCGATATCGTGCAGCAGTCCGGCGCGACGGGCGAGCGTTCCGTCCAGACCGACCATCTCGGCCAGCATCCCCGACAGAAAGGCGACTTCGATGCTGTGGCGCAGCACATTCTGGCTGTAACTGGTGCGAAAGTGCATCCGCCCCAGCATCTGCAAGATGCGGTCGTGCAGACCGTGTACGTCGGCTTCCTGGGCGGCTTCGATTCCCTTCTTGTGAACGAGCTGATCCATTTCCTTGCGGGTTTCGCCCACGACCTCCTCGATGCGGGAAGGGTGAATGCGGCCGTCGGCGATCAGCTTGGAAAGTGCGATGCGGGCGGTTTCGCGCCGCACGGGGTCGAAGCCGCTGACGATGACCACGCCGGGCGTGTCGTCGATGATGACGTCGACGCCGGTCTCCTTCTCGAAGGCACGGATGTTTCGTCCCTCGCGGCCGATGATGCGTCCTTTCATCTCGTCGCTAGGAATGTCGACGGTGCTGGTCGTCCATTCGGCCGTGTGAGCGGCGGCGTAGCGGTACATGGCCGTCAGCAGCACTTCGCGCGACTTGGCCTCGCACTCCTCGGCCAGGCGCTTTTCGTGCTTCAGAATGACCGTTCCCGCTTCCTTGGTCAGCTCCTGGCCGAGGGCGTCGAGCAATCGCCGCGTCGCCTCGTCGCGGCTGAGGCCGCTCACCTCGTGCAGCGTCTGGCGTTGCATGTCCAGCAGCTTGCCCAACTCCTCGTTACGTCGGTTGGCGTCCTCCAGGCGTTCCGCCAGGCGGCGCTGCGTGCTCTCTACGATGCGCTCCTGCTTACGCAAATCGTCAGCCTGCTGTTCGAGCGACTCTTGCCGCTTGTCGAGGGCGCGATCGCGCTGCCGCAGCTCGTCCTGCACCTTGCTCTGCTCGCGCTCGCTGTCGGCCTTTTGCGACAGCGCCCTCTCCTTGATCTCCAGCTCGCCCTCTTTGAGTCGGTTGGCTGCGTCCTGCCGTGCTTTGTCGAGAATGGCCGCCGCCTGCGTTTCGGCGTCGCGGCGGCGGAGCCGATCCAACAGCTTGATCAGCACCACCGTCAGGCCGATCGCCAGCACGATTAAGCCGATCACGTAGCCAATGGGAACCGTCACGTTGCCCTACCTTGCTCTCGAGCGTGCGCCCGGGACACCGCCCCCATGAGGGGCACGTCGCCGTATGGTGGCGGCCACGGCCAAGCGGCGGCACACCGTTGGCGGCGCACTCAGGAGAAGGGTTGCTAGTGAGCTAGAGGAGCTCGAATCAGGTGCCGTGACGGAGGTGCCCAGGCAGAAGATGCGGCGGCGGCGGATGGCGTACCGGCTTCGCCGAAACGCCCACCAACAACGCCAACATGCTCGATGCCTGCCCATGCCGACCCGGCAGGTGCCGTATCAGCCGCGACGCCAAATGGGGCGGCTGACTCTTATCGCGCTAACGGGAGTGCGGGGCCGGTCGCCCGACGCCGCACGGTTCATCCGCCCGGTCCTATCCCCGCGCGCGGTGGGGGCGCTTCGCGCCCCCCCTCGACAAGGGGGGATAGTTCGGGACGGATTCTCGCCACAGGCACGATCATCCAACCCCAGCCAGGAATCCAAAAAACCGCATCCTCGCGCTGTTGTCGCTCACGGCTCCTTGATCCGTCGCAGGGAATCTCTACCGGCTCTAGACGGCTTGGATAGATGCGTAACCACTTCATCACGCATCCCAGAAGGACAAGCAGCAGATTCATCGGTCGAAATGCTTTTGGCTGATGGGGTTGGGTCTTGGCACCGATTGCCGGTCCGAATACCACGGAAACTGATTCGAACGACCTCGCGCTCGACGCCCCTTTCCCGGGCTTGCCGCGGGCGCGATGGACTCATCAACATATACCAAATGCCCACGTGGCACCTAGCCACGTTGGCACTTAACGTATCCTAAGCGCTGTCGTACCGGACTTCAACCATATTTCGCCCCCACCCTGGGCCATGCCAGCCCGTTGCCCCATGCCGCACCAATTGGACCCGTTTGTCGAGAAACTCGCTGGCTCGTGGCCTATCCCCGACTGGCGCGATGTGACGGTCCTGCTGGCCGTCTCGGGCGGGCCTGACAGCATGGCCCTGGCGAGGGGGATGCTCACGCTCCGGGAACAGGGGCAAGGAGATCACAACAAAGGTGCTGGCAGACAGGAATGTCTGCCCCACACGCTTGGCGAGCCGGGGGATGCACGCGGCGAGCGGGGGGTTGGGCGACTCGTGGTGGCCCATTTCAACCACGGTCTCAGGCCCGGCCACGCACAGGCCGACGAAGCGTTCGTCGTGCGATTCTGCCGCGAGCACGGCCTGCCCTGCCACGTGGGCCGACAGGAATCGGGCGAGCCAGCCCCATCGGATGACGCCCACCTATTGGACGACTCGTCGCGACGTCGACTTGGCTTCGAGGCAGCCGCCCGTCGCGCCCGATACAAGTTTCTCCGTAGGAAGGCCGAGCAAATCGGTGCCCGATACATTGCCACGGCGCATACCGCCGACGACCAGGCGGAGACGATTCTTCACAATATCGTACGCGGCACGGGGCTGGCCGGCATGAGCGGCATCCCGCGGTGCCGCGCGCTCGGCTCCGGCGTGGTAGTCGTGCGGCCAATGTTGGAAGTTCGCCGGTCCGAGGTGCTCGATTATCTGAGCCGGCTCCAGCAGCCCTATTGCACGGATTCCACCAACGCCGATCCCAGCCGGGCCCGCAACCGTATCCGCCACGACCTGCTCCCCCGGCTGGAGGCGGACTACAACGCGCGCGTGGTCGACGCGTTGGTGCGGCTGGGTAAGCTGACCGACGAGGCGCAGCGAGTCGTCAGCCAACAGGCGGAGGCGTTGACCCGGCAGTGTGTCGCGTTCGAGGGGACCGGCGCGGTCCGCGTCGACTGCGGCCTGTTGGCCGATACGCCGGAATACCTGTTGTGCGAGATGCTCAAGTCCGTCTGGCGCAGACTTGACTGGCCGGAGATGGAAATGGGCTACGACGAGTGGACGGCGCTGGCGGCGCTGGCGCGGGGGGAGTCCTGCGAAAACGGTGTCCCCGACGCCGCCCGTACCGACTTTCCTGGCGGGATTCGCGCGACGCGAATGGCGGGGAAAATCGTACTCCGAAGGCGCGCCACGTAAATGTGGCCGCGAATGCGCATAGCGTCACATGAAGCAGCAGCTAGCACACTATTCCACCGGTCCCTCGACGCCACCGGTGAATTCTTCATCCTTCGCCCCGTGGCCGGTGAGCACCTCGGCTTTGTAACCGCCCTTGGAGCGGAAATACAGGATCAGCCCCAGGTAGCTGAGGAACATGATGGCCGGGAGAAACGCGATTTTGCCCAGCGTGCTTTGCCGGCTGGTGGCGGTGATCTGCTCGAGCTCCTTGTACTGAATCGGATGGTCTTTCTGCAACTGGTCGCTCCGCGCCGGATCCACGCTCTCCGAACTTTCGCCGAGAATACCGGGCTTGGTGACAATGACCTCGGCGTGAATGGCGGGTTGTTCTGTCTTGAGTTGGGCGCTCAAGTCGCGATCCTGAATGGCGCCGATCAAGGGATTGCCCAGCACCCCGACGGCGATCATGCCCACGCCGGCGATGCCATTGAGCAGCAAGGCGCCCCCTTTGGGATACTGCTCGGAGACGACACCCAGCGTCGTGGGCCAGAAAAACGTCTTGCCCAGGCCGTAGCACGTGGCGGCGATGAAGACCAGCACCACGCCGGTGCCAGCGTTCGAGAGCCAAAACAGGCCGATCGACGCAATTAACGCGCTGGTGGCCAAGAGGCCCAACGGCGAGATTCGGTGCACGATCGGACCGGCAAAGAATCGCAGCACGAACATAATGAACGAAGTGTAAACCAGCACCAACCCACCTGCCTGGGGATTCGCCAGCACAGAGGTCATGATGCTGGCGATCCACGTATCGGTGCCCAGCTCCGTGGTGGCCAGCAGGAACATGATCAGCAACAGAACCACGAACATCGGCCGGCCGAAACGGCGAATCCACAGGGCGAACAGAATGGTCGGAACCAGCGCAATCGCAAGATGCACAATGGCGTGCGCCCAGAACCCCAGCATGTGCTGCGAGAGAGTGTCGATCAGCCCCGAAGCACCGATGACCCCGGCGAGCGTCGTGTCGAAGACACCAAGAATGTTGTCAACGCCGCGGATCAAAAGGAAACAGACGATCAAGCAGCTTGCGGCGCCGAATTCCCCGAGCATATCCCGGTAAGAGACACCCGCCGCAACGCGCTCCTGCACCGGAAACTTCTGGCCTAACAGCAACACTCCATACAGGATTGTGGGAATGAGAACGAGGCCCACTTGCCACTGCCACAACGAGCCGGGCAAGGACGTTAACGGCAGCACCGACATTCCAATGGTCAACAAGCCGCCAAACACCAGACCTCCCGGCCAACCCGCGTGAAGAATGTTGAGCCAGTGCGTCTTATTCCTGGCGTAGACGGTGGCGACCACGGGATTGATGACCGCCTCCACGGTGCCGTTGCCCAAGGCGAAGATGAACGTGGCGACATAGAGCATCCAGTAACCCATCTGCTGCCCGTGCGCGACGGCCTCCGCCGAGGCGCCCTCGGCGGCGAGAAACATGGGCGCGGAAATCGTCAAAACGGCGGAGACGGTGTGGCAGGCGAAAGCAAACACCATCGTCCGACCGTAGCCGATCTTGTCGACGATCAAACTGAAGAGAATGATCGAGATAGCAAACGGATAGAGCCCCGCACCCTGAATGTTGCCAAGCTGCTCATAACTGAGATTGAATTGGGACTGCCAGTCTTTCAGGATAAGGGCCCTGACAATGAAGCCGAACGCCGTGGCCACCAGGGCAATGAAACAGCCCAGGAAGAGTCGCAGTTGCTTATTCATGCTGCACGTTCTCCCAACGAGATGTTGCGCTATCGCGAGGCACGAGCCAGGGCGCGGTTTCCGCCGTTTCGTAGAGAAAGTCCATGTTCCGCCGTCGACCCGGCGCTGAATGAGGTTATGAGTATAACCGCCGTCGGGCGGAAGTAAACTGTTACGCTTCCCAGATTTCCGACGATTTCCGTCTCGCCTGCGGAACGACCGGCGCGACCGCGAACGATTCCTCAAATTGCCCCGTTGGGCACCGCGAGGCGATCGCGCCACGCCGCGCGACGCCTCGGTAGAAAGTACCGGAATCGCAATCACTTACGGGCAGGGGAGCGGCACGAAAAACAGCCATCTGTATTGACCCGTTTGAGGCATCCGACCTACCATGCCGCGCTCGCTCGGTGCCCCGAGTCGGCGTGCCCCGCTCCTGCCATGCGCACCCTTGCCCAGCGTCGAGTACCCCTGGCCATTGTGCTGGCCCTCGCGCTGGCCATCCGATTGGCTGCCGGCGTGTGGTGGCAATCGCGGCTGGGGGACGAGCGATCGTTCGGCTTTCCCGACAGCGCGACGTACTGGGAGTTGGGGCAGCATATCGCTCGAGGACAGCCGTACGAGTTCGGCCCCCATCAAACGCGTATCCTGCGTACGCCGGGTTACCCGCTCGTCTTGGCGGCGCTGATGCGCGTGGTCGGGGACGACCCGCCGGCGATGTGGGCCCGTGCGTTGGGGGCCGTGATAGGAACCTTGGCGGTGTTGTGCGTTGCGTATCTGGCATGGATTCTATTCGACGACACCGTCGCTCTTATCGCCGCCGCGATGGCCGCCCTCTACCCGGGCGCCATTGCTATCAGCACGTTTGTGCTGTCCGAGGCGCCGTTCTGTCTGCTTATGCTGCTACAGCTCGTTCTGTGGGTAGCGGCCTGGCGGCAAGGGCGCACTTCGCCGGCGGCGGCGCTGGCCGTTGCCTCGGGCCTTGCGGCCGGAGCGGCCGTGATGATGCGCCCGAGCTGGCTGCTGTTCACGCCGTTTGCCGCGGCAATCGGCATCGCCTTCTTTCCCCACAGAAAGCGGCACCTGCTGCTAGTCGTCGTGATGCTCGCGGCGATCTGCGCCGTGATGGCGCCGTGGTGGATTCGCAACTATCGGTTGGCCGGTCGACCGGTCCTCACGACGAGCCAGGTCGGCGCGAGCCTGTACGACGGTCTCAGCCCGGAGGCGACCGGCGCGAGCGATATGCAATTCGTCGAACGATTCCGCAACGTGCAGCGGCAGGAAGACGAAACGGCGGCGACTCCACCCGCCGGCTTGTTCGAAGTTCGCGTCGACCGCCGCATGCTCGACGCCTCGATCGAGTGGACGCGGCAGAATCCGCGCCGCGCTCTGGAATTGGCGCTGATCAAACTGGGCCGCACATGGAACGTGTGGCCCAACGCCGAGGAGCTGCGCAGCGTTCCGATGCGCATCGTGGTGACGCTGGGATTCGTCCCGCTCATCATCCTGGCGATTTGCGGTGCGTGGCGGCACCTGCGCCAAGGTTGGCCGTACGTTCTGTGCGTGCTGCCGGCCGTTTACGTATCGCTGCTGCACATAGTGTTCGTGGGGTCGATTCGCTATCGCGAGCCGCCCATGATGGTACTGATTGTGCTGGCCGCGGCACTGGCCGCACCGGTCGTGTGGCGCCGGGTGTCGCGGGAGCGTACCGAATCGCCGAAAACGTCGGAGATCGACCGAGACTGAACCGGCAGAATTGAACCACCCGACCACGGAAGGTAGACCCAGTGGTGGATCATCGTCCCGACAATCGCCTGCGCAAGGACGGCGCGTACTGCCGGTTCCTGCGCACGCTGCGCCGCGCCGTGGTCGTGGCTGCGCTGTTGGTGGCGGCCGTTGCGGTGGGCCGTTACATCCTCACGCGGCAGATCGTCGACCAGCTTCAGTCCCAGGTCGAGGCGCGTCTCGCCGAACACTACGCACCGCAGGGCCTGTCGGTCACGGTGGGCTACGTCCGGCTCATCGAAGGCGAGGGGATCGAGATTCGCGACCTCTCGATTCGCGAAGCTTCACCCGACTCCGACGCCCTCGAAGTGGCTCACGTCGACCAGCTCTTCGTGGGTTGCCCGGCGCATTCGGAAGACTTGCTTTCCGAGATGCCCCCCGCCGAAAGCCTGAAGGCGCGGGGAATGAGAATTCGCGCACGTCGCGCACCCGACGGCTCGATCAGCGCGCTGCGGCTGTTTCCGCTGCCGCAGTTCGGCGAATCGCCGCCCACGGCCACCGTCGACGACGCGTCGGTCGAGATCATCGACTCCCGCAATCCGGGCCGCGCACGTCTCGTCCTGCGAGACGTGCACATCGACGTGACGCACGAGCCGCTGGAATCGCCCGTTAAAATGCCCTCCACGGCGATTTCCGAATCGCCGGCTCCTGCGCGGCCCCCTGCGATTCCCGATGTGGCGATTGACCCGGCGCCCGGCGCGGCGACCCAGCTTGCGGTCGATCCGCAGTCGCGGCCGCTACCCGCGCGCATTCGCGCCCGCGGCACGTTCACGGCCGAGCACGTACGGCACGTTTCGTTCGACTGTCTGTTGGATCCCGACCTAAGCAACTGGTCGATCGAAGGTACCGCCAACGGAATCGAGATTTCGCCCGACTTACGGCAGTCCCTTCCCGCCGAGCTGGCCGAGGCATTGCAGCCGGCGGGCGATCTGCGCGGGCTGGCCGACGTGGAGTTCCGCGTGGCGAGCGATCCGGGTCACCCGGACCAACCGCGTTTCAAAATCGAGGGCGTGCTGCTCGACGGGCAGAGCCGCGAGACGCCCCTTCCCATCCCCTTGACCGACGTGAAGGCGGAGTTTTATTGCGACAACGATCAGTTACGCATCGAGGAGCTAACGGCCCGCAGCAGCGAGGGAACGCTTTGGTTGCAGTTTTCCCGTCATGGGCAAGGCCCGACGGCCGCGGTTCGGCTCGACGCACGTTTGCGAAACTGGAACCTGGAGCCGCGGCTGTTGGCGCTGTTGCCCGCCGACGTGCGCGCCTCTGTCCAAAGGTTTTCTCCCACGGGACTGATCCATGCCGATCTGTTGGCCACGTTCGACGGCCGCCAGTGGAACACCGACGTGCTGGTGCAGTGCGTCGACGTGTCGCTGGCGCTGGCCGAATTTCCCTACCGCCTGACGCACGGCAGCGGCAGGATCGGCCTGAAGGACGACGTCCTGACCGTCGACGTGCAGGCGCTGGCCGCCGGCGAGACCGTAACGGTGAAAGGGGCAATGAAACACCCCGGACCGCAGGGAACGGGCGCCGTCGACGTGGTGCTCGAACGTCCGATACCCATCGACGCGCAGCTTTTGGCCGCGATGCCCGACAGCTTGCGCGAAGTCGTCGGCTCGTTGTCCCCGCGGGGCATGATCTCGTTCAACGGGCATTTCGCGAAAGACGATCCCCACAGCGACGCCATTAGGCATCGCGTGCGGATCGGTCTCTTCGATTGCAGCGTGCGCTACGAGTACTTCCCCTACCCCATCGACCGCATCCGCGGCACGATCACCATCGAGGACGGAACGTGGGGGTTCGAGAATCTTCACGGCTATAACGACGTCGGTTACATCCGCTGCGACGGCGGCTGGACCCCGGACGCCACGGGTGGCGAATTGCGGCTGCGTTTCGTGGCCACCGATCTGCCGCTGGAAGACGAGCTCCGCGACGCGCTGCCCGAAAGCGCTCGGACGATGTGGGCGTCCGTTCGTCCGCGCGGCGCCGTCGACCACGTACAGGCCGACGTCGTGTACCGGTATCCCGACGACCATTGCACGGTCGACGTGCGGGCGCAGAAATGGCCGGAGCGGCAGGACGCCCCGCGGCGGAGCATCCGCCTGGAACCGGTCGCCTTTCCCTATCGGCTCGACGACGTGGCAGGGTCGATTCGCTTCCATGACGGTCGGTTGGAGATTGAAGACCTGTCGGCACGTCACGGCGACCTCACTCTATCGATGGTCGGGTTTTGCGATCAAACCGAATCGCAGTGGAGCATGCAGCTCGATCGGATCACGGTCGACCGCCTGCGAGCCGACCGTGATTTGATCGCGGCGCTCCCCAAGCCGCTGGCGCAGGCGGTCACGGCCCTCAACCCGAGCGGCCTGGTCAACGTAACCGGCTCTCTCAAGCTGACCGGACCCCTGGTCGACGACGACATGGTGAGCGCCGGCTGGGACCTTTCGATCGACATGGAAAACGGCAGCATCGAAGGCGGTTTTCCGCTGAAGCAGATACGCGGCGGAGTTCGCCTGGTGGGCAACGCGAAGGGCTCCAGCTTCTTCACCCAAGGCGAGCTGAACATCGATTCGCTGATCGCGAGTGACATCCAGGTGACCAACCTGCGTGGCCCGATCTGGTTGGAACCTAATCGCGTCATGCTGGGTAGCTGGACCGACCCGCAGCTTAGCGGCGGCGGGCCCCGACCCGTCACGGCACAAGTGTTCGGCGGCACGCTGAGCGGCGACGTGAACGTATCGCTGGGCGAGTCGCCCCATTTCGCGGCCCGCGTAACGCTCACCGACGCCAACCTGGCCGAGTTCGCTCGCGAGGCGGCACCCGGGTTGGGCCGCGTATCGGGACGAATGCACGCGGGACTCTCCATTTCCGGCACGGCGGGCGAGGCGCACACGTATAGCGGATCGGGAAGCGTGCGATTGCGCGAAGCCGACATCTATGAAGTGCCGCTTATGTTCGCGCTGTTGAAGTTGCTGCGCATCCGCCGCCCCGATTCGACCGCATTCACCAGCAGCGACATCGAATTCCGCGTCGGCGGGGGCCGGGTCAATATCGATCGCGCCGACCTCAACGGCGACGCCATCAGCCTGCGGGGGCGTGGCGAGATCGAGTTCGATCGCCGCGTCAACATGGACTTCTATACGATGGTTGGGCGCGGCGACGTGAGAGTTCCGATTATCACACCCGCATTGGGTCTGGCCAGTCGGCAGCTTCTGCTGATTCATCTGGCCGGCTCGCTCGACCAACCCGACGCCGAGCGCAAGGCGCTGCCCGGCTTGAATGATACCTTGCAGCAGTTATTCCCCGAGGCAGGCGACGCGCCGAGTCCATGGAAAATCCCTTCGCCCGCCGATGCGCTGCGGCGCACGGGCATCCTCCCAAGGAGGTAGCACGTGTGCGCATGTTGGTATCGTTGCCGCAACCAGAAGACTGACTGACCAATCCCCCTTCACGCATTCCGGAATGGCTTAGGGACCCAGGGACCGTCTCGTTTTCGTTTCGAATCCTTACGTTGGGGGTTGTTTGGGATTTGTGATTTGAGATTTGCGATTTGCCGCAATACGGGAGCCAAGTCATGAGCGTGGGACCTTTAGGAATCGCCGGCAGTGCCGCGGGGTCGCCGCTGTCGCAGACTCGCGGGGCCGATGTCGAAAAGGCCGCCCAGGACACCGCCGACCAGTCGCGCGAAACGCAGACGTCGCAACGGGCCGAAAAAGCCTCCGGCATCGGTGAAACGCACGAAGACGAACAGGCCTCGGACCGCGACGCCGACGGCCGAAGACCGTGGGAGGCCGGCGGACAACCCAAGAAGCCCCCGGGCGACGCTCCGCCCGATGAGCCGCAAGCGCCGCCACAAAGCAAGGATCCCACCGGGCAGAAAGGGAACCAGCTCGATCTCAGTGGCTGATTGCGAAAATGGCGCAGGAGGGAATGGTACGTTTCTGACGCGGGGACGCGGGGACGCGGGGACCCGGGGACACGACGACACAGAGACGCGGAGATACGGGAACCTGATGCCCCGGCGGCGTGCCGGCCTGGCCAAGAAAACGGGGGCGCATCGGCATTGGCCGAAGTACCCCCGTCTCCCTACAATGTCCGCCCCGGGTCGTTCGCCCAGCTCCGTAATTCGCATCCTGGCGGAAAATCAGCCGCCGCGGCGGTACTTGGCAGAGCGGTTGGGTAATGCAACCTGCCATCCCGGTGCGGTCGCGTGTCCGCGATAACAAAATGCAATTCACCAAGATGCAAGGGGCCGGCAACGACTACGTTTACGTCGATTGCTTCTCCCAACCGCCGCCAACCAATCTGCCCGACCTGGCCCGACGCATTTCGAATCGCCACTTCGGCGTGGGGAGCGACGGCCTGATCCTCATACACCCTTCCCACATCGCCGACGCACGCATGCAAATGTTCAACGCCGACGGAAGCGAGGCGCAAATGTGCGGCAACGGACTGCGCTGCGTCGCCAAGTACCTGTACGACCACGGCATCCGCCGCGAGGAGTCGCTCTCCGTGGAGACCGGCGCCGGCGTGCTGTCGGTGCGGCTCGTGATAGGCGAGGGGGGCGAGGGGAAAGTGGAGCAAGTTCGCATCGACATGGGTGTCCCGATACTCGAACCGTCGCGAATTCCCACGACGTTTCCCGTCGGCCCCGTGGTTGACATGCCGCTATCGGTTGCCGGACGGCAACTCGCGGTCACTTGCGTTTCGATGGGCAACCCGCACTGTGTGGTGTTCGTCGAGCGAGCCGACGACGAGCACGTGCTCGCCCTGGGCCCGAAGATCGAAAACGACGCGCACTTCCCCGAGCGGGTCAACGTCGAATTCGTCGAAGTCGTGTCACCGCGCGAAGTGCGCCAACGCACTTGGGAACGTGGAAGCGGCGAAACGCTCGCCTGCGGCACCGGCGCCAGCGCTGTGTGCGTGGCAGGCGTGCTTTCGGGGCGAACCGAGAGCTCCATCGTCGCGCATCTTCGCGGCGGCGATCTGGTGCTCGACTGGAACCAGGATGACGGACACGTATACCTGACCGGCGGCGCCGTGGAAGTGTTCTCGGGCCAGTGGCCCGAGGCCGAAACGCACCGCAATTCCGTAAGTCCCTAGCGCGCCGGTACGCGCCGGGATCGACCGACAGGCAGGGAAGCCAAACGATGATCTTCCGTTACGAGTTGGCGCAACGGGCAGCCGGGTTGAGCTTCTCCGCCGGCGTGTGTCAGTGGATGAACACGCTCGACTATCGGGCCGTGTATTACGATCCCACGGCCGACATGGTCAGCCCCGATTACACGGGGCAGGCGATCTTCGTCTTCTGGCACGAGTACATCCTGCTCCCCTTCTATCTCCGCAGCAAGTGCAAGGCGACAATGCTGCTGAGCCGCCACTCGGACGCCCAGTGGCTGTACCACACGGCGCGGTTCATGGGCCTGCACGCGGTGCGCGGATCGACCAGCCGAGGAGGCAGTTCCGCTCTGATCGAGTTGATGCACGCCTCGCGCGACATGAACATCATCATCACACCGGACGGACCGCGTGGACCGCGGCGACAGTTGGCTCCTGGGGCCATCTATCTTTCGTCGAAGCTCGGCTTGCCGCTGATCGCCACCGGCTTCGGGTGCGACCGTCCCTGGAGGATGCCGACCTGGGATCGGTTCGCGGTTCCCCGGCTGTATTCACGCGTCCGAGCCGTTGTCGGTCCCCGCCTGCACATACCCCACGGGCTCGACCGCGGCGGGATTGAACACTACCGTGGCGAGGTCGAGCTCTTGCTCAATCGGCTGACCGACGAGGCCGAGCAGTGGGCCGTGTCGGGCCGGCGCAAGGCCGATCAGCAGGTCGTGCGGCGCGAGCCGGCCGCGAGGCGCGCTACCCCGGTCGTGCCAGCCATCGAAATGCCCCGAGGTCGCCGTGCCGCAGCGTGAACCGGGGTATTCGGGGTGACGAGACCGGATATCGTTCCGTGCTGGGACTCCGGAGCCTGTGCTGGTTGTTCCGCATGACCGGGAACCCTTTGCACTGTCGCGTCGTCGTATCTGGTGGACCGGTCTGCTCGGTCCCGGGGCACAGCCGGCGAATGTAACAAGAGCGTCCGTTTGCCTTGCTGCAAAGTCGGTGGTTTGGACAATGACAAGGACTGGCACGACGCCACGCTTGGGTACTTCCCAGAGGTCCGATGAATCAGGGGACTGTCGTTCCTTGCCGAGTACGAGCGAGTTCCTGCGACAGTATGGCGACGCTTCACGGCTTTCCGAGGGCATTACGATGCGACAGTTCATCTTCATTTTTGTTTTGTGCGCTTCGATGGTCGAAGCATCGGCGGCGTGGGCGCAAGGGGAGCCGAACAATCCCAACACACCGCCGTCCGTGGACCTGACGGAACCAGGCGCCTTAATCGGAACCACGCCCGCCCCACAAGTGGAGGCGCAGCCCGCAGTCGAAAACGCGGCTCCCGCCGCCGACAGCATCGACGATCAGCCGCCGATCAGTATCGACGACATCATCATCATTGAAGAAGAACCCGTCATTCAAGGCAGGGTGGTTCTCGGAATCGCCCCGCATGTCGGCGCAGGCGGCAAACGAAGCTGGGGGCCCGAACAAGCCACCGGCGCTCCCGACACGCCCGACGCCGGCGATCGCGCCAGTGCATGGGCACCTGCCACCTCGGACGGCGGCGACGAATGGCTCGAGCTCGACTATGGCAAGCCGCTGGTTCCCGAGGCCATCGTGGTTTATGAGAATTGCGGCGCCGGCGCCCTGTTTCGCGTTACGGCGTACACCGACACCGGGATGGAGGCCGAGCTGTGGTCGGGCAACGATCCCACCGAGGCGTCGTCGCCCAACGGCGTTTCGACCGTGCCGGCCAAGATCAAACTCGAAGTGCAACGCATTCGCATCCATCTCAAGTGCAAAGAAGTATCCGGCTGGAACGAGATCGACGCCGTGGGTATCAAGGATGCAGAGGGCACCGTTCACTGGGCCGTTCGCGCCGGAGCCAGCAGTACGTACGCGTCGGGCCCGCCGCCCGAAACGGCCATCGACCCCCGCGACGACGAAACCGATCGCTTGCGTGCCGAGGTAAAGCGGCTAAAACTGGTGATCGAAGAACTGCGCCGCGAGCTCGAAGAAGCGCGCCAAGGCGCAACCCCCTAGGCGGCTCGTGCGAATCCGGGTCAACGGCGCCGGGTGCAATGACCAATGACCAAATCCAAATGACCAATGAGCTGGTGAGAGCAAACAATCTCGCGCGGGGCCGCACGTGCATTGGTCATTTGGATTTGGTCATTGGTCATTAGTCGGTCTCATTGGTCATTTGGATTTGGTCATTGGTCAATAGTCGGTCTCATTGGTCATTTGGATTTGGTCATTGGTCATTGACTTAGAGCTTATCCAAAAACCGTCTCAGAGAAGGGGACAGGCACATTTTGCTCCGCGGACTGCGCAAAATGAGCCAGTCCCCGACGGTTTTTGGATAAGCTCTTAATATGCCGCCAGCCGACATTCTCGGAGAGGAAAAAGAAGCCCGACGCCCGCTCACCGTGTCGGAGCTGACGGAGCGCATCCAGTTCACGCTCGAGGGCGCCTTCGCCACCGTCTGGGTCGTGGGAGAGATCACCGACCTGTCGCGTCCGCAGTCGGGCCACATCTACCTCACGCTCAAGGACGCCGGTGCGCGGCTCCCCGCCGTTGTGTGGCGGAGCGTGGCTGGCCGGCTCGATTTCGACCCCAAGGACGGGCAGGAAGTCATCTGCCAGGGCGACATCAGCGTCTACCCGCCTCACGGCAAGTACCAGCTTGTCATTCGCCGGATGGAGCCGCGCGGGCTGGGAGCGTTGCAACTCGCGCTCAAGAAGCTGCATGCGAAGCTGGCCGCCGAGGGATTATTTGATCCGCGGCACAAGAAGCCGTTGCCTCGCTTTCCGCGGCAGATCGCATTCGTCACCAGCCCTACCGGCGCGGCCATCCGCGACTTTCTCGAAGTGCTCCGCCGGCGTTGGCAAGCCGTTCATGTGTGGGTCGTGCCCGTCCGCGTTCAGGGCGAGGGGGCTGCCAAGGAAATTGCCGACGCAGTCCGCTTGGTCAACCGCCTGCACGTTGCGCCCGACGTTCTGATCGTCGGCCGCGGCGGCGGCAGCCCCGAAGACCTGTGGTGTTTCAACGAAGAAGAAGTGGTCAGGGCCATCTTCGCGTCGCGCGTCCCGGTCGTTTCGGCCGTGGGGCACGAAATCGACATCACCCTGTCCGATCTGGCGGCCGACCTGCGGGCATTGACTCCCAGCGAGGCGGCCGAGCGAGTCGTTCCCTCAGGCGACGAGGTGCGCGCCACCCTCGATTCGCTGCGGCAGCGTCTGACGACGGGCGTACGCAGCCGCCTGGCGCAATCGCGGTGGCGGGTGGAAGCGGCCGCCGCGAGTCGCCCCTTCCGGCGTCCCTACGATCTGGTGCGCGATCGCGAACGCCGACTCGACGAGGTGGGATCGCGGCTGTCACGGGCCATCGAGAATCGGTTGACCCACTCGCGGCAGCGAGTCGCCTCACTGGCGAGCCGGCTGGAGGCGCTCAACCCGCGAGCAGTGCTGGGGCGCGGTTACAGCATCACGCTGCGCGCGGACGACGGATCCCTGGTGGTCGACGCGTCGACCGTCGCAGCCGGCGAGCGAATCACGACGCGGCTGGCGCGGGGCGAAGTGACGAGCCGCGTGGAAAACCAAGTCGTTCCGCCGCAAAGCACGCCTTGAGGCAGGCTGCCCGTTGCCGCGTCTGATTTCGAGCGTCAGGGAGCGTCACGCGCTCTTGGTTTCGGGCATCTTGAACAGCCGCTCGCGACCTTCGACCACTTCCGGCGTCATGACGAAGCGGCTGCCGGGCGTCTGCTCGGGCAGCTCGTACATGATGTCGAGCATGACCTCTTCGATGATGCTCCGCAGGCCGCGGGCTCCCGTCCCCTTGCCCATGGCGCGTTGGGCGATGCTCCGCAGAGCCTCGTCGGTGAACGACAGATTGCAGTTCTCCATTTCGAACAGACTCTGGAACTGCTTGACCAGCGCGTTCTTGGGCTCGGTAAGGACCGATACCAGGCCATCCTCATCCAGCGGTGTGAGCGCTGAAACGACGGGCAACCGGCCGACCAGCTCGGGAATCATGCCGTAGTGCAAAATGTCGTCGCTGGTGACCTGCGGCAACAGCTCGGCCAGGGCGGTTTCGTCGCGAAAGCCCTTGGGCTGGCCGAAACCGATGGTGCGCCGGCCGAGGCGCTTGCGAATGATGTCTTCGATGCCCACGAACGTGCCGCCGCAGATGAACAGGATGTTCGTGGTGTCGATCTGGATGTACTGCTGCTCGGGGTGCTTGCGCCCGCCCTGGGGCGGGATGTTGGCGATGGTGCCCTCGAGCATCTTCAGCAGCGACTGCTGGACCCCCTCGCCGCTGACGTCGCGGGTGATGGATATGTTCTGGCTGGTCTTGCCGATCTTGTCTATCTCGTCGATGTAGACG
>CAYQAJ010000026.1:4850-31211 GCA_964415245.1 uncultured Pirellulaceae bacterium | reverse complement strand
AGCCCGGAGCCAACGGCGACGGCGCGAACCCTGCGCAAACCCTGACCTTCTGGCCGGGGCTGCTCTTTCCGCGGGGGCCACCGTAGTTTGCGACCGGCGAACTTGCTCGCTATCGCCATGTGGGTCGATAATTTTGGCGGCGTCCACTCGCCCGGCAAATCGGGTTTTGGTTTTCAGATGCCACCGTTCGGCACCACGAACCCACGCGAACCAAAGGCCATGAACGCAATTCGAGTCGGCGTGGTGGCAGCGGTGGTCCTGGCTCATCTGTTGTTGAGCTTCGTCGTGGTGTGGGTGGTTGGAGTGGCAGATATGCCGGCGCCGGAGGTTGCACTGGCTTGGTGTCTGGGGCAAGCGAGCCTGGTGGCGTTTGTTGCCGTGTGCGGCGGCGCTCCGATCGTCGTCCGCTGGCCGGGTGGACTGTTGTTGGCTACCGTACTGTGGTTTTCCCTCGCGTTGGGCACGTCCGTAATCCCGAGAGACGGCGGCAGCCCGTGGAACTTCCTAATCACGACGCGGATCGCCAAATTCGTGGGCGTCGCCGTCGTCGTTTCGTCGATTCCGTTCTGGTTGCTGAGAACAAGACGCGGCTGGCGATTGACGGCGGAGGCGTCGACCACCGCCGGTTCTGCGCGAAACACTCAGTTCCGCTTGGGTGAGCTGCTTGCGGGCTCGCTCATGCTGGCCATGAGCGTCGGTCTCGTCGCGGCCATACTCCGCGTTGATAGTGAAGGAGATGTTCCAGCCGCCTGGGAATTGCCGTTGGGAGCGGCAATCGCGTTCGCCAACGTCGCCGTGGTGTTGCCCAGCATTCGCTGGTCGTTCGCGCCATATCGCGGCATGCTTCAGCAGCTTCCAACCGGACTAGGGTATCTATTCCTGATCACCCTCGGCCAGTTCATAGTTCTGCGCTCCCTTTTGTTTCCCCCTCAAGTGCGCTTATTTTTGGCTTTGCTGTTGTACAATTTCCTGCTGTGTCTATGCGTCGCCGGAACGCTGGCGGTTTTACGCAGCGTTGGCATTCGCTTGGAGCGCGGGTTCGTTTCACCATTGGACGAACGGGTTGACGTGGATGTTTAGCCGGAAGGATAATCGCTACGCCGAATGTGAAGGCGTTGTGTATCGCTGGCCCGTGATGAAACTGTGTGAGAAAACAACCATGAGACCTTCCCGATTGGTACCTGCCGTTTTGCTTTTTCTCATCCCGTCAGTCGCCGTGCTAATCGCTGCTCCGCTGGTCGCGAGTACGGATGCGGGCGATGAAACAGAGTCGTCCGACGACGGTTTCGTGCCGCTGTTCGACGGCAAGACGTTCAAGGGCTGGGAAGGGGATACCGAACACACGTTTCGCATTGAGGATGGGGCGGTCGTCGCCGGATCGCTCGAAAGGCCCGTGCCTCGAAACGAATTCCTGTGCACCGAAAAAAGCTACGGCGATTTCGAGCTGCGGCTGGAAGCGAAACTCACCGGCGCGGGCCAGAACGCAGGCGTGCAGTTTCGCAGCCGACGCATTCCCGACCACTTCGAGGTGATGGGCTACCAGTGCGACATGGGCACGGGTCAGGGGCGGTCGATCTGGGGCTCGCTCTACGACGAATCGCGGCGGCGGCGTTTCCTGGCGGAGGGGGATGCCGACAAAGTGAAAGAAGCGGTTCGCGAGGACGAATGGAACGACCTGGTGATCCGTTGCGACGGCCCGCACATTACCATATCGGTCAACGGCCTGAAAACGGTCGACTACACCGAAGAAGAAGCCGACATAGAGCGTGACGGGATCATCGGATTGCAGATTCACGGCGGCGAGCCGGCCGAGGCGCGGTATCGGAACATCCGCATCAAGGTGCTCAAGTAGGTCCCGCTGAGGAAGCAAGCTCCAAATCACAAATCCCAAACAAAAGTCAAAGCGGTCAAATCTCAAAATCTCAAACGTCCAAAGCCGGAGTCGCCAAGAAGGTCCAACGCGACGCGCCCTGCAGGAGCGATGCGGCCGATACGCTGGTTTGGAGCTTTCCCCTTTGGAATTTGAGATTTGTTTGAGATTTGGGATTTGGGATTTGGGATTTGCGAGTTCAGCGAGCCATCACGGATGATTGAGGTTGGCCCATGAACGCCCGCCCGCCGCGATTCTTTTACTTCGACTTGGGCAACGTGCTCCTCTTCTTCGACCACGAGATTGCCTGCCGGCAAATGGCCGAGGTAGCGGGGGTCGACGTCGATTTGGTGCGAGCGATCGTGTTTGAGGGCGACTTGCAGCGGCGGTACGAACTGGGCGACATCAGCACCGCCGATTTTTACGAGCATTTCTGCAGTGAAACGCGCACGCGCCCGGATCGAAAGCGTCTCGTTCACGCCGCCGCCGCGATCTTCGAGCCGAACGCGGCGCTGGAGCCGATCATCAAGGGGCTAAAACGATACGGCCACCGCGTCGGCATCCTCTCCAACACGTGCGACGCGCATTGGAAGTACGTCGCCGACGGCCGTTTCCCGCTAATTGCAAGCGGCTTCGACGTGTACGCGCTGAGCTACCGCCTGCGCTCGATGAAGCCAGACCCGGCCATCTACGCACTGGCCGCGAAAATGGCCGGGGCGGCGCCGGAGGAAACTTTCTTCGTCGACGACCGAACCGACAACGTGGCCGGGGCACGCGCAGCGGGTTTCGACGCGGTGCTGTACACCGGCCCCCTCGACCTGGTCGCAGCGCTCGCCGAGCGAGATGTTTCGGTTCAAGCGTAAGCGGGCTGGTAGTCCGTAAGCGGTCTAATAAGCCGCCGTTACGAGCAAGACTAGCTCTTTTCGTCCGTTTTCCCCGGTGAACGTGCCTCCGCCCGCTACGACGTACTTTCCTCTCGGCACGCGCACGGTTGACTGAACCGTCGACATGCTGCGGCTAGGCGGCAATACGTTTGTATCGCCTTCCGCCTGACCCTCGGGCATGGGATTGCGCACGATGCGCGATGTCTCGGCGGCCAGTTGGACCAGAACGTCGTCGCCGTCGATTCGCGGCGTCACCGTCAGAATCGTGCCGACGTTTTCGTAGGTGACAGACGCCGTCGAGAAAGGCCGGCCGCGGTCACCGCCGCCTCCTGAAAACTGCCGCCCGGTCACGACGGGAACCGTCTCACCGACCTGAAACATGCCGGGATTCTGTTCGAGGGTGCTGAGACGAATGTGCGTCAGCACTTCAACCTGTCCTTTGCTCGTCAGGTCGTCGATGCGACTGCGGATTTCGTCGGCAGTGCCCCCCAAGTCGATCGCCGCCTTGGCTTCCTTGGCGTCGGCCGACAATTCGACCATGAGCAGCTCGATTTGCACCGCCCGGCCCGGTGCGGCGGGCGCGGCGACTTCCTGCGCTTCGGGGCGGCGCGTTCGGCTACCACCGAATCGACCCTGGGCGGCCTCGCCGAACGGGTTGTCGCGCTGTCCGCCGACGGCGGGCTGGCCTCCGCGGAACGGCTGGCCTTCGGTGGCAGGTTGACCTTCTACGCCAAATTGCCTTTCGAGAGCTGCCCGGTTTTGGGCCGACCGCTGCGCCGCGGCGGCGCGCTCGGCTTCGGTCCTCTGCCGCCGAACTGGGGGCGATTCCTCTTGTTGGGCCACAGCCGACACGAGCATCACGCCCAATGCGGCACAAGCGATGACGGCGATCAATGCTGACTTACGCATGAATTCTTCCTTTCGAGTCGTGGGAGACTGACAGCGAAACAGAACCCGGCACCATCACCCTGAGGCAACGTCCGCCGGCCGCTGATAGCCCCTCGCCCCGCCAAACCGCTCGCCCGGTTAAACCCCTGACAGCCCTCAGTGTAGCGACCGGGGCGTAAAAAATCACGCTCACCTCCCGGTCCCAGCCCGCCGGTGAGGGTAGGTGTCACTTTGAATCGTCCCTTACACCGCCAAGCCGAATTTGTCGCTCACCCGATTCGTGACTGCGCCGGGAAACGAGTATAATGCCGGCTCCACCGGGGTCCGCGGGAGCGACGTGCATGGCGGTTTCGGCGCAAGCGTTCGTCGATCGATTAGAGCAGTTCGGACTGTTGCCGGCCGACGACCTGACGCCAGTCAAGGAAAAACTGACCGTAGCGGGGTTCGACGAGCCGGCCGCTCGCCTTGCCGCCGAATTGGTCGCCGAAGGCCGCATCACCCGCTACCAGTCCGACGTGTTGCTGCAAAATCGCGTGGGCCCGGTGCTGTTGGGCAACTACGTCGTGCTGGCGCCGATTGGCCGGGGGGGCATGGGGCAAGTGTACAAGGCGCGGCATCAACGCATGCAACGGATCGCCGCCATCAAAGTGATTGCGCCGCGCGCCGCGAGTTCGGGTGACATTGTCCGACGCTTTATGCGCGAAGCCCGCGCCGCCGCCCGACTCAACCATCCCAACATCGTCCGCGCCTTTGACGCTGACCTCGCCGACGGGGCGACATATTTCGCCATGGAGTTCGTCGATGGCGTCGATCTGGCGACGCTGGTTAAAAAGCAGGGGCCGTTGCCCGTCGAAAAAGTGGTCGACCTGATGACGCAGGCGGGCGAAGGGCTCCAGTACGCGCACGCTCAGGGAGTCGTGCATCGTGACATCAAGCCTTCCAACCTACTGGTCGATACCGCAGGCACGCTGAAGATTCTCGACATGGGCCTGGCACGGCTCGACGAGGCGTCCGCCGGACCGCTCACGGTGTCCGGCGAAGTGGTGGGCACGGCCGACTATATGAGCCCCGAACAGGCCGAGGCTCCGCGCGGCGTCGACCAGCGCAGCGACATCTATTCGCTGGGCTGCACCATGTACCTGCTGCTTACCGGACAGCCGATGTACACGGGACAGACGATCATGGAGAAGCTCATGTCGCACAAGTCGGCGCCGATTCCGTCGCTGCGCGACATGCGCCGCGACGTATTGCGGCGGCTCGACCAACTGTTTCAGGAAATGGTAGCCAAAAAGCCCGCCGACCGGCCGCAAACCATGAGCGACGTGGTTGGGCGCCTGCGGCGGATCGCGGCGGCCCTGCGCGGGCGAGCGAAGCGCGACGCGGAAGTCTTCGACCTGTCGACCGCCGCCGACCGCCCGGTCGTGCGGCCCCAGTGGGACGACGCCCCCACCCGCGTATTCACGCCGACGGGGACGGTGCCGGATATCCAGGTGGTCGCAACAGAACAGACGGACGCCACAGAAGCCGACACGATGCAGGGTGGATCTACCGAAATCTTCGTCAGACTGGGTGCGAGGGAGTCCACCGAATCGCGGCGCAGCCGCCGGATATTGATGGCCGTTCTCGCGGCGGCGAGCGTTGCCGTGGCGGCGCTGCTAATCTTGCTTTTGGTTGGCGCTCTCGGGCGATAACACAATCGCGCCGGTTCACGTCGCGATGCCGATTGCCCGCGAAGATTTCGCCTTCCTCAATCCCTCATTGGGAGCAGCAGCCTGTCGAAGCGAATGAAGACGTGGCGCCGAACAGGGTGGGGGGCAGACGAAGTGCCAGGATCGGTTTTCGGGCCAGTTCGGATTTACGCTACGCCTGAATCTCGCGCTCCTAATGCGGGTTCGCTTTCCTGACTCCGAAGAATCTCGGCACCGTGCGACAATACTCGTCGTACGCTTGGCCGTACTGTTGGCGCAACCACGGCTCTTCAGCAAACGGCGCCATCCAGAAGCAGCCGATTCCCACGATGGTCAAGATCATCGCCAGCAACGAGTTCGAAAAGACGGCGACTCCCAACAGAATCGCGAAGTCACCGACATATTGCGGATTTCTCGTGTAACGGTAGGGGCCTGTCGTGATCAATTTCGCTTTCAGCCCGGACGAGGCGTGCCAGCTCAGCGTGACGACGCCCCACATGGCAAATACGGACCCGCCGACGAACAACGAGCCACCAAGTACAAATCGGGACCAATGCGCAAAGAGGAACGTGTTCCCGTCCAGCGCTGCGATGGCAAACAATCCCAACAGCGAGAGAATCGTCAACGACCAAATCCACCAGAACTGCCATGAGAACCTGCCGGGTGGAGGCCAGATTCGCTTCTCGGGCCACACCATACTTGCCAGCAGACTGCCCGCAAGCAGCAACTCGATCGCCAACACAATGATGAACGCGGCAAGCGTCATGGCGGGCAAATGCCGAGGACAGGTCTCACATACGGGTCGAGGAGTGAAAGAAAGTCGCGATTGAGCAGAAAAGGTGGGCCAGAAAGGGCGCCAGGAACCGTTCCCGGCCCAGGCGACCGGCTTAGCCCTCGAGAGTCAGGAGTCGGTTCCTGACACTTCTTTCACGATCCGGTTTGCGAAGTCCGATCTCCGACTTTACTCCGCTTTCGTCGCTGATTGCGGCTTTCCGCTCTTGAGGGGGCCGTCGCTTACGCTTCCGGCTCATGGGGAGTACTACGCTTTCGCCTCGACGTAGGCGAAGCCGCGGGGGTGCGTGCTGTGCCAGCGCCAGGCCGATTGCACGATCTCGTCGATCTCGGTGTAGCGCGGCTTCCAGCAAAGCGTGGAGCGGGCCAGCGACGCGTCGGCCACCAGCTCCGGTGGATCGCCTGGGCGCCGCGGTCCTTCGCGCACGGTGATTTCGCGGCCGCTGATGCGGCGGCACGAATGGATCACCTCGCGCACGCTGTAGCCGCGGCCCGTGCCGAGATTGAGCTTCCAGGCGGTGCCGGACCGCAATCCTTCGAGTGCCGCCAGGTGTGCGTCGGCCAGGTCGTCGACGTGTACGTAATCGCGAATGCACGTGCCGTCGGGCGTGGGATAGTCGTCGCCGAAGATCGTGATTTCCTTCCGCTGCCCGAGCGCCACTTGCAGCACCAACGGAATCAGGTGCGACTCGGGTTCGTGGTGCTCGCCCAGCGGACCCGGCGTCCAATCGGCCGCCGCGCCTGCCGCGTTAAAGTACCGCAGCGCCGCGAAGCCGAACTCATACGCGCCGGCATAGTCGTCCAGCGCGTGCTCGACCACCAACTTCGAAAAGCCGTACGGGCTCACCGGCTGCTGCCGCTGGTTCTCGTCGATGGGCACGCGCTCGGGTTCGCCATACGTGGCACACGAGCTGGAAAAGACGATCCGCCACACACCACCATTGCGCATCGCTTCCAACAGCGCGATCGTGGCGACGATGTTGTTCCGATAGTACAGCGCCGGGTTATTGACCGATTCGCCGACCAGCGCCGAAGCGGCGAAGTGCATCACCGCGTCGATCTTGCGGTCGCGCAGGACTCGGGCCAGGCTCTCGCCGTCGGACAGCTCGCCCTCGATGAGCCGTCCCCGAGGAACGGCGGCGCGATGCCCGGTCGACAGATTGTCGTACACCCAGGCTTCGTGCCCGCCAGCCAGCAACCGCCGCATGGCGTGCGAACCGACGTATCCGGCGCCGCCTGTTACCAAAACGTTCATTTGCTTAGCTCTCAGCGATTAGGCTTGAGGCTTGAGGTCGTGGAGCCTAAAGCCTGAAGCCTAGGGCCTGAAGCCTGAAGCCTGAAGCCTGGGGCCTAAAGCCTCTCCGCCTCTTCACGCCGCGCGCTGTGCGTCACGATCGCACTGCTCCACGTACCACTGAATCGTTTCTTTGAGTCCATCGGCGAGCGATGCGTCGGCGCGAAAGCCGAACTTCGCCAGGGCGCGGGTCGTGTCAAGGCATCGCCGCGGCTGTCCGTCGGGGCGCGATGCGTCCCAGTGAACCTGTCCCGAGAAGCCGCACAGCCGGCAGATCAGCTCGACCAGTTCGCGGATCTTGATCTCGCTGCCCGAGCCGATATTCACCGGTTCCGCCTCATTGTACCGCTCCGCCGCCAGCACAATCGCCCGCGCCGCATCGCGCACGAACAAGAACTCGCGCGAGGCGTTGCCGGTCCCCCACACGTCGATGAACGATTCGCCCGCCCGCTGCGCTTCGACCACCTTGCGGATGATCGCCGGTATCACATGGCTCGTCGCCGGGTCGAAGTTGTCGCCTGGGCCGTACAGGTTCACCGGCAACAGGCAGATGGCGTTGAGTCCGTACTGCTGCCGATACGCCTGGGCCTGCACCAGCAGCATCTTCTTGGCCAGCCCGTACGGTGCGTTGGTCTCCTCGGGGTAGCCGTCCCACAGGTTCTCTTCGCGAAACGGCACGGGCGTGTGCTTGGGATACGAACAGATGGTGCCGACCGCGACTACCTTCTCGACGCCGGACAACCGCGCCTGCTCAATGAGCTCGATGCCCATGATCGCGTTGTCGTAAAAGTACCGCCCCGGGTTTTCGCGATTGGCGCCGATACCGCCGACCACCGCGGCGAGATGAATGAGAACCTGCGGCTTGGCATCGGCCATCAGCCCTTGAATCGCCGCACGGTCACGCAGGTCGCAGTTTCGGCTGCGGGGAACGACAATCGACGCGGGCCGACGCGTTTCGAGCTCCCGGCAAACCTGCCGCCCCAAGAAGCCCGCGCCACCGGTCACCACAATCCGTCGCCCGGCAAGATAGCTCATCGCAAGCTTTCTCCCACTACTCCCGTCGTGGCCGCTGCACGATCATGAGCGCTGACGCTGTCGTCGAGATTAGCACCGGACACCGATAGCCGGGTCAGTGCCATCGTGGCAGCGCCGGGCGGCGGATCGCGCTCGGTATCGGGCTCATCGCGGCTCTTGCGCACGAGATCACCGGAACCCGACGAGGCGCGGGCCAGGATGTGGTTGAGCGTGCGTCGCGGGTCGTGCTTTTCGACCCATCCCCGCGCGAATTCCCTGGCCGCCGCGCGGTAGTGCGGATAATGGTCGAACATTTCGCGCACCAGCTCGGGCAGTTGCCCGACGTGTGCCGCGATCAATCCCACGCTTCCCGCGGCAACGCCGCCGGGGATTCCCGCCGAAGAGAGAAAGTGTACGTCGGCGTCGGCGACCGTCAGCAGGCCATCGTCGTAGGCGTTTTGCCACGACAGTCGCACGCGGGTTGACCCCTTGCGCAGGGGCACGAACACGGGCACCGGCAGGTCGCCTTCGCGTCGACCCACGATTGTGGCCCATCGCGCGACCCGGTTGCCGTCGGCGTCGTACTGATCGGCCGCCAGCCGCACGTACCGGCCCGGCTCTTCGGGACGAATCCAGCGGAAGGTGACTACCATCTCGCTCGCGCCGTCGGGGATGAGCAATTCGCCCGTAGCAGAGGCAAGCGCGTCGCCGAACGTCAAGCAGGGTGCCGAAGCGCCAGGACGCTGCAGCGTGCCGTGCAGGTTCCGCCACAAGACGCTGGTGGCGGGAATGCGGGCTACCAAACGAAGCCGCTCCAGCAGGGTGTCGACGTGCGCGTAGTTCGGTTCGGCGATCTGCTCCGAAAGCCAGCAGCCCGCCGGCACGATGACCGGCACGCCCGCGCTCAGCAGCTCTCCCAACACGCCGGCGTGCCGCGCGTAGTAGCGTTCGCTGTCGTAAAGGAGCAGACCGATGTCGGTACTGGCAATGAGTTGAACGTAATCGGCAGGCTGCAGTGGATGACGCACGTAAACCACAGGCGGCTCGATGGCCCGCTTCGGCTCGGCATGTGGCGCGAGGTGTGGCTTGTCGGCCGCGTCGCTCAGCAGGTCGCCCTTCGGTTCATTGGGCAGGGGAATGCGAAACCACGACTTGTTCGATTGAATGACTAACTGCAGCTTTCCCTCGGCGAAGTAGTCGTCCCACAGGTCGCGGACGACGTCGCCCAAGTGTTGCTGCCCCTTTTCCTGCCGAATGGCGCCGGCGCAGGTGACTCGCAAGGGGAGGGCAGTCGTGCTCGACTCTCCGGAATGGGCATTTGCGTGGCCCGCCTTCGCAGTCGCGCTACCAGGCTTGGCGCTGGCGCCGTCGAGCGAGGCTCCGGCGGCAAATACGCGGTTGATCGGGTAAGGCAGGGGGTGGAACCGGGCCATTCCCAGCCGGTTGTACTGGGCGGCAAGTTGCGGCGAGGTGTTGTACAGGTGCAGTCGGTGGCGCGGCACCTGGCTCAGCGCTTCGAGAAACGAGCGCCGCATTGCGTGCAGCCGCGTGTCCTGCCGCGGATAGTCGGGCTCGCGACCTTCGAGCAGATGAAAGTGGAATTGCAGGTGCCAGTTCGGTAGCCGGCTGTGCGAGTCGCTTTTCAAGTACCGGACCAAACCCAACAGGTCGAACTCCGAAATCGTGGGGAAGAACACGTGGTCGTCGCGCTCGAGGCGAACGGTCGAGAACAACCGTCGGCAGGCCGCCACGAAATGGTTGATCCGCCGCTGCCTCGCCCACTGGCTCCATGCGGTGGTCCAATGGCACATTCGCCCCAGCCACTCGCCCGACCAAGGCGCCGCGAGCGGAGCGAGATCGGCCGATTGCGCCGTGCGACTGCGGCTCCCCTGATGAACGGCAAACGGGCTGTAAGTGCTATGGCGAAACAACCGGTAGACGCGCCACGGCCGCGGCAGCAAGTGGGCACCGCGAAAACGGCGATTGGCGGCGAGCGCAACCTGCAGGCCGGCCTCCTCGGCCGCTTCGAGCAACTGCACCGCGTAGTCGAAATGGTGGCCGCCCACGTCCTTGAGCGAGTGGTCGACCAGCACAAATGTCGCCATAACTTGCACCTGAGACGGTCAGGCCGCCTTTCGACGGGAACCCGCGCCATGATCGCGACGCATACGCACGGACCGACGCACCTTGCGGCGGGGCTTCACCTGTGCGTGATCGGACGTCAGTACCTCGTAAATCTCCCGCAGAACGTCGTTATGGAACCACGCCGCGCTGTTGGCCCGACCCAACAGTACGCAGTTGCGCAGTCCGCGACGCACCGTTGCCCGCTCCTTGTCGCGGCGGGCGACGAACTGGTTCGTCAGTACGGGAAAGCCGCCGCGAATCACCTCCGTGCCACGGTAGAGCACCTGGCTTGGGGGGTCGACGAGCCGCAGTCGGCACAGCTCGCGCCACGCCGTGATGTGTGCCACGTCTTTGTCGACCGGCCGATCGCCGAGCACCTCCACCGTGATGCGGTGCCGCCGAGCACGTGACGGCCGCTGCGATTGCAAGTTGTTGTAAAACGTCGCGCGGAAGAAACTGATGTTCGGGTCGTAGCACGTCACGTAGTGCAGGTCGGTCGCGACCGGCCGATCGATCGTGACGTGCAACAAAGTCGTTGTTCGTAATCGAGAGGGGCGCGACGACTTCGCGGAAGCGTCGCCGACAGGAACCGAGGGTCTGGGCGCGGCGCACGCCGAAGTGGCGTTTTCCAGGCCGGCGGCGTCCACGCACAGTCGGCTCGGTATCGTCCACACCAGCTTGTCGCACGCCAGGCGGCGGCCATCGGTAAGCTGCAAGTTCTGCACTTCACGTCGGCGGTGTTCGATCGACCGCACAGCTTGCCCCACGACCACTTTCACACGGCGCGACGCCAGCTCCTGCCGCAGCCCGGCGATCCAGCTCTCGGAACCGCCGCGTCGGGGATAGTAGCTGGCCGTCGTGGAGCGTCCGTCGCGGAAGCTGTGGTAGGCGAACCGGGCGTCGTACATGCTCGACCGTTTCAACTCCCGCGATGCCTGCGGACTCAGCGCCACCACGCGAGTCAGCCCGAACAGCCGATGCGCGTCGGGCACCAGCTCGCTCGCCCCCACGCCGAACAGTTTTTGCACCGCCGGTTCCATCACCGAAGCCGTGATCGTAGGGCCGAACCAGCCGTCGAGCTGCTCCCGCAAGGACGCGGGCGTTTGCGGCGGCTCGACGCACTCCAATGCCTCGACCACCGCGCGGCGATGCTCAGACGACGGAAGCGATGTAACGTCGATAAACGGGCTGTCGGTGTTCACGCTGCCTCGAAACACGTTGCCGGCTCGTAGCACGTCGAGACGCCGCCACTTGTGCTGCCAGCGACGCGGGTGGAGCAGCGCGTCGAGCGGTTTGACGCCGACTTCGCACAGCACGTGCGTACCCTGATCGAACGCGTCGCCCGAATCGTTCACCAGGGAGCGAAACAACCCCCCGATGCGCTCATTCCGTTCGACGACCACGACGCGGTGACCCTGGCTACGCAGCACCAGTGCACTGGCAATGCCAGCGATGCCACCGCCGACAACGACGGCGTCTGCCATGTCGATATTTCCTCCCCGCGCGCCGCAGCGGAACGGCAGTTGGCGCTCTAGGCCCCCCATCACGCGGGGCGGAGAGTACCGGTAGTTTCCGCGAAGGGTCAAGGCCAGAGGCATGCCGGCAGTGCTAGCGACCCCACGCGATGGCTATTTGGCAAGTCGAAAACAACAGCCGCGGCCGGAAGGCCGGGGTTCGCTCTGGCAAGTCCGAAGTCACCGCACGTCGCGAACCAGGGCAAATGCCTCGGCGGCCGGAACCCCCACCGTGCTCCCCCAACGGCGGGCAATGGCCTCGAGCGACTCGGGCGAACGAGGATGCGGGAATACCCGTGCTTCCGACTCGTACGCCTGCATGGCCGCGATCTTGGCCGGCAGCGCGTCGGCAATGTCGACAAATACGCTGGGGCGGAACGCCGGGGCAAACTGACCAAACGCCCACTCGGTCGACGACGCCACTTCGTACGACAACACTGTCCGCACGCAAGCGCCCGGCAGCGGACGCGTCGCCGCCAGCGTCGCCTCGTAGAGTACGCGGTGGTCGACGTTCAGATCGCCCCCGTGCTGCGTGTACACGACGCTCGGCTTGAGCTGGTCTACCAACCCCTCGATCAGCTTGACAATGTCGAGCAGAGGCACCGTGTCGAATCGGTTGTCGGGCAAGTCGAACAAGTGCAGCTCGTGCGCGCCCAGAATGCCCGCCGCATTCCGGCTGCATTCTCGCAAGAGTTCGAGTTCACCGGGCTCTGCCTGGGAGCGGTTGGCATACCGCGACGTGATCCCTTCGCCCAGAATCGCCACGTCGACCCGCTCGCCTTGCGCCGCCAGTCGGGCGATCGTGCCGCCGCAGCCGAGCACTTCGTCGTCGGGATGTGCCGCCAGCACCAACACACTCATCGTACGGCCGCCTCCGTGCTGCTTATGAGAATCGATCGGGCGTCGGGCCCGTGATGGAACAACAGATCGATGGCCGCCATGCCGCTCTCGAATTCGCCGTGGATTTGCTTGTACACCGGATGCCGAAAATCGTGGTACGCCACTTCGATTCCGGCGCGGCGAAACGCCGACTCGTCGAGGTAATCGCGTCCCAGCGGCCCAGAAAGATATACGTCCGCTCCCACCTCGCGGCACAGGTTCAGCACCAATTCGCTCTTGGCTCCGGTCGCGCCGAGCTGCGAACTGTATACAAGCGGCGTACGGATGCCGAACTGCTCAAGCTGCCAGGCAGTCATTTCGGCGATCAGCTCCGCCAACCTATGCTGCGGCCGTTGATACAACTCCTCCAACCACGGAGCATATCGAGCGAAGTGCTCCGCGCGGGCGTAGCTCTGTCTAAGCGTTTGCCAGTGCTTGCGGGCCCAGCGAGGGTCGTCGCTGATTTGCACGCGGTCGATGGCCAGATCGCCGAATCGATGGCTCGTGGCCAAAGGAACGGTAAGCCAACACCAGCCGGTCTGCGTGCGGACCTTGTTGCGATTGATGAAGCTGTTCTTCTCGAATTGCACGTGATCCAGCACGATATGCAGGTCCGAGACCGCGATACGGTGTAAATACCCCAGCCAGGGCAAATAGGCAGGCTGATGGATCGAAACGATCATCGCAAGCTCTCAGAGACGACGCATTGCGTTACTTCCGTGCTTCCCGCAACGTGAATTCAACCCGGCTACCGAGCGAACGCACGAATCGTCCAGATGACAGGAGAATCTTAGCGGAATAGAATGATTGTTGGAGCGCCAACTCGGTCACTGAAAGCCCCGACCTTTGATTATGGCCCGATCCATTCGACGCGCGCGAACCGTGCTGCCTCACGTGACCAGGAGTTTTCCATGTCTGACGTAAAGAATGCGATGAACGAGATCATCGCCCGGCAACCGGAAGACAGCACCTACGAGGAGATCCTTCGCGAACTCGCCTATTCGCGAATGATCCAACGTGGCTTGGACGATGCTGATGCCGGCCGAACCGTTACGGATGACGAGATCAAGAGGAAGATTGAAACGTGGCGGCAATAGTCTGGACGAAGGAAGCAGCCCGATGGCTGGAGGCGATCCACGACTATATCGCGGCCAGTAGTCCCGCGTCCGCGAAAAAGGTGGTTACGGGTATCTACGAAAAGGTTCAGTTATTGCGTCGCCAACCGCGTCTTGGGCAGCGGTTTGAATCGGTCACGAATCGGGAGGTTCGCGAAATCCTCTACGGCCATTACCGAATCGCCTACCTTATCAGGTCGGAAGATCGAATTGAGATTCTCGGCGTGTTTCATAGCGCCATGGAGATTGAGAGGTATCTGAACTGATGACCAGCCGGACGTAAGACTCCTCATCCTTTCGCTTGGGCTTCCCTGATTGTCCAGGGAAGCATCGTCCCTCACTGCACGCTCTCCCGATAGAGGTACACGGTAAAGTCGCGGCGGTGATAATCGTGCCGCAGGGTGACGCGGGGCGTCAGTCGGCGCATCGAGGTCAGTACGTCGGCCGGGTCGGCGTGGAATTCTCCTTCGTCGCGCCGCTCCGCCCAGGTGCTGAGCGTGTTGAAAGCCACCGCCTTCGCGCAGCGGGCAAACATGGCGGCGGCCGTTTCTATCAAGAACTCTCTCGGCTCGTGATGGCGGTGGGCAAAGATTCCGCTCGATACAACGTAGTCGTACGTGCCCGCCGCTTCGCGCGGAAAGTCGTGCAGGCTGCCCACGAGGAATCGTGGCGGCTTCACGCGGCATCGCCTGAAATGGCTCTCGCCGCAGCCGTGGGCGTCGAGGTCGCCCGACTCGTAGCGCCCCGGTTCAAAGCGATTCCGACAGTGGTCGATCATCGATGGCGTGATGTCGAGCCCGGTGTAATCGGCCGTAATGCCGCTGTCGATCAGCCACGCGAGAAAGTCGCCCTGGCCACATCCCACGTCCAGAATCGTGGCACCCGCCAGGTCGCCGACGCCGGCCAGCACCGAGAACCGCAGCTCTTGCGATTGGCGGCTCCCCCAGTCGAGGGCCCGCGGATCGCGTCCGTATTGCTCCGCCAGCCCGGTGAAGTAGCGGACGTTCTCCTCGTCGTCGAGTTTCCAGATCGCCTGACTCATGGGTGTGACTCCGCCGCGCGAAAAAGCGCGAATCGAGCTTCGGTTTCGGTGCCGTCTCGCCGTTACGAATGGTCTCGCTGTGCAACTACGCGCCACTCGCAGTGACTGCCCGCCGCCGAACCGAGCATCTGATCGATGCGCAGGTGCTCGATGCTCACCAGGCTCCAGCCGCGCGAAAACAGCTCGTGTACGTCATCGCGCGAGTAGAAGCAGATGTGTCCCACGCCTTGCAGCGTCCCGCCTGTGATGTTGTCAACGAGGCCGTCGTCGCCGTGCCGCCCAAATCGGGCGCTGGAGTGCGCCGCACTGTAGGGGTTGAACAGGAAACAGCCGCCGGGGCGCAGCACGCGATGCACCTCGGCCACCGCCGCATACGCCGCCGACCGGCCGACGCAGGTAATCGCCGCGCGGTCGATTGCCAGATCGAACGAACCGTCGTCAAACGGCAGCGTCGAAAAATCGCCGACCCGCAGGTCGCCGTGGAGATTCTCTTCGTCGAACCGCTGCCGCGCCTGTGCGATGGCCGACGGACTTGCGTCGATGCCCGCGACCGAAAAACCCTCGCGAGCTGCAAATGCCAGGTTGTTGCCGGCGCCGCAGCCGACCTCCAGAATACGCACCTCGCCGCTCGGTTTGTCTTTCGGCGCGTGGCGGTAAACGAAGCTCACCACACAGTCGTAGGGATACCGATTGAACTGCCGCCCACGGCTGTAGATTGCGTTTTCCCATACGGGATCGCAGTTCGGACGCAATGGCGCCGTCGCAATAGCATTCATGCTTACCGTTTCTCCCAATCGAATCGACATGCCGCAGTTCAACCAAAGTGCTCGGCTTGAAACATCTCACCGACCGAAACGGCCCGCCGCAGACATTGGCCCACCAGCCACTCAGCCGCGGTCGGCGGCAATCCGTCGCCAGGTCGGCGGAAGACGATATCGCGGTCTTCCAACCGGTGTCCCTCGTCCAGCCGCCGCGATGCAGCGCACGAAAGCCGGAACTGCCGCCGACTCGATTCCTGATCTGCCGTTGTGCCGATTGCCGCTTCGCCCAGGCACTGCCGAACTTGCTCGACTGCCTCGACCAGTACCTTTATCTCCGCCGGGTCGCACGAGAAGCGATGATCGGGGCCGGGCAGATGCTTGTCGAGCGTGAAGTGCTTCTCGATCATGCACGCCCCCAGCGCCGCCGCGCCGATCGCCGCCACAATGCCCTCCGTGTGATCGCTCAAACCCACCGGGCAGCCGAACGCAGCCGCCAGCGAAGGAATTTTGCGAAGATGCACGTCATCGGGCGGAGTTGGATACGACGAAGTGCAATGCAACAGCACCAAGTCGCGCCCGCCCGCGCCGCGAAACGCCCGCGCCGCGTCGTCGATCTCTGCCAATGTAGCCATCCCCGTCGACAGAATCGTGGGCAAGCCGCTCTCAGCCATCGACCGCACCAGCGGCAGATTGCCCAGGAAGTCGGAGCCATTCTTGAGCATCGGCGCCCCCACGCCCACCAGGTCGGCCACCCCCTCGGGACTGGTCGGCGTGCTGAAGAACATCACCTGCCGCCGGCGGCAATGATCGGCCAGAAGCGGCAGCCATTCTCGCGGCATCTCATAGCGGCGGAACATCTCGTATTGCGACTCGCGCACCGTGCGCCCCTGCGAAACGTACTCGTACACGAGCGAACGGTCGGTCACAAAGTCTTCCGTGCGGTAGTTCTGGAACTTGACGGCATGGGCGCCCGCATCGGCTGCGGCGTCGATCATCGCCTGCGCGAGCGCAAGATCGCCGTTGTGGTTGATGCCGATCTCGGCCGCCACTAGGCATTTTCCACCCGGTTCGAGAATCCAGTCGCCAAATCGCGCCGGTTTCATGCCGCGGCCCTCGTCAAATGTTCGACGATGCGGGCGGCACCAAGGCCGTCGACAATCCGCCGTCCGCGCTGGCTCATCGACTGCCGCAGTTGTGGGGTAACGCAAAACTGGGTCAGCGCCACTGCGATCTGTTCGGGCCCGACGTCGGCGTGCCAGCCGAGATTGACGACCAAGCCGGCCTCGTGAGCGCTCGCGGCAATGTCGCGCTGATTGTCGGCCAACACCAGCACAGCGGCGGGCAGACCGAAAAAGGCCGACTCCCACGTGGTGCTTCCGGCGGCGGTGATCGCCACGTCGGCCCAGGCGAATAGGGGCGTCATGTCGGCGACGCTTTTCTCGATGCGTATGCCCAATTCTGCACAGGCGGCTTCGAGTTCCGCCCGGTGCACGTTGGCGGGCCCGACGACAAGACGCACATCGAGATTCATGCCGCTGCACAGCCGCAACCCTTCGACAACTTTACCCGCGACGTTGGCGTCGTCGGAGCCGCCCAGCGTGACAAGTACCCTGCGGGCCTGTGGCGAAACGCGCCGCTGCCACGTGCGCCAGGGCGCGAATTCGCGGCGGAGCAGCGCGTACGTCGGCCCCAGGAGCAACCGTGCATGGTTATGGCAACTGACATACAGCCGCGGATGCGCGTGTAGATTCTGGTTGACCAGCACGTCGGCCGGCAAAGGCACCGCCAACCCACAATCGTCGATGCGCGCGAGCCGCAGCCCTCGTCCGGCGGCGCGGGAAGCCTCGTCACGAAGAACGTGCTGATATTCGGTCGACAGATGATAACCATCCAGCACGATCCACGTCGCTCCCAGCCGGCCCGCGATCGTTGCGGTTTCACGAGCGTCATCGTCCGATCCGGCGGGCGCGCGAATCGTTTCCACATGACAAGTCTCGGCTGAGAGGCGACGTGCAAAGATCGACTCCCCCTCGGCCATCGCGAAGCAAGTGCGGCCGCCCGACTGCATCCACGCCTGCGCCAAAGCGAGACAGCGCATCACGTGACCGCCTCCTATGCGACGGCCAGCGTCGGTGCGAATCAAAATCCATGAACCTTCCATGGTTCTTCTAGACCTGTTTTTGGACGACCATCTCGTTGATCGCCTGCCAATCGGGATGGCGCTCCAGCAGCGCGACGGCCTCGTGCCACGAGAATCGATCGTGCTCGAAGTGGCGGTACACTCGGCGGGCAAGTTCCAAATCCTCGGGCGTGTCGACGGTCCATCGCAGGTGCGACAGATCGACGTCGTGGGCGATCGTCGCAATGCGAAACAACTCGGGCCGGTGCAGTACGTACTCGAAAACGTGCTCTCGCCACAAAGGATTGTCGTCCTCGCGCCACGTTCTTTCGAGCGCGGCGAACGTGGCTACCTCGAAGTCCAGACCCAGCGGAAACGTGCGCCGCGGCAAAAAGTTACAGGCGTAGTCGACGGCGCCGGGGTTCGCCGTGACGCGCCCCGTCAGCTCGTCGATCAGCTCGGCGTCGATAAACGGATCGTCGCTGGTGACACGCACAACCACGTCGGCCCCGTGATGGCGAGCCGTCTGGTAATAGCGGTCGAGCACATCGTCTTCGCTTCCGCGGAAGCACGACCAGCCCCGTTCGTCGCACAGCCGCGCGATCGCATCATCGGCCGGCTTCGTCGTGGTGGCGACAACTACCTGCTTCACGCTCGCCGACCGCGACACGCGTCGCACCACTCGCCCCAGCATTGTCTCGCCGCCCAGATCGACCAGCACCTTGCCGGGCAATCGCGAGCTGCCCATGCGAGCCTGGATGATTGCGACGACGTTCATCAACTTGCGAAGTCCTTCCTCGTAACCCGAAGCGTCAGCGAGGGCGCGCGATCTTGATGCTTCGACGTAGCGGCGCGCCCTTGCTAACGCTTCGGGTTTGGATTACGCGGCCCGTCGCGCGAATTGTCGCGCGCACGACGATACCGCGTCGATGACACGTCCCACGTCCGCCTCGGTCATCGCCGGGTATATCGGCAGGGAAACGATCTGCTCGTAAGCCGCCTCCGCCACTGGGCACAAACCCGGCCCGGTGCCGAAGCGCCGCCGGTAATACGGATGCAAGTAGACCGGGATATAGTGCACGTTCACACCCAGTCCACGAGCGCGAAGCTCCGCGAACAGTCCGGCCCGGTCGATCGTCGCCCGTTCGTTGTGCCATCGCACGACGTACAAATGCCGCGCGTGCGAAACTCCGTCGCGTAATTCCAGTGGCGATACAAGCGAAAGCCTGTCGAGCGCCTCATCATACGCGCGAGCAATCTCTTGTCGTCGTCGAATGGATTCGTCGAGCCGTGCAAGCTGGCTAGATCCCAGGGCACAGGCCACGTCGCTGATGCGGTAGTTGAACCCCAGCTCCTGCATCTCGTAGTACCATGTGCCTTGCTGGTCGCGCGCCTGTGCGTCGATTGTGATGCCGTGGTTACGAAAAGTGCGCATCCACCGGGCGAGCGACTCGTCGTCGGTGACCGCCATACCTCCTTCGCCGGTGGTGATCGCTTTCACGGGATGGAAGCTAAACGCGCTGATGTGGGCGAGGCTCCCCACCGATCGGGCGCGGTCGCTCGCGCCGAGGCTGTGGCAGGCGTCGGCGACGATGGCGAGTCGATGCCGCACCGCGATCGCGTGCAGGGCGTCGTAGTCGCATGGCTGCCCCGCGTAGTCGACCGCGATGACCGCACGGGTGCGGGGCGTAATGCGGGCCTCGACCGATGCCGGGTCGATCAGCAGCGTCGCCGGATCGACGTCGGCAAAGACCGGCGTGCCCCCTTGATAAAGCACACAGTTGGCACTGGCCGCGAAGGTGAGCGGAGGCACGATCACCTCGTCGCCCGGGCCGATGTCCAGGGCGTGCATGGCGCAGTGGAGCGCTGCCGTGCCGCTGTTTACGGCCACCGCATGCGATGCTCCCACCGTGCGAGCCAACGATTCTTCGAATCGCTTGACGGCCGGTCCCGTAGTGAGCCAGTCCGAGTACAGTGCTTCCGTGACTGCGGCGACATCGTCGTCGTGCACTTCGTGGCGACCGTAGGGAATCACTCGGGGAGGCCCGGCGTCGGATGAATGCTTGCGCGATGCCATGTAAAGTGCTTTGTGGCCGTGAGTTGAGGGCCGCTCATTGTGCAGAAACCGCGCAATGCGGCAATATGATTTCGCGCCGCACTTGCTAGCGAAAACTTGCTTTCACCATGCCGTCCAGCCGCCGTCGACAACCAGGTTGTGGCCTGTCACGTAGCTGCTGGCCCGCGAGGCAAGATAGACGACCGCGCCTTTCAACTCGTGCGGCTGGCCCATTCGGTGCATCGGGCTCTTCTGCTCCAGGCGCCGACGCAACTCCGCAGGTGCGTCGGGCGACGGGAACGGACCCGGGCTGAGGCAATTGACCCGCACTCTGTCGCGGGCCCAGTACACGGCCAGATGCCGCGCAAGCTGCACGATGCCCCCTTTCAGCGCGTGATAGGCAGCCGAGCTGGATGCATCGATCCCCTCGTAGACGTCAGGGTACGACCCCACGAGCGCGTACATCGACCCCAGCAGGATGATGCTCGCCCCGGCGCCACGCTCGACCGCACGATCGCGCACGTGCCGCGCGAGCAAGAAATAGCCGGTGGCGTTGGAAAGCTGTCGCGTGAACTCATCGCCCTTCAGGTTGCGCCAGTCGTGCTCCGTAGCTTCGTGGGCATTGGCCACCAGCACGTCGATCTGGCCGCAGCGTGCGACCGCCTCGTCGACGGCGCGCTCGATGGACCCCTCATCAAGATGATCAAGAACGACCGGCTCATGTGAGCCGGACTCGACCGGGGGAAGCTGAGCCGCCACGTCGCCTGCCCGCTGCTCCGAGCGGCTGGTGACCACGACGCGGCTGCCCGACTCGGCCAGAGCGCGGGCCAGGGATTGGCCCAGATGGCCACCGGCGCCCGTGACCAGCGACGCAGTGCCGCGCAGGTCGAACAGCTCTTGGACGCTCGGCTCGTTTGGTTGCTGCGCGTCCATGCGCCGTAGTCGACGAAAGGGCGTGTGACGAAAGGGTGTCTTCCCCGACTGGCAGTCCGTCGTTACACGAACGCCACGTCGGCCGTGTGCTCGATGCTCTGCCAGCTTGCTTGCTCAAGCGAGCTGATGGCCGCCAGGTTCGCGCGCAACGTCTGCACTCCTTCGGCCAGCGAGCAAAGGGGCTCGCCGCCTTCGATGGCGTCGAGGAAAGCGTTCGCCTGGGAGATAAACAGCGCGTCGGAGCTGGGCGGCTCGTGCGGCTCGTCGTGCCAGGGCTGGGCCGGGTGCGTCATCCAACGCCAGCGATGATGATGAAACTCGAATCGCGCCGTGCCGCTTTCGCACACGGCCGTGATCGTTACCTCGTCGGGCGCCTGGTGCTGGTTCAAGCTGTAGCACCCCAACACTCCCCCGTGCCGCGAAAGCACGTGTACCGTGTCCTCCACGTCGACGCCTTCCAGTACGAGATGAGCGGCATCGGCCACCAGGCGATCGATCGGCCCGGCGAGCCATTCGCCCGCGTTGAGCACGTGCGTCAGGGCATCCTGAATGGCTCCGCCGCCGGTAGCCCGATCGGCATAGTAAATTTCGCGGTACGCCGGCCGGTAGTAGGGAAAGTGTTGCCCGCAGTTGGCGACGATCTGCACCGGTGCGCCAAACCGCCCTGCGTGAATCGCCCGCTTCATAGCCGCCAGTGCGGGATGGGCGCGATAAACGTACCCGACCGCCGCAGCGAGCGAATGCCGCGCGACCGCCTGTTGCAACTCTTCAACTCCGGCCATCGAAGTGCTGAGCGGCTTCTCGATGAGCACGTGCATGCCCGACTCGGCGAGCTTCGTCGCCATCGAGACGTGCAATTGGGCCGGCGTGGCAACGACCGCCGCGTCGAACTCATCGCCCAGGGCCTCGTCGAGGCTGTCGTAGCCGCGGCGAAGTCCCCACTGCGCGGCTGCCTGGCATAGCAGCCGCGAATCGGTGTCGCACACGGCCACTTGTGCCCGGCCCGTGGCCGCAAAAGCGCGGATGTGCCGCTGACCGACCGAGCCCACGCCTACTACCAGGATGCGTTTCAAGGTGTTGCTCCGTAACGACTCTCTGTTCTCACCCCGCTTTGCGCGCCAATGCCGGCTCCGGTTCGACGCAATTGCCAAACTCGTCCCGGATCATGTCGCGCAGCTCCTCGACCGAAAGCCACTGCGTATTGCTGTCGCTGCAAAAGGAGAATCCGTCCGCACAGCGGCGGGCTCCCTCCGCGTGGATGCCCGTTGCTCGCGACCAGCCGTGGAACGCCGGCTCAATGACATAATGATCGTCGAACTCGAGCGTCTGCCGCGCCTCGTCCGACGGAATCATGCACTCGTGCAGCTTTTCGCCTGGACGGATGCCAATTACGCGGATAGCGCAGTCGGGCGCCACGGCGCGAGCCAGGTCGCCGATGGTGGTGCTGGGGATCTTGGGCACGAACACCTCGCCTCCCGCCAACCGCTCGAAAGCCGAGAGCACGAACCGCACGCCCTGCTCGAGCGTGATGATGAAACGCGTCATGCGCGGGTCGGTCACCGGCAGCACACCGTTGGCACGCTCGCGGAGAAACAGCGGAACGACAGAGCCGTTCGAGCCCAGCACGTTTCCGTATCGAACCACGGCGAATCGTGTGCCGTGTTCGCCGGCCAGTGCGTTGCCTGCCACGAACAGTTTGTCGGAGCACAGCTTGGTGGCGCCGTAGAGATTGATCGGGTTGGCTGCTTTGTCGGTCGACAGAGCAACCAGCCGCTTCACGCCGCAGTCGATACAGGCGCTGATCAAGTTTTCGGCCCCGCCGATATTGGTGTGGATGCACTCCTGCGGGTTGTACTCGGCCACGTCGACGTGCTTCATGGCCGCGGCGTGAATCACGTAGTCGATTCCCCGCAGGGCCCGCCGAAGCCGCGACTCGTCGCGCACGTCTCCCACGAAGTACCGCACCTGCGGATATTGCGACGGCGGCAGCACGTTGCGGGCCATGTCGACGTGCTTCTGCTCATCGCGGCTGAAGATGACCAAGCGTCGCGGCGGGCAAAGTCGCAACAGCATCTCGGCGCACTTGCGACCGAAGGAGCCGGTGCCGCCGGTGATCAATACGTGGCGGTCTTGCAGAATCGACATACTTGGCAATCAGGGCAGGGGGGAGATTGCGCGGTTGGCCATCGCACACGGCAGTTCGCGGTACGACGCAACTCGGTGCGTATTGTGGGGACGAAGCATAGGAGAAATGGCTGGCGAGCGACAGGTCATTTCGCACCTAGCTGCCAGATTTAGCTGGCGCTTTCGCCTTGCCCGGTCCGCCCCGTTTTGACATACTCCCCCGCCGCAAGGATGCGCCTTCATGAAGCCGCTCACCAGCAAGGATGTTGCCTGGCCGCCCGTGCCGCGCTGCGACCCTAACGGTCGGCTCTTTTACTACGAGAGCGGCCTCTACCGGGCGATGCGCGGTTTCGACCGGCCATTCTACGAGTCGCTCGTCGAGCGGATTCGCACGAACGACGCGCTGCGCGTGCGCTTGCCCAAAACCGACCTGGCCGAACTTCAGCTCGAAAAGTCGACGGCCGTTCTGAGCCACGAGCTGATTGCGCCCGTGACCCGGCCGCACGAGTGGTCGTCGCTCATGTTCCAGCAGGCGGCCCTATGCCACTGCGACGTGCACCTGGAGCTGGCCCGCTACGGCTACACTCTGCACGATGCCCACCCGTGGAACGTGGCCTTCAAGGGCATGCAACCAGTGTTTCTCGACTTCGGCTCGATCGTGCGCCCCGGGCAGCGCGGGGGCGTGCGTCGAAGCCTGGTCCGCGAGTATTTCCATTACTTCGTTCATCCCATGTACTTGATGTCGAAGGGGCGAGCCGACAAGTGCCGCCGCTACCTCACGCATTCGAATCCGCCGCTGGAGCTGTCGGACATTCGCGGCTACCTCGGTCCGTTGGCCCTTGCACGCTATGGCGTCCTTCGCACTGCCGCGGCAGTGTCGCGAGTTGCCAGTCGCATGGCGCCGCGAAGAGCGCTGGTCGGCATCGTGCGGGCCGTGCGGGGGCAGATCGCCTCGCTGCGCATTCGCGACGGCCGCTCTCGCTTCCGCAATTATCACGACGACGAATTCAGCCGCACTCCGCCGAACTGGCACGACAAACAGCGGCACGTGTGCGAGCTGCTCGATCAGCTTCGGCCGCGCATGGTGCTCGACACGGGATGCGCAACCGGCTGGTATTCGCTGGCCGCGGCGGAGCGGGGAGCACGCGTCGTCGCGGTCGATGTCGAGGACGCGATGGTCAACGCGGTTTATCGCCTCGCCACTGAGCGCAAGCTGCCCATCACCACGGCGGTGAAAAACCTATTCGACGACGCTCCCGACAACGACAAGTACGCTGCCGACATGGTGCTGGCGCTGGCCGTGGTGCACCACCTCGTTTTCTCGCAGGGATGGGACTTCGAGGCAATTGCCCGCACGCTGGCCCGCTACACCCGACGCTGCCTGGTAACGGAGTTCATCGATCGCGGCGACACGTTTGTGAAGCAGCACCTCAATGGCTCGCACGACTGGTACAGCCTCTCGTCGTTCCAGGCTGCGCTGAGCAAGCACTTCCGCACGATCACGCTGCACAGCTCGACGTCGCGGAACCGAACGCTTGTCGTGTGCCACAAGTAGCTACGAAACATGAAGCTCTCGAGAATAATGAAGCGCTGGCCCCGCTGGCTCAAGGGCCCCGTCGATCGGTTCGCCGGTCGCTTCCGCCGCAAGGGGCGCATCGGCCGGCGCGAACGGGCGATGTACGGGCGCATCCGCGCGGCCCGCGAGGAGTACGAAGCTGTCCACCGCGCCGGGATCGACTCGACGCAGGCGGAGGTCCCGCTCGGCAAGCGGGACCTACCGGCCGATCGCCCTCTGAAGATCCTCTTCAACTCGCAGTTCGCTTGGTCGTGGGGCACGGTCGATTACGCCCTGGCTTCTGCGCTTCGGCTGCGCGGGCACGACGTGCGGATGGTGGCCTGCGGCGGGTTGCCCGACTACTGCGAGCTGCAAACGCGCATCCAAGAGCGGCCCGACTGTCGGAATTGTCTCGCCCGATTGGCGCACCGCTTCGATGCGTTCGGCCTGCCGTACGTCGTCATGCGCGAGTACTTGACCGATGACGAACTGGCCGATGCCACCCGAGTGGCTGGTGGGCAGCGCGTACCGGATCTGTTGGCACTTCGCGTGTCGGACGTGCCGGTGGGCAAGCTGGCCTATTACAACCTGTTCCAGTACTTTCGCGCCACGCCCTTTCGCATTGAGGGGAAGTTCGAGGAGGTGTTCCGCCGCTGCGTGGCCTCGGCGATTCTGGTCGCACGCGCGGCGCCGCGGATTCTCGACGAATATCGGCCCGAGGTGCTGGTCAGCGTCAACGGCAAGTTTTTGCAGTGGGCGCCGTTCACCGCAGCCGCATCCCAGCGCGGCATTCGGTACGTCACCTGGGAAGACTTCCGCGCTAACCCGCCCGGCGCGATCTTCGCCACCAACGACATCGCCCATAACACGCCGCTTACCGGCGCATGGGAAGAAGAGCTGAAGAAGCCGTTTCCCGAGTCGGCCCGAGAGCAAGTGCGGGAATTCTTCTCCGGCTGGACACAAGGCAAGCTCACGCCGTGGGGCTTTTACGACGACGACTCGATCCACGACCCCGCCGCGGTGGCCGGCAAGCTGGGAATCAGGCCCGACGCGCCGATCGTGTCGCTGTTTCCCAATCTCGGCTGGGATGGCACCTCGGTCGCGCTGGAGACCGCCTTCGACAGCATGTACGACTGGCTGCTGGCGACGATCGAGTACGCGCGGCGGCGGCCCGATATGCAATTCGTCATTCGCGCCCACCCGCACGAAGTGAAGCTGCCGGAGCAGTTTCGCAGCGAAACGTACGTGTGTGCCTTTTTGCGGCAAGAGGTTGCGGACCTGCCCGCCAACGTACACCTACTCGAAGGCGACCACCCCCTGAGCAGCTACGCGCTCGCCGAGGCGTCGGCAGTCGTCATGACCTATACGTCAACGTTGGGCGTTGAGCTGCCGCTGCGAGGCATCCGCCCGTGGGTCGCCGCCGGGGCGTATTACGCCGGTAAAGGGTTTACGCTCGACTTGAAATCGCGCGAGCACATGTTCGAGCTGCTCGACGCGAATCATTTTGACAACCGGCTCTCGCCGCACGAAATCGAGTTGGCCGAACGGCTCGTACACATGGCGCGGCTACGCAAAGTGTTCACGTTTCCGTACCTGGACGACGACGGCAGATACACTCCGCCGAACTTCGGCGTGTTCGCGCCGGGGGGCGACGCCGTGCTCGACGACCTGTGCCGCCGCATCGAGCGGCCCGACCACTTTCTCGACGT
>CAYQAJ010000026.1:0-4750 GCA_964415245.1 uncultured Pirellulaceae bacterium | reverse complement strand
TCGATGTCCGTGAAAAGCCCGCACTGGCAGAGCCAATCGCAGTCAGTTGAAAAGTGAACACATGACCCGTCAATCGCACTCTGTTCGCTAAGACACAGCATGTCGGCCGTGAAACGACTTCTTGATTCACTCGCCCCACGCCCGACCGCCCCGCCACGTGGTGGATCGGTCGACTGGGGCAGCTTGCGCCGGACCGAGCCGGTGAGCCGGCAATTCGGATTCGACCGCGGCACGCCCATCGACCGCTACTACATCGAGCAATTCCTGGCAGAGCGCAGCGATGACATCCGCGGCGCGGTGCTCGAAATCGGCGACGCCACCTACACGCGCCGCTTCGGCGGCCGTCGCGTCACGCGCAGCGACGTACTGCACGCCACGGCCGATAATCGCCACGCCACGCTTATCGGCGATCTGGCCAGCGGCCGCGGCATTCCCGAGAGCACCTACGACTGCATCATTCTCACGCAGACGCTGCTTTGCATTTACGACGTGCAGGCAGCGGTTACTCATGCCTGCCACGCCCTCAAGGCTGGCGGAGTTGTGCTGGCCACCGTGCCCGGCATCAGCCAGATCAGCCGTTACGACATGGATCGCTGGGGCGATTTTTGGCGATTCACGTCGCGATCGGCCCAGCGACTCTTTGCCGACGTCTTCGGTCCCGAGAATGTGCAGGTTGCGTCGCACGGAAACGTGTTGGCGGCGATGGCGTTTCTTCAAGGTCTGAGCGCCCAAGAGTTGACTCACGAAGAACTGGATGAGCGCGATGCCGACTTCGAGGTGACGATCGCCATCCGCGCGGCCAGAGGGCAGGGTACGCAGTCGCCGATTCCCGACACCAAGGCAGACGACCGCGACGCCGCCGCGGCCAATCACGATCGCTCTCGGGCGGCCTATGAATTCCGCCCCTCGGAAGACGACGATATTCCTGCTACCGACTGAAGCGCGATGGCATCCTCCTTATTGCAATTCGGCCGAAGCATGGTTCGATCGGTTACGGTCGGACGGCGAGGCGCGGACGAACAGTCCGGGCGCAGGGGGCTGATCCTGCTCTACCACCGCGTCGCGTCGCCCGAGTGCGATCCGCAGCAGCTCTGCGTCAGCCCGGAGAACTTTGCCGCCCAGCTTCAAGTGCTCCGGCAAATTGCTTGTCCCGTGCCGCTGACCGAAATGGTATCGCGGGTCAGTGCGAGCAAGGGAAACGGCAACGGCATTTCACCCGGCGCGCCGAGCGCCCCCGCCGTCGCCGTCACCTTCGACGACGGCTACGCCGACAATTTTTCGACAGCCTTACCAATCCTCGCCCAACACGGCATCCCCGCGACGGTGTTCGTTGCCGCGGGCTACATCGACGCGGCCCGCGAGTTCTGGTGGGATGAGTTGGAAGACCTTCTGCTGCATTCGAGCGAACTGCCGCGGCGGCTGTCGCTTGCCACACACGACGGATCCATTGCGTGCGAGCTCGACGGCGCGGCTCGATACGACGACGCCGACTTCGTGAAGAATCGCGGCTGGAGCATCGCGCAAGCCGTCGATCCGACACCGCGACATGCTCTGTACCGCACGCTGTGCAACCGGCTGCGTCCCATGCCCGTTGCCGCTCGCGAGCGAGTCCTGGAAGAACTGCTCCGCTGCACCGGGCGCGAGCGCCGCATGCGCGAGTCGCATCGAATAGTCTCTTCCCAAGAGCTGCGACAAGGGGCTCGTGAAGGCATGATGGAAATTGGCGCCCACACCATGCACCACCCCGTGCTCACGGGCCTTTCCGCCGAAGCGCAACAAAGTGAAATCGCACAAAGCCGGCATCGCCTGCACGAGATCACCGGCACCGAGCCGACAAGCTTTTCGTATCCCTACGGCACGCGGCACGATTACAACCGTCGCACGGTGCGCCTGGTGCGAGCGGCCGGGTTCTCGCGCGCCTGCGCCAATCACGCAAAAGTAGTGGACGACCGCAGCGATCCGTTTCACCTGCCGCGCGTCGTGGTGCGCGACTGGCCCGCCGATGTTTTTTCCCGCAAGATCGAGGAGTGGCTGCGTGGCTGACTCGCCGCTATCGGTGCTGCAGGTCAACACGGCCGACGTGGGCGGCGGCGCCGAAGCGGTGGCCTGGAATCTGTTCCAGGCGTATCGCCGCGCCGGGCACGCGTCGCAATTGGCCGTGGGCAATCGCACCACCAACGACTCCGACGTGCTAAAGATCCCCTCGCGACAAGGCAAAAGCCGGCTACGCCGCTGGCTGTCGCGGTTCCGCGGCCATGAGGACTTCGACTTTCCCGGTACCTGGTCGCTGCTGGCACTGAGCGACCGGCCGCCCGACGTGGTTCATTGCCACAATCTGCACGGTGGCTACTTCGACCTGGGCGCACTGGCATGGCTCAGCGGCCACGTTCCGGTCGTGATCACACTGCACGATGCCTGGCTTATGAGCGGGCACTGCGCCCACTCGTTCGAGTGTACGCGGTGGCAGACCGGCTGCGGAAGCTGCCCCGATCTCTCGATCTACCCTTCGGTGCGTCGCGACGCCACCGCATTCAACTGGCAGCGCAAGGCGGGCATTCTGCGGGCCAGCCGGCTTCACGTGGCGACCCCGTCGCGATGGCTGATGGAAAAAGTCAATCAGTCGCTCATCGCGCCGGGCATTGTCGAGGCGCGCGTCATCCCCAACGGAGCCGACCTGTCGGTCTTCTCGCCGGGCGACAAGCAACGGGCCCGCGCCACAACGGGACTCCCGCACGATGCGGCCATTTTGCTGCACGTGGCCAAGAACGTCCGCCGTAACCCGTTCAAGGATTTTTCGACCTTGCTGCAGTGCGTCGAACTGGCCGGCCGAGCCAACCCGGGGCGTAAGTTGATGCTGGTGGCGGTCGGCGAATCGGCGCGCGACGAGCGAATCGGCGCGGCAATCATCCGGTACGTGCCGCCGCTTGCGCATCATGCCGACATGGCCGACTATTATCGCGCCGCCGATCTTTACGTGCATGCCGCGCGGGCCGACACGTTTCCCAACACCGTGATCGAGGCGCTAGCCTGCGGAACGCCGGTCGTGGCCACCGCGGTGGGAGGAATCGTGGAACAGGTGAAGAGCCTGGCCGCATTGCACGCCGCAACGAGTTTCGAATCGCACGAAACCTTTGCGCCCGACGAAGCTACCGGAGTTCTGGTCGATCAGGCGGACGGCCCGGCCACGGCAAATGCGGTAACTGCGATCCTGCGCGACAACGTTCTCGCCAAGCGCCTTGCTCACAATGCCGCCCGCGACGCGCGACAGCGGTTTTCGCTCCAGCGGCAGGCGGATTCGTATTGGAGCTGGTATCGCCAGATCGTCAGCCAGTCGGCGGCACGCGCGGCATGACGCGCTGAATCGGAAAGACCGCGCAGGCCGTGGGGCAGACATTCCTGTCTGCCTGGGAGCTCCGACGAGTAAGTCACGGTGTGGAAGAAGACCGGCGGGCTGGAAAGCCTGCCCCACGTCCGGGCAATCCAATTATGCTGCGCGAGCTACAACATGCCCCGAGCCGCATTCTGCGCGGCGCGAAATCGCTGCGCCGCTCGTTGCCGCTCGTATATCCGCGGCGCGTGTGGTGCAACGTGTGCGACTGGCAGGGGAGCGCGTTCCTGGGCGACGGATGGCACGAAGGAATCGTCTGTCCCTGGTGTCGCTCGGGCGTTCGGCATCGACTGCTCATTGCGGCGCTCACCAACCTTGACGACGTCTCGGCCGACAAACTCGTCGTGGGGCGCGACGTATTGCACTTCGCCCCCGAGCCGGCCTTGGAACGGAAGCTACGCCGCCTCGCACGCACGTATCGCTCGGCCGATTTAACGAATCGCCGCCGCGACGTGCTTCTTAACATTTGCGACATGACGCCGCTGGCCGACGCCTGTCTCGACCTCGTCTTAGCGTGCGACGTACTGGAACACGTGCCCGACGATCGCCGCGCCCTTTCGGAATTGGCCCGCGTGCTACGGCCCGGCGGTTGGGCCATTCTCACGGTGCCGCAGAAAGACGGCCTCGCAGAAACACTCGAAGATCCCACCGTCACCGATCCGACCGAACGAGAGCGGCTGTTCGGCCAATCCGACCACCTGCGCATCTACGGCGACGATTTTTCGCAGCGAATCGAAGAGGCCGGCTTCTCAGTCCGCGTGGTCAGCCACCACGACTTCGCCGACGAACTAACCCACCGCCACGTCCTCGCGCCTCCCCAACCTTCGCCGCACCCACTGGCAACCAACTTCCGGCGCGTGTATTTCGCACAAGTGCCTCAGAACGCGATGCGTGACCTGGCCAAATCTGCCAAGTGAACGCGACGCACGAATGTGGCGGTTAGCACCGTCCCGACGCCTGGAAACGGTTCCTGACACCTCGTATGTCCCCGTGGTATGTCCCCACCCTTTGTGCCCCAGAAGAACGATCCGTGCCGGTCGGCTGCGAATGGCACTCACGTCGTCGCTGCGGGAGAATTCGAGGAAACATGGATACCAGCGTTGGGGTGTTCCTGCAAAAGGTCCGCATACGGCGGAACGCGAAGCAACAATTCGCGAATGCGGCGTTTGCTCTTGCGGACCTTTGCCGCACAGTCAGGACACAACCTCAAAGGTGTCTCAACAATCGATTCACGTCCGTGGACCTCGGGATTACTGTATTCGCGCCAGGCCCCCATCAACATCGAAAAGGGCAGAACCACGTGGGTAAGGAGGGTCGACCAGAATCCAGGGCCTTTTGCGTACGGCCGTTCACATTCCACCC
>CAYQAJ010000025.1:3958-31863 GCA_964415245.1 uncultured Pirellulaceae bacterium | reverse complement strand
CTCCGCCTTGCCCCTTGGGCACCTGTTGTTGGGGGCCCAAAAATGGGCCCGCCCAATTTTTCCGCGCCCGCAGCGGCCGCTTCGCGCGCCGCGCGGCGATGGCGAAGCGGTGATCGATCCGCTGCCGGCCGATGCGCCTCGCCTGGTGGCGCAGAACCGCGTGGCTCTCTCGGGCGACTCTTCCCTTCTGGGCCGGCCGCTCGCCGATCTGCGGCGCGCCGCGCGGAATCAACTGCGCGAAGCGGCTATCCGATACACGAGCGGATACCGCGATGTGTCGCCGTTGGCCGATGCCGATGCGCCGCTGATCACTTGTGGCCATCAGCCCGAGCTGTTTCACGCGGGTGTGTGGTTCAAGGTGTTTCTGGCAGCACACCTTGCCGAGCTGACGGACGGCTGGGCCGTACACTTGTTGACCGATAACGACAACGTGCACTCCACGTCGATTCAGGTGCCCAGCGGTTCGCCGACCGACGTGCGGCTGGCCGCGGTGCCCTACGACGCTCCGTCGTCCGCGCTGCCGCACGAGGAGCGCTCGATTGTCGACGCGAACCTTTGGGACAGTTTCTCCCAGCGGGTTGCCGAGCACTTCGCGCCGTTCTGTGCCGATCCGCTGCTGCCAACTCTCTGGCCCAAGGCGATCGCGGCGCGACGACAAACCGCGAATCTGGGGCGCTGTCTGGCGCAGGCGCGTCATGAGCTGGAGGGAGAGTGGGGGCTGGCGACGCTTGAAATCCCGCTCAGCGAGGTTTGTCGCGACGAGCCCTATGGGTGGTTCTGCGCCGCCCTCTTGGCTCGCGCCGCCGAGTTCCGCGAAATGCACAACACCGCCCTGGCCGAGCACCGCCGCATGTATCGCATCCGCAGCCAGACGCACCCGGTGCCCGAGCTGGCGGAAATCGACGGCTGGCACGAGGCACCGCTATGGATATGGACGAGCGATGATCCACGGCGGAGGCGCCTGTTCGCCAAGGCGACAGCAATCGGCCGCGTCGAACTGACCGACGGTGAGAATCTGCGATGCGAGCTGCCCCTGTCGCCATCGGGCGATGGACAGAGCGCCGTCGAGCAACTCGCCCGGCTCGCCGAACAGGGGGTGAAGATACGTCCCCGGGCCCTTACCACCACGATGCTGGCCCGGCTGCTCTTGTCCGACCTGTTCGTGCACGGTGTCGGCGGGGCGGCTTACGACCGCCTGACCGACCGGCTCATCGAGCAGTTCTTTGGCCTAAAGCCGCCGGCGTTTGTCACAGCGACCGCCACGGCGCTTTTGCCGGTCGAGCGTCCGAAGGGTTCGGCCGAGGAGCTGCACCGGGTCGAGGCGACTTTGCGCGAGCTGACCTACCATCCCGAGCGTTTCTTGCCCAGTTCGGCAAGAACAGGGAGTGTCGTGCCCGAAAACGACGGGCCGCCCGTGCAAGAGCCCCCTGCCGCCGACGCACTCCGCCTGACGGCGGAAAAGCAAAAATGGCTCGCCCCCCTGCCGCCGCGCGGTAGCCGACTCGAGCGTCACCGCCACATCGCGCGGATCAACCACGAGCTTCAGCCCTGGGTGGCCCGCCGGCGAGAGGAGCTGCTTCGTCGGCGCGAAGAAATAACCCGATCGCTGCACCGCGAGACGCTTCTTTCGGGGCGGGAGTTCGCCTTCTGCCTCTTTCCGCCAAAAACAATTCGGAATTTGCTGCTGGAACTTTCCCGCGCCACACCTTAATCTAATGGGCTGACGAGGTAGATCCGACGGATCGACGCGCCAACACGGATGGGACGGTCTTGATGGGCTCGACCACATCGCCCGACAGCGGCCGGTTCGTATCGCAGGAAGGGCTCTCAACCAGAGTCAACGGCACCACCGGCGGGCCGCAGCACGCCAGCCGCCGGTTCGCTCTGTCGGCCGCCGGGCCAGGGGATCACCCCCTGATTCACAACCTGCTGTTGAGCATCTTTCACGCCCCTTCGGCCGACGAATTCTTCGCCCAGCTCGAGGCGCCGCAGTACGAGCCCCCCAACCGGCTGCTGATCCGGCGGGGCCGGCAAATCGTGGCCCATGTGCGCGTCGCGCACGGCGAAATGCAATTCGGCCCGCTGGCGCTGCCGGTGAGTGAAGCGTGGGAGCTGGCGACGCTGCCGGAGTTTCGCGGCCGCGGATGTGCATCCGCTCTGTTGGAAGCGGCCGAACGCAAGATGGCGGCCGAGGGCGCCCTTTTGGGAATACTGCGCACACGCGAGCCGGCGTTCTACGCCGAGCGCGGGTGGGTCGTGTGCGGCCGGCACTCGTACTCGCTCTCCAGCACGCGGGACATTCTCTCGCACCTGGGCGCCGTCCGACAGCCGCAGCGCACGCTGCTGGAACAAAGGACTCATCCCCTGAACATCCGCCTGTGGCGGCTGTTTGAGCAGCCCGCCCTGATGCGGCTGTATGCCGACAGCACCCAGGGGATGTTCGGTCCGTCCGTTCGCAGCGAAGCGTACTGGCGATGGCTCATTGGCCGGCACGGATACGAACGATTGTACGTGGCCATCGAAGGTCCCGATCGGTTGCACTTCGACACCGCGCTAACGCCGATTGTCGGTTATGCCTCGGTCCACCAGGGACGCATCGTCGAGCTGATGAGCGCACCGGGCTACGACGCCGCGCCGCCGCAACTTTTGGCGCGGGCCTGCGCCGACGCCATCGAGCGGGGCTTTCACACGACACGCCTCGAAGCGCCTCCGGCGCACCCGCTGCATCAAGCGATTGTGCGAGCGGGGGGAGAGCATCGTTACCACGAATCCGACGGCGGCCTGGTGTTCATGGCCAAGGCGCTGCGACCGATCGAGCTGCTCGAACGGATGTGCGACGTGGTTCACCAGCGGGCCCGCGACGCCGATGCGCAGCGTTCGTACGAGCTGGGCTTGCTGTTGGGGGGAAAGAAACTCTTGATTACGGCAACGCGGCGCGGCACCAAATTGATCCGTGGGAAGCTGGGACGCAGCTATCTCGCGTGCTCGCGCGGAGCCCTGACGCAGCTCGTGCTGGGACATCTCGATGCAGTGCGGCTGGCGGAGTTGGGGCGGCTCCAACCTTCCACCCGCGTGGCATTGGAAACGGCGGCGGTGCTCTTTCCGCGCGTGCCCTTGTGGTACCCACCGCTGGACGCACTTCCGGCGTAACCGCGAAACCGCAAGGTGAGCAGGCTTTTACCGCGAAGGCGCGAAGACTGAGAAGGAAAGATCATGAACTTCTCTCTTCATCCTTTGCGCTCTTCCCGCCTTCGCGGTAAAAACCCTCCGTGCGCTTCGTAGTGTGATACTTTGGTGCTAGTGAACGCGCTGGCCCGGTTGTGCTCCCGCGTCGGGCGCGAGCAGAAACACGTCGGCGCCGCCCGGTCCGCTGGCGAGAACCATTCCCTCGCTTAGGCCGAACTTCATCTGCCGCGGAGCCAGGTTGGCCGCCAAGACCAACAGCCGTCCCACCAGCTTCTCGGGCTCGTACGCCTGTTTGATGCCGGCAAACACGACGCGCTGTTCGTTCCCACCGAGACTCACGGTCAGCTTGAGCAACTTCTTGGCCTCCGGCACATGCTCGGCAGCGACCACCCGAGCGATCCGCAGATCGACCTTGATAAAATCGTCGAACGTGCACTCGGGCGTCAGCGGTTCGTCGCGCAGCGGCTGGTCGCTGTCTGCCGTCGCTGCGGGCACTGTCGTAGCCGCTTCTCCTGGCGCCGACGATTCCGCTTGCGGTTTCGCGCCGCCTGGCTGCTCCCGACTGTCTTCGATCATGGCGTCCACGTCCTTTCTGTCGGCGCGTTTGAGCATATGCTCGAATGGGGCCACTGGCGTGCCCACCAGCGGCGTTTGCGATTGCTCCCAGCGCGTAATGGGGTCGTTCAAAAGGCGGCCCGTCTGCTCGGCCAGCCGCGGCAGCACGGGGGCCAGGTACACGGCGATCTGGCGAAACAGGTTGAGTGCCACGGTGCACACATCCTGCAAGCGGGCCGACTTTGCGGGGTCCTTGGCCAGGTTCCATGGCGCCGCGACTTCGACGTACACGTTGGCCGCGTCGGCCAGCTCCATCACCAGCCGCATGGCGCGGTTATAGTCGCATGCTTCGTACGCCTCGGAGATTTGCTCACCCGCCGCCGCGGCCCGCTGAAAGAGCCCGTCGTCGTCCGGGTACCGCTTCGACAATCCGTTCGTCGCGACGAACCGCGCCGAGCGGCTGGCCAGATTCACCACCTTGCCCACCAGGTCGGCGTTCACGCGGGCCACGAACTCTTCGGGGTTCAGGTCCAAATCGTCCAGCCGCGGGCCGAGCTTGGCGGCGTAGTAATACCGCAGGTACGAAGGATCGAGGTGCGCCTTGTACGTGGCGGCCATGACAAACGTGCCGTCTCGCTTCGACATCTTCCTGCCCCCCACGGTCAAAAAGCCGTGGATGTGCACCTTGGCAGGGAGCGTGAAGCCGGCGGCCTTGAGCATGCCGGGCCAGAACAGCGTGTGGAAGTACGTAATGTCCTTGCCGATGAAGTGGTGAATCTCGATCGATTCGTTCTTCCACCAGTCGTCGAGCTTCTCGCCGTTACGGCGACACCACTGAAGAGTTGAAGCGATGTAGCCGATCGGCGCGTCGAACCACACGTACCAGTAGTTGCCCGGGAAGTCGGGAATCTCGAAACCGAAATACTGGGGCGGGCGCGTGACGTCCCAGTCCTTCAGTTCCTTGCGCGGGTTTTCAGGGTTCCCCGCTTCGCCCAGGAAATGGCCTTTCAGATAATTGGCCACTTCCTCCTGCAAGTGCTGGCCGCTCTGGGTCCAGTGATCGAGAAAGTCGTGCAGCTCCTCCAGACGAATGAACTTGTGGGGCGCGCGGCGCAACTCCGGCACCGCCCCGGAAAGAGTGCTCCGCGGATCGATCAGATCGACGGGCGAATACGTCGACAGGCATTTTTCGCAGTGGTCGCCGTGTTGATCCGGCTCGCGGCACACGGGGCACGTGCCCTTGACGAATCGGTCCGCCAAGTACGTTTCGGCCTGCGGATCGTAGAGCTGCTCGACCTCTTTTTCGATCACCAGGCTGGCACGGTTGACCGCCTGCCAGAACTCATCGCACAAGGCGCGATTTTCGTCGCTGTGCGTGCTGCCGTAGTTGTCGAATACGACGTCGAACGCCGCGAAGTCGCGCTGGTGCTCCTCGTTCATGCGGGCGATGAACTCTTCTTCGCTCACGCCGGCCCGCTTGGCGCTGATCATGATCGAAGTGCCGTGCGTGTCGTCGGCGCACAGGTAGATGCAGCGGTGCCCGCGCAGCCGTTGAAACCGCACCCAGATATCGGTCTGGATGTACTCGACCAAATGGCCGATGTGGATCGGCCCGTTGGCGTAGGGCAAGGCAGAGGTGACGAGGATTGTTCGCGGCGTCATTGTGTGGGTCGGGCGCGGCGGCGTTGCGGTTTAGTCGTGGCGGCCTTCCTGGTCCATTCTGTCCATAACGTCCATTGTGTCCATGCGAGTATGGCCCGTTTCAAAACCGCCTCGGAGAAGGGGACAGGCACATTTTGCTCCGCGGACTGCGCAAAATGAGCCAGTCCCCGGCGGTTTTGAAACTCACTCTACATGCCACGTAGCGCCTCGCGTGCCGCGGCCACTGTCGTCTCGATGTCGTCGGCGGTATGCGCGGCCGATACGAACAGCGCCTCGTACTGGCTGCACGGCAGGTAGACACCTTGTTCGATCATGTTCCAGAAGTATCGGGCGAACCGCTTCGTGTCGCAGTTCTTGGCGGCATTCCAATCGGCGACCGGGCCGGGGTGAAAGAACAGCGTCATCATGCTGCCAACTCGGGCAACGCAGTGCGGCACGCTGGTTTCGGTCGCCGCGGCGGCGAGCCCTTCGGCCAATCGGGCGCTCAGTCGTTCGAGCATTTCGTATGGATTCGTCTCGCGGAGCACTCGGAGCGTGGCGATGCCCGCCGCACAAGCGACTGGATTGCCGCTGAGCGTGCCCGCCTGGAACACCCTTCCAGCCGGGAGCACGTGGTCCATGATTTCGGCCCGACCTCCGTACGCTCCGACCGGCATGCCGCCGCCGACGATCTTTCCCAGCGTGGTCACGTCGGGCGTGATGCCCAACAGCGACTGCGCCCCGCCGTACGCCACGCGAAAGCCGGTCATCACCTCGTCGAAGATCAACAGCGCCCCGTGCTCGCGAGTCAAGCGGCGTGCGGCTTCGAGGAACGACCGCGAGCCCGGCACGCAGCCCATGTTCCCCACCACCGGCTCGAGGATCACGCCGGCGATTTCGCTGCCGCGCGCGGCGAACGCCTGTTCCAGCGCCGCCGTGTCGTTGTACTGAAGCACCAGCGTGTCGCGGCTCGTGCCCTTGGTGACGCCCGGCGAATCCGGCACGGCGAGCGTGGCGGCCGAGCTGCCGGCGGCGACCAGCAGACTGTCGACGTGCCCGTGGTAGTTGCCGGCGAATTTTACGATTACGTCGCGCCCGGTATATCCGCGAGCCAGGCGGATGGCGCTCATGGTGGCTTCGGTGCCGGAGCTGACCAGCCGCACCTTCTCGACCGACGGCACCGCCTCGACAATCAACTCGGCCAGCTCGTTTTCGCCCGGCGTGGGAGCGCCGAAGCTGGTGCCGCAATCGACGGCGCGGTGCACCGCCTCGACGACCGCCGGGTGCGCATGCCCCAGAATCAGCGGCCCCCACGAGCCGACGTAGTCGAGATAGCGATTGCCGTCGACGTCGAACAGCCACGCCCCCTCGCCGCGGGCAAAAACGATCGGCTCGCCCCCCACGGCGCCGAAAGCGCGGGCCGGGCTGTTCACGCCACCCGGCATAAGCTGGCAGGCGCGCTCGAATAGTTGATGGCTCTTTTGGCGAGTCATGGTGCGGCCAGAGTTTTCAGTTTTCGGTTTTCAGGTTTCAGTCGGAGAGGACAAGCTGCCACGCTTTGCGAATCACCTTCCCTGTTCAAGGGGACGAGCTAGGGCGCTTCGCGGTTCGCGCCCACGTGGGCGTCTCGGGTCAAAATCAGCTTCCGTCATCGTGCAGCGGCAACGCCGGAAGGCCAGACATTATACCGAAGTTGCCCTTCGATTTGCGGGGCCGTCCCGTTCGATCATTTCCACTGATACCGTGGCAAATCGGCCCACTTGCACGCCGAATCTCGCGTCGCCGAATCGGCCACGGCCACCTATACTAGACATGGGGAGCCTCGATCGACCGCTTCACTCAATCGCCCGCATGACGACCACGTTGCCGACCAATCAGCCAAGCGAAGGCCAGAGCGCCGCTGTACCGACCGCCGCGGGCGGCATTCTGCGTCGCTATGCGCCTCGGCCGGGCGCGTATGATGAGACGTTTGCCGCGCCGGGGCAGTTGCGACCGCACTGGCACTCGTTCGCCGAGGCGGTTGAAGCCCTGGGAGAAACGGAGCTCAAGCGTCGCTGGGATCAGGCGCAGCGGATGGTGCACGAAAACGGCATCGCGCTCGTGGCCCACACCGAGCCGCACGAGAAGGTACGGCAAGCGACGCTCGACGCCCTGCCCTTGCTCGTCGACTCGCAGACGTGGGCGACGCTCAGCGAGGCACTCGTCCAGCGTGCCCGGCTGCTCAATCTGCTGCTGTCCGATCTCTATGGTCCGCAGACGCTGGTGGCCGGTGGCTTCCTTCCGCCAGAGTTGGTGCTGGACAACCCGGCCTTCCTCCGCCCGGCGCACGGTCAGCGACCCGCCGACGATTGCTTCTTGCGCCTGTACGCCGCCGACGTGGCCCGTTCGCCCGACGGAAACTGGTGGGTCGTAGCAGACTGGACGGAGTCGCCGTGGGGATCGGGCTACGCGCTCGAAAACCGCATCATCACGTCGCGGATGCTGCCGCAGATCATCCGCCAGTGTCAGGTCGAACGGTTGGCCGGGTACTTCATGGCAGTGCGGGAGGCGCTACAGCGACTGGCGACGCGCCGCCACGAGAGCCCGCGGATCGTGCTACTCAGCCCGGGAGCGACCAGCCCGCACTACTTCGAGGACGCCTACCTGGCCCGCTACCTGGGCTACACGCTGGTGGAGGGGGGCGATCTCACAATGCGCAACAACCACGTAATGCTCAAGACGCTCGCCGGGCTGTTGCCGGTCGACGTGATCTGGCGCCGCATCGACGACGCCTCGTGCGACCCGCTGGAGCTGGGAGGCGACTCGGAGTCCGGCGTGGCGGGCCTTTTGCAGGCGGTTCGCGCCGGCAACGTGGCGGTGGCCAACGCCATCGGCAGCGGACTGGTCCAATCGCCGGCGGTGATGGCCTACCTGCCCAACCTTTGCCAGCATCTGTTGGGCCAGCCACTGAAGCTGCCGAGCGTGGCAACCTGGTGGTGCGGCGAGGAGCCGGCCAGGGATTACGTGCTAGAGAACCGCGACCGGCTGGTTGTCCGCCAGGTGGCGGCGCATCGCGACGAACCGCTTCGGCCGGCCGACGAACTGGCCCGCATGTTGCCCGCCGAGCTGGCGAAAACAATCGCCGCGCACCCCGCTTCGTTCGTCGGCCAGGAGCGGGTCGAGCACTCGTCCGCGCCGGCCTGGCATAATGGAACGATCCAGAGGAGCCAAGTCGGCATGCGCGTGTTTCTGGTCGCCACGGGCGAATCGTATACGGCGATGCCCGGTGGGCTGACGCAAGTGGGGCCGACGGCGCCTTCAGGCGACGACTGGTCCGCCAACGGCCGGCGGAGCAAGGACACCTGGGTGCTCTCGGACCAGCCCGTGCGGCACGTGAGCCTGCTGCAGGCGGCCGATCGCGCGGTCGCGCTGCGTCGCAGCGGCGCCGAGCTTCCCAGCCGTGTGGCCGACAATCTCTTTTGGCTGGGGCGGCTGGTCGAGCGGGCCGAGGGGGCGGCACGACTTTTGCGAACGCTGTTGGTGCGGCTGGGGAGCGAATCGGAATCGACCAGCCTGTCCGAGGTGCGGCCGCTACTCCGCGGTCTGGCGTACCAAGGGCAGATCGAGCCGGGCTACGTGGTCGATAAGCTGTCGGAGGGGTTGCCCCCGATCGGCAACGTACTCGCCTCGATCCCGTTCGATGAACGTCAACCGAACAGCGTGCGATCGACCGTCTCGGCGGTGTACCACGCCGCGTCGGTGGTCCGCGACCGGCTGTCGATCGACAGTTGGCGCATTATGCACCGCCTCGATCAGGAGCTCCGCCCCGCGGCCGGCAGCCAATTCGTCGACCCCGCCGACGCGCTGGCGGCCCTGAACCGGATGATTATCGATTTGGCCGCATTTGCCGGCCTGGCGATGGAGAGCATGACGCGAGCGCAAGGTTGGCGGTTCCTCGACCTGGGTCGGCGGCTGGAGCGGGCCGTGCACACGATCAACCTGGTGCGGAACACGCTCGTCGCCCCCTCGGACAACCCCGGGCCCATCCTGGAAGCCGTGCTCGAAGTGGCCGACAGCCTGATGACCTACCGCTCGCGGTACCTGGCCGGCCTGCACGTAGTGCCGGTGCTCGATCTGGTGCTCACCGATGAAACGAACCCCCGTTCGGTCGCGTTTCAGTTCGCGGCGCTGGCCGATCACGTAAACAACTTGCCTCGCGATCCCGCGCAGGCCGAGCGCGACCCGGCGCAGCGGCTGAGCATGTCGGCACTGCACACGGTGCGGATGATCGACGTGCAGCGGCTTTGCGGTCCGGGCGAGCCCGATCGCGCGCAGTTGGATAGGACCCTCAACCGTCTGGCCGACCAGTTGCCGCGGCTTTCCGAGGCCGTGACGAATCGTTACCTCGTACACGCCGGCGCGCACCGGCAACTCGGCGCGGCGCTGAGCGGGTAACCGCGCCCAAGTGACAACGGACCGTAGAAAGCTCTCAGCCGTCAGCTCTCAGCTATCAGCCAGAAACTCGTTGTGGCGCGGTCTCCCGACCACGCCGTCGTCGTGCGGGGTCAGGAGACCCGCGCACAACATGTTAAAAACGCCCCCGTCTGAAGCTGACAGCCGATAGCTGATAGCTGACGGCTCGTAACCAACTGAGAATTGACCGCATACTACTGATCGTGCAATACAAAATCACCCACACCACCGCCTACTCCTACGGCCAGTCGGTGCCGATGTCGCACAACATGGCCCGGCTCACGCCGCGCGAAACACCGCGGCAGACGTGCACCTTCCACCGGCTGTCGATCCGCCCTAGCGCGTCGACCACCAGCCGCCGCTGGGACTACTTTGGCAACCAGGTGCATTACTTCTCGATCTACGAGGGGCACAAAAAGCTGAGCGTGACGTCCACGAGCCGCGTCAAACTGCGCGATGCCGAGTTGGCCAACCCCTACACGACGTTGCCGTGGGAGCAGGTGCGCGACCGCTTGCGCGTCGATCGCAGCCCGACCTGGCTCCAGGCGTGTGGCTTTGCGTTCGAGTCGCCGCGGGTCGAGTTGGATGCGGAGGTGGCCGACTACGCCCGGCCGTCGTTTCCGCTTGGTCGGCCGATTCTCGAGGGGGTGATCGACCTGGTGGGGCGGATTCACGCCGACTTCCCCTATATGCCGGAAAGCACCACCGTGCACACCCGGATTCGGGATGTGTTCGCACTGCGCGGCGGCGTATGCCAGGACCTGGCGCACTTGACCATCGGTTGCCTGCGCTCGATGGGGCTGGCCGCGCGGTACGTGAGCGGCTACTTGCGCACGCAGCACAACGGCGACGCGCCGCACCTGGTCGGCGACGTTGCGTCGCACGCCTGGGTGTCGGTCTATTGCGGCGCCGAGGGCTGGGTCGACATTGACCCCACCAACAACGTGCTCACCCAGTCGGACCACGTGACCCTGGGCTGGGGACGCGACTACACCGACGTTTGCCCGATCGAGGGGGTGCTGGTCGGCGGCGGGCAGAGCGCGCTCCGAGTGTCGGTGACCGTCGAGCCGATGGAAGGGTAGCGCGCAATTCTAAACCGTCGGGGACTGGCTCGTTTTGCGCAGTCTGCGGAGCAAAACGTGCCTGTCCCCTTCGCCGAGACGGTTTAGCAATACGGTCTCGCAGCCCCACATCGGAGCTTGACAAGACTCGGGGAACATGGTCCAAACGAGGCGTAGGAGGCGCCGGGCCGCTTGGGCACCGGTGCAGGTGTGGGCACGCGTCCCGCACCGCCGCGTCGCCAGTTTTCGCGTAGCGGCCGGCACGGAGGAACTCCCTGGTCACCCCCATCGTGGAAACTGCGCTTCAGTTCGAAATTTTGCCGCAGCCGGATGAAACGACTTGCGGTCCCACCTGTCTGCACGCGGTCTACCGCTATTTTGGCGACGAGCTGCCCCTGGCCCGGGTGATCGAAGAAGCTCCGGAATTAGAGCAAGGGGGCACGCTGGCCGTGCTGTTGGGTTGCCACGCTCTCAAGCGCCGCTACAAGGCGACGATCTACACGCTGAATCTGCGGGTGTTCGATCCCACCTGGTTTCGTCCCGGCGCGCCTCCCTTGCGCGAGCGGTTGATGGCGCAGATGGAAGTAAAGGAGTCGGCCCGACTGCAGACCGCATCCCAGGCGTACATCGAGTTTCTCGATCTCGGCGGCGTCGTGCGGATGGAGGATCTCAGCGGGTCGCTCATCCGCCGGTTCCTCAAACGGTCGATTCCCATTCTCACCGGCCTCAGCGCCACCTACCTGTATAGCTGCTCGCGCGAAGACAACGTCACGGGAAAGGCCGACGACGTGGGGGGATATCCGTCGGGGCACTTCGTGGTGCTGTGCGGATACGACAAGCAGCAGCGGGCCGTACTGGTGGCCGACCCCTACGCCAGCAATCCGATGGGGGGCAAGCACTATTACGCCATCGGTACCGACCGCGTGATCCGCGCCATTCTGCTGGGCGTGCTCACGTACGATGCCAACCTGTTGGTGATCGAACCCAAGCGCCGATCCCCAAACCGTTCTCGGAAAAGGGGACAGGCGGACCGGCTCGCGCCGGTAAACGCCAAATCACAAATCACAAATCCTAAGGACGGCGCGGTGGACAAATGAGCGAGTTGCGCCGCATGCGGGAACCAATAACAATACGCAAAGGTACAAAACGTGCCGATATTGATCGTCGTTGACGACCCCAAGAAGTGGCCCTTCGAGATTCCCGACGTCGAAGTGCTCGACGCCTGGTCGTACTTGACGCGCCCCGAGTACAGCGAGCTGCGCTCGGTCAAGCTCATCAACCTCTGCCGGTCGTACGGGTACCAACGCACGGGCTACTATGTATCGCTGTTGGCCGAGGCGCGGGGCCATAAGCCGCTGCCGAGCGTCACCACGATTCAGGACATGAAGACGCAGGCCATGGTGCGGCTGGTGTCCGAGGACCTGGAGGAGCTGATCCAGCAGAGCCTGGCCCCCATCCAATCGGACAAGTTCACGCTCAGCGTGTACTTCGGTCGGAACCTGGCACGACGGTACGACCGCTTGAGCCTGCACCTGTTCAACCTGTTCCAAGCGCCCATGCTGCGGGCGCAATTTGCGCGGGAGAAAGACAAAAAGTGGCACCTGCGGAGCATCGCCGCCATTTCGGCCGCCGAGGTGCCCGCGGCTCACAGCGAGTTCGTGGTCGAGGTGGCCAAGGAGCACTTCGCGGGACGCCGCGGACGCGTGCGTCGGCGTGCGCGGGCCCGCTACGATCTGGCCATCCTGATCAACCCCGAAGAAGAGGAGCCGCCTTCGGACGAGCGGGCCATCAAACGCTTCGTCAAGGCGGCCGAGTCGCTGGGCCTGAGCACCGAGCTGATCACGCGCGACGATTACGCCCGGCTGGCCGAGTTCGACGCCCTGTTCATCCGCGAGACGACGTATGTCAACCACCACACCTACCGCTTCGCCCGACGTGCGGCAGGCGAAGGGCTGGTGGTAATGGACGATCCCGAGTCGATCGTCAAGTGTACGAACAAGGTGTACCTGTCGGAGCTGCTGTCGCGCCACAACGTGCTCATGCCCAAGACGCTGGTGGTGCACAAGGACAACGTCGACCGGATCGACTCCGAGCTGGGCTTTCCCTGCGTGCTGAAAAAGCCCGACAGCGCCTTTTCCCTCGGCGTGGTGAAGGTCGAGACGGCCGAGGAACTGGATACGCAGATCAAGCAGCTCTTGGACGAGTCCGAACTGGTCGTGGCCCAGGAGTTTCTGCCCACCACGTTCGACTGGCGAATCGGTATCCTCGACGGCCGGCCATTGTACGCCTGCAAGTATTTCATGGCCCAGAAGCACTGGCAGATCATCAAGCACAACGGCGAGGGAAAGAGCAGCTACGGGCGATGCGAAACGCTCCCGGTCGAGCTGGCGCCCCGCACGGCGGTACGCACGGCGCTCAAGGCGGCCAACCTCATCGGCAATGGGCTATACGGCGTCGACGTGAAGCAGTCGAACGGGCAAATGTACGTGATCGAGGTGAACGACAATCCGAGCCTTGAGTCGGGCATCGAGGACGCCATCCTCCGCGAGGAGCTGTATAACCGCATCATGACGGTGTTCCTCGCGCGCATCGAGCAGCGCAAGGCGGGGATCGCCGTTCCATGATGGCACGACCCGCGCTTGGCTGGTTTGATGCGTTCGGCGTCGAGCTGGAATACATGATCGTCGACGCCGCCGGCCTGTCGGTGCGCCCCATCGCCGACGAGCTGCTGAAGCGGGAGGCGGGCGAGCTCGCCAGCGATGTCGAGCGCGGCCCGATCACGTGGTCGAACGAGCTGGTGCTGCACGTCGTCGAGCTGAAGACGACCGACCCCGCACCGTCGCTGGCGCCACTGCCCAAAGCCTTCCAGGAGAACGTGGAGCACGTCAACTCGCTGCTGTCCCTGCTGGATGCGCGGCTCATGCCGACCGCCATGCACCCCACCATGGACCCGCACAAGGAGATGCGCCTCTGGCCTCACGACTCGGAAGAAATCTATGCCGCCTTCCATCGCATCTTCGATTGTAGCGGACACGGCTGGGCCAACCTGCAAAGCGTGCACCTGAACCTGCCCTTTGCCGACGACAGCCAGTTCGCCCCGCTGCACGCGGCGGTGCGACTGATTCTGCCTCTGCTCCCGGCGCTGGCGGCCAGTTCGCCGGTCGCGGACGGCCGAATCACCGGCCTGGCCGACACGCGGCTCGATGCGTACGGCGCCAACGCGCGTCGCATCCCGTCGGTCGCGGGCAGCGTCGTACCCGAGCCCGTGTTCAGCCGGGGCGATTACGAGCAGTCGATTCTCCAGGTCATTTACCGCGACATGGCGGCGCACGACCCGCACGGCATTTTGCGATACGAATGGGTGAACGCCCGCGGGGCGATTGCGCGGTTCGACCGCAACACGATCGAAATCCGCGTGCTCGACATGCAGGAGTGCCCGCTGGCCGACGTGGCCATCTGCGCAGTGGTGGTGGAGGTGCTCCGTGCGCTGTCGCACGGCCGCTGGACCGACCCGATCGAGCAACAGCGCATGCCGACCGAACGGCTTGCCGAAGTGCTGCGAGCCGTCATTGCCCAGGGCGATCGGGCCGTGATTCGCGACGGCAATCTCTTACGGCATTTCGGCCTATCGAACGTCGACTCGCTTACGGCCGGCGAACTATGGCGGCACCTGATCGAGCAAGTCGGCCTGTTGGACGACCGCGACGGCCCCTGGCGCGAGCCGCTTTCTGTCATACTGGATCAGGGCAACCTGTCGCGCCGCATCACCGACGCCTTGGGAACCGACGCGTCGCGCCAGCACATCGACGACGTCTACCGCCGCCTGTGCGACTGCCTCGCCGCGGGCGCAATGTTTACCGGGGCTTAGCCGCCCTGTTGAAAAGGGCGACGGTCCACTTTATTCAATCCGATCGTGTACAATGCAAAAAACTGAGAGGTAAAGACGATGGTCCTGGCTGGCGTACGCGAAGCCCTGCACAAGCAGCCCTTTGAGCCGTTTCTTATACAATTGGCCGACGGTCGCTCGCTGCCCGTGCGCCATCCCGACTTCGTGGCCGTGGGCGGGCGACGCATCGTCGTGCTCGACGAGAACGATTCGTGGTCGTTCATCGAGCCGCTGCTGATCGTTTCGCTCGATAAGCTTCCCGCTGGCCGCAAAGGGGGCAACGGCCGGTCGCGCAGGCGGCGCCCGGACGGTTAAACGTCATCCAAGAGCCGTTCACCCCCGTCTCATTCGCGGTCAGCGCGCACCTGCTATGCCGCCCGTGATCATGATCCCAATCACGCAGCACATGGAAAGCAAGAATATCGACGAGGCCACGGAGACCGCGACGACGAGCCAGGTGCGCGCCTTCCGCGACGACTCCACGGCTCCGTTGTAGTCGCCCGCTTTCAGCTTCGAGTCGACCTGCGCGGCAAACACGATCGCGGGAATCGCAATCACGCCACCGCAAAACAGCAGGCTGAGAATCGACAGTACCAGGTAGTTGGGGACGGGAGGGTAGCTTCCGGGCGCCGCATACTGCGGCTTCTCCCCCCAACTCGGGACATTCTTATCCCCAAATGGATTCCCGCCTGGATGTTGACCCGCATTCATGAGGCACCTCGCATGTTGCCCGCGACCATCGTCGCGGTCGTTGACTCCCCCGTGCGTATCGTTTCACCCTCACAATTGCTCAAGGAGTTTGTCGTAGTCCGCGTGTGAACCAATCCAAAACCAGACGATCGTGTCTCCCTCGAGCGCGCCGACGGCCCGATAGGCGATGCCAACGCGCGCCGAGTAGATGGGCGGTTCTGGATGCACCTTTTTGAAACGCAATCCCGGGTGCGATGGGTTTTGGGAGAACAGCCGACAGGCGTGCCTCGCTTGCAGCCGAACGTGGGCGGGAAGAGCCGCGAGCAACTCGCGGAAACGCCTGGTCGTGCGGGACTTCATAGCCGCTCCGGGTCAAGCTCTTCCGTCTGCCCGGAGCGGTGTTCGGCGAGTGCCTCGCGCGCCAGGCCAGCGAGTTTGTCGGACGAATTAGCGATCGCCCGGTCGAAATCGTCCTCCGAGGCCAGGTGCGCGAGCAACCACGAGGCCAACAAGTCTTGCTCGGCCTGCGGCAGCTTGGCGGCTTCGGCAAACGCCTGCTCGAGTAGTTTGGTCATAGGGTGGTCTCCTGAGTTGCTATTCTACCGCGCCGACCGCCGCGCGAAAAACGCCGACTAGCTCAGGAATCCCAGACGCGCGGCGCCCGGCTCGCCCCTACATGGCCGCGTGAGGCGACATCTCACCAGGATCGGGATGGACTCGCCCCTATGCGATAGCAACGCCCAGGAATTGGGCAATGGCGCGATTCACTTCGGTCGGCGCTTCGAGCGGCGCCATGTGTCCGGCGCCGACAATTTCCTCACATCGGGCGCCGGGAATCGCTTGGGCCATGCCGCGCATTTCGTCGGGTGTGGAGATTCCATCGTGCTCGCCGCACACGAGAAGCGTGGGAACTTTAATACTACCCAAAAGTTCGGTCGAGTCGTCGCGCACTGCCATCGCTTCCAGCGCCGCGGCCACGCCGACGGGATTGGTACGCAGCATGACTTGCCGCGTCTGCTCCACGATCTCCGGCTGTTGTCGGACCGTATTGGGGGCGAACAGCTTGGGCAGCATCGCGTCGGCCACGACGAAACTTCCCTCGGCCAATACGCGCGTTGCAAGCGTGCGGCGATTGTTGGCCGCTTCGGGCGTGTCAGCCACGGCGCGCGTGTCGCACAGAATCAAACTGCCCAGCCGCTTCGCGTGCCGGCGGACGAAGGGAAACGCCACGTAGCCCCCCATCGACAGGGCGCAAAGTGTAACCGGCTCGGTCACTTCCAGAGCATCGAGCAGCGCGGCCAGATCGTCGGCCAATTGCGCCATGGTGACGGTGCCGGGCGGCGTGGCGTCGCTCTGGCCGAAACCGCGCAGGTCGGGCGCAATGACGCGAAGGCGGGCACTGAAGGCGTCGATCTGGTGCCGCCACATCGAGTGGTCAAGCGGAAAGCCGTGCACCAACAGCAGGGGACGACCCTGGCCCCGCTGCTCAATGTTGAGGCTCACGTCGCCGACGGTGATTCGCGTCATCGAGGAAGCGCTCCCATCGCCAGCAAATCGGCGCTCAAACAAAGTGCAAAACCAGCCGCACGATCCACTGGCCAATCAGTGCTGCCGCGATCCCCAGTAGCAGCCAGTTGAATCGCGCCGCGTTCAGCTCCGGCTTGCCGCTACGAATACGCCAAAGCTGCACCGCGCGGAACGGAATCTGCGCCGCCATCACGGCGAACAACAATAGCCCCGCCGGATTGAAGTGCCACGCGCGTCCCACTGCTCCGTGTGCCAGGCTGATGAAGCACCGTGTCAGCCCGCACCCCGGGCAGTCGATGCCCGCCAGCCGACGCATGGCGCACAACGTCGGCAAGGGAGCGTCGATGACCGGAAAGGCGACGTTCTCTTCATCGGGAACGTGCATCACCACGGCCAGCGTCATCACGGCCAACGAGAGGAAGAACAGGGTCGCGTGGTACTTCGCCCGTGAAGTTTCCGGTCGCGCGGCATCCGCGCCGGGCGACACGGGCGGCGCCTGGCTAGTCGGTGACGCCACACCGGGCCGCTGTTGTGGCGGATCGTTGGCCTGTGTCGGCTCACTGCCCGATGCCGCGGCTTGTACAGCTTGTTCTTCGCCAGTTGAGTCGGACATGGGCAGCTAGGGGGCTTTCTCACCCGACTCGGCCAGCGCCTTCTCGAACAGCTCCAACTGCCGCTTGATCTGCCCCGAGTGCGGCTCCAGCTCGACGGCCTTGCGCTGGCTTTCGACGGCGTTTTCGAAATCGCCCTTGGCGTAGTAGCAGCGGGCCAGGGTGTCGTAATAGCCCCCTGCCTCGGGGCGAATCTCCAGCGAGGTGCGGCTCGATCGCACCGCTTCGTCGAAATCTCCCTCGGTGTTGCCCACCAGCCAGGCAAGCTGATTGTGCGCCGCCGCCAACTGCTGCTCCCAATAGGCCTTCACCTGCTCGTTGGGCGCGTGCTCGGCCTGCAGATGAAAGGCGTTGACCTGATCGCGGAAGTGGCCGACCGCCGCGTCGATTTGCTTGTGGGTCCGCTCGCGCCACTCGGCGTCGGCCCCGGGCAGGCGATACATGGCGATCAGCACGTCGGCGTCGGTGGGGTCGCTGGCGACCGCCTGATCGAGCGCCTCGCGCTGCTTCTGAGTGTCGCCGGCCCGTGCGTGGCTGGCGGCGTAGAAGTAGTGCATCCGCGATTTGACGCTCCCGGGCTCGCGGCGGAACACCTGCTGCACGAACTGCACGGCGCTGGGGTTCTTGTCGAACGCCTCGACCACGGGCTCCAGCACCTTCGCCGCTTCCAACTCCTCCTCGAGGTCGTGCAGCAACTCCGACAAGAGCAGCCGAGCGCGGATGTCGTCGGGCGAGCCGGCCTCCGCAAGCTCCATGACGTGCCGGTACTCCCGCTGGGCCCAGGAAAACATCCCGCGCTCCGCCAGCCGGAACGCCATGAGCGTGTGCTCGGTGGTGCCGTCGGGCACGTTGTTCATCGCCCGCTGTGCCGTTTCTTCGGCCTGCTCCATCTTTCCCAATTGAAGCTGCGCCTCGGCCAGGCGGTACAAGAGCAAGGGGTCGCCGGCGAACGTGTCGGGGAACCGCTCGGAAAGCTGCTCGATCGGCTGCCAGTAGTGCCGCTCCATATACCATTCGGCGGCCTCAAACAGCTCGTCGCGCGTGCCGTCGAGCAATTGCATGCACCGGGCGATGACCGCTCCGGCCTGGTCGTCGTAATCGAGGCGGCGTAACAGGTCGACCTGCCACCGCATCAGGTCGCGGACGATCTGGCGGCCCGACTTCTCGGGAAACTGCGTGTACACATCGTGCTCGGCCCGCGTCAGCCGATCCCACTCGGCCAACGAGGATTCGGGGTCGCGCAGGGTGCGCGCGTACGTGCGCAACCACTCGGCCGCCGAACGTTTGCTGGGACCCAAGGAAGCGAGAATCGCCTCGGCCAGATTTTCGCCGTCCGGGTCATCGGCGGGCACCGCCGCCCGCAGCACCAGGATGCCGGCTTCCTTGGAGAGCACGTCGCTGGACTCGAACCGCGCGATGCGGACCAGGGCCGCCACCGCTGGTACGCCTTCCATTCCGGCCAGCCGCGCCATGCGGCTTCTGCGCTCCTCATCGCTTTGGCTGCCGTAGGACCGCAGGATGCGCTTGATCTCCGCCGGATCGTCGTCGTGGGCCCATAAGACGTTCATGCTCCGCACGAGGTACCGTGCCCGCAGCGCGATCTCGATGTCCTCGTTCGACTGCGCCGCATGCAGCGCATCAAACGCCGCCACGCCGATGCGCCCCAGCTCCCGCTGCGCCTTTTCGCGCACGGCGAACTCTTCAGCGCCCAACTGCGCGATCAGCTTGGCGATTCGCGCTTCGAGCTCGGCGTGCGACTCAGCGGAAGCTTCGTCCGTTGAACTAGAAGGCGCCCCATCGGTGGACATCGGCTCAGCGCTTGTGCCGGGTGTCGGAACGGGCCCAAGGCCCAGAGCCAGCAGCATGGCCACGACCAAAACGACGATGCCCGGCGAAGGCGTCGATATTGTATCGGCGGCGGCGCGCTCGTTACGGCACATCATCGCACGTTCCTCCCACCATCCCAGCGGCATCGCCAGGCTGCGCGGCAAGAGCGCAAGCCCCAAGCCGACAAACACTTCGGCCCGACCCGACTCTCACCTTCACTCACCACCCTAGAATACCGCAAAGCGCAGTCGCTGGGCAATACACGTCGACCGACGCATGCCGCCGCGAGCCAGGAAACTCAGCGTCAAGCGGCGCATTGCGAAGCGCAGAACACCCCAAACTAGCAGGCACGCTCCGCCGTGCCGTTCGCCTGCCGAAATGAACGCGCTCCCTCCTAGCCCGGTCGGGGCACCCGGCGTGTGCCTATTCCCCCGCGGCTCGACCATTCCGCGTGAGCCGCCGGTCGAGAGCTGTTCCTGAAGAACGGTTCCCGGCATCGATTCTCGCCGATCGATTCTCGCCCGTTAACACCGTTTCTCCCTCGTTTCTCGATTGACACCCTTATTCCCAGACCCGCGCTGCTTTACAAGCTGCTTTGACCAGTAGCATCGCGAAGGCTACGATACTGGCGGAGTAAGGAGCCTGCCATGAGTTTTCAGATTCCACCCGAAATCGAAGAGCGCGTCAAAGAGCACGTGGCTTCGGGGCACTACGGTTCCGAGCAGGAGCTGTTCGACGACGCGCTTCGCGCTCTGGACGCCATGAAAGCTCAGCAGGACGAACTGCGACGGGAAATCCAAGACCGCGTGTCCAAGGCGGGTACGGGTGCTTCGGTTCCGCTCGATCGCGCGGCGTTCCAGTCCGAAGCCCGCCGACGTGCGGTGCTTTAGCGCGGGGCAATGCGTCGTGTCCTATCTGCCTCGACGCGACGGGATGGAAGTAATCCAGATCATCCACGGAGCGCGCGACGTTCCCGCCCACTTCCGGCGATGACGGCGGACGGAAACGGCGGTTCGCCGATCGGCCCAAGAACGCCTCCGGCCACCGTTTCTCGCCTGTCGCCGCAGCGAATGAAAGAACTACTTGCGCTCCGGCCGATCACTGAGGTTGATAACCCCCTCGCTCCCTACATCGTCAGTGTCGACGAATGCAAATTGGCCGTTGTTTGAGGCCAATTCTCCCGCAAGCCAACGCGCGCCCGACTTGCTGATTTTGGTGCGCTGGCATTGCACGCTTGTTAACTTCGGCGCATAGGACAGGGCCACGAGACATCCGTCGTCCAGCCGAGTTCCGTCGACGTACAGCGTCTCCAGCGCGGGCATTGCCGCAATGGCCTCACAGGCATCGTTCCCGATGGGCGCGTTGCTAAGCGACAGAGTGGTTAATCTCGGAAGTGTACTCAGGACACGCAAATCATGCGAGGTTACAGCAAGTCCTTGCAACGATACGAACTCCAAAGACGAATGCCCTGCGAGTTGCTCAAGTTGGGCTGACCGCAGAGCGGAGTTCGATAAGTCAAGGTGCCTAAGCTGCGGGAGCATCATCAACCATAGTAATCCGCGACCCTTGATGTTCGTATTAGCGAGATCCAAATACTCGAGGTTTTCTAGTTGCGAGAGATGAGCCAACGCAGCATCGGTGATGCGTGTACCGTCTAGCTTGAGCATGCTCAGCGACTTCATCTGACCGATGGATGCTACTCCCTTGTCGTTGATGTGCGAATCGCTCAGGAAGAGATACTCGACCTCAGGGTGCGAGAGACCTTCGCCGGTTATGGGGCACGATACGAGCGTAAGCCGTTCCAGATGTGCTAGGCGCCCCAGAAAGTGAAGGTTGCCGTCTTCAATTGGGCAGTCCGTGATACACAGCTCCGTAAGCCCTTCCATATGTGCCAAGTGAACAAAGCCGGTTCCCGAGATGGCACATTTCTCCAGTACGAGTTCCTCGACGTTAGGAAGTGAGGCTATCTGCTCAAGGGAACGATCTGACCACAATTCTCCCTTAAGCTTCAAGCTAAGCGTTCCATCGAATCGCGACAGGCGTGTCCACTGATCTGGCGATAACGTGGCCTTCAGGGTGAGGATTCGCAGTCCCGATAAATCGAGTATTTGGTCCAAAATGTCGTCATCGACGGGACGGGTAACCTCGATACTACATTCTCTGAACAGTTCATAGAGTTCGTAGTTAACTCCAGCGCGTTCGAAGCGTTCCGCTTGAGCGGCTGAAACCGGCACGTAGCCATCGTCGGCCAACGATGCGGAACGCGGGATGACACCCAGCGTGCCGAGCAGGAACGAGAATACAACCGCGCGTCTTCGCAGACGTGCTAAGCAGAAGTCTGACATTGTGGGCCTCCGTGCTTTAGGCGTCGATTCAGCGCGCAGATTCTATCTTGCGGCAAGTTAACCGCAAAGGGCAACCCAACAGCGTAATCGAGCGGGAAACGTAGAGGGCGACAATCGCGAGTCGTCGCGACACGGAGAGTCGAGAGTCCAGAGCCGGAGCGACGGACGACGGACCACCATGACGAGGCCGAAATGACCAGAGGCGCTCCGAATCGCTGGGCTTTGGCATTTGCCCCTTGGAGCTTGTTTGGGATTTGTGAATTGCGATTTGGAGCTTCGAGTCTATCCGAAAACCGTCCCGGAGAAGGGGACAGGCACATTTTGCTCCGCAGAGCCTTCAAGAGCCGAACCGTATCCAGCGAGCTCCGCAAAATGAGCCAGTCCCCGACGGTTTTCGGATAGACTCTTACCCCTAAGGTCCACTCGTGTCTTCCATCTTCTGGATGTACTGCCGCAGGCGCTCGACTTCGTCGGTCACGTCCTTGAGCTTGAGCATGTTCTCGACGCGCTTCAACAGCTCGATCTTGATGACCGGCTTGGAGAGAAAGTCGTCGGTGCCCGCCTCGACCCCTCGCTCGATGTCGCCCGACTCGTTCAGGGCCGTCACCATCAGGATCATGATCCGCCGCGTGGCGGGGTTCTGCTTGAGCTTCTTGCACACCTCGAAACCGCTCAGCTTCGGCATCATCACGTCCAGCAGAATCAAGTCGGGCCGGAACGAGGCGGCCTTCTCCAGCGTCTCCTGTCCGTCGGCCGCCACTTCGATCTGGCAGTCGAGATCGGACAGGTAGGCCTCCAACAGTTCGCAGTTGGGCTGGTTGTCGTCGGCGATGAGGATTCTGCTGGATTGCGTCATGGTGGATTCGCGGCTGCGGTGGGAACTGTGACGTTTTGAATGCGGGCCGCCTGATTATAGGAACGGCTGCACGGCGTGAAAATGCGAGACTTTACGCCGGCGCGTCGCCAAACGCCGTCTTGTTCGCTCTTTCGCAATGGGCCATGCTGAATCAGCTGGTTCCTGCACCCATGCTCGACATGCCCATGAAACTGTTTTCTTGCCTGTTTCGCCGTGCGGCAGCCGCAGCGCGGTCGATAACGCCGCTGTTGGCGTTTTCCGCCACTTTGGCGCTTGCAGGGTGCGATCTCCACCGTGGGCCCGAGGTCGTGATCTACTCCGCCCACGACCAGGAGTTCTCGGAGCCAATTCTGGACGACTTTGAGCACCAAACCGGCGTGCGCGTGCTGGCCAAGTACGACGTGGAATCGACCAAGACGGTCGGCCTGGTGAACGCCATCATCCAGGAGCAGAATCGCCCACGGTGCGACGTCTTCTGGAACAACGAGATTCTGCACACCGTGCGGCTCAAGCGGCTGGGCCTGCTCGACGTCTATATTCCACCCGTCGCCGACTCGATTCCCGCGAACTATCGCTCGCCCGACGGGCTGTGGTACGGCTTTGCGGCCCGCGCCCGGGTGCTCATCGTCAACACAGTGGTGCTGGGCGACGTGCCAAGGGACGAGTGGCCCGACTCGATCCACGATCTCGTCGATCCGCGCTGGAAAGACCAGGCGGGCATCGCGCGGCCGTTGTTCGGCACCACCGCCACGCATGCCGCCGTGTTGTTTTCCCATTGGGGAGACGACAGGGCCCGCGAGTTCTTTCGCCAGGTACACGCCAACGCCCGCGTCGTGTCGGGCAACAAGCAGGTGGCCCAGGACGTGGCTCGCGGTCGGCTGGCGTGGGGCATCACTGACACCGACGACGCAATCATCGAGGTCGATAAGGGGAGCCCGGTCGAAATCGTCTATCCCGACCAGGCTGAGGGGGGTCTGGGGACGCTCTTTATCCCCAACACGCTTTGCGTCATCCGAGGGGGGCCGAACGCAGAAAACGCCCGGCGTCTGGTCGACTACTTGCTATCGGTGGAAATCGAAGAGCGCCTGGCCGAAGGCCCCAGTGCCCAGTTCCCGGTGATTGCCGGGGCCGAGGTCGAATCGCACGCGGCCCCGGACCACCCGGTCCGCTGGATGGAGGCCGACTTCGAGGCGGCGGCCGACAAGTGGGACACCGCCGCCGAGTTTCTCCGCGAGGAGTTCGCCGGCAATTGAGCGTGCAGCACTTCACAGTAACGGGACCCACTCGGACCGCATAATTTTAGAGGTTATCCAAAAACCGTCTCAGAGAAGGGGACAGGCACATTTTGCTCCGCGGACTGCGCAAAATGAGCCAGTCCCCGACGGTTTTTGGATAAGCTCTTAGTCGCGACGAGTTTCCCTCAGCAATGCCGGAGCATGGGGCAGCCCGTCGGCATCGAAAACCGTATAATCCTCGGACGTGGGCGGTGCCGTCGAGCGACGGTCGCCGCGAATTGACCAACTTCCCGGAGGGCGAGAACGATGAAGCGAACTTTCTTCGGCGCGGTACTACTGGCATGTGCGACCTTAGCCCTCGGGCTCTCGGGATGCGGTTCCGATAAGGGCGGCGGCGATAAGCCGAAGGGTAGTGCATCGACCGGCACTTCCTCAAAGGGCGGCGCGTCGACCGGCACAGCAAGCAATGAAAAGGACAAGGAAAAAGACTCCGCGGAAATGCAAGAAGTGAAGCTCAACCTTGCCAAGCTATCGGACGAGGACCGTGCGTCGGCAGAGAAGCAGGAGATCTGTCCCGTAAGCGGCAAGCTGCTAGGGAGCATGGATGCGCCGGAGAAGGTCGACGTGAATGGCCAACAGGTGTGGATTTGCTGCGGGGGTTGTGAGAGCGAATTGCTCAAGGACCCGGATACTTACCTGGCGAAACTCAAGCAAGAGTAGCGGCAGTATCCGAACTCCTGCTCGTGGCCGATGCCGCCAGCTTCGGCGCGAAAACGCGAGACGAGATGGGGAAGCTGGCAGCTTCTCCCCAACGTAGTAGCTACAGCGCTCGGCGGTGACGCCGCTGGTGTCGTTTTGCAAACGGTGGCGGCGGAGGCTCCGGCTGCTCGGCTTGCTGCTGTTGGCCCGGCTGACCATCGCCACCCTCCAACACCGCCTGCCCCTCGGTCGGCACGTCGGGAGCCCAGGTCTCGCAGCCGTCCATCTCGTCGCGTTTTAGCAGCAGGTTAATTCGCTGCTCGATCCGCGTCAGCTCGCTGCCCTGTTCGGGTGCGACAAAGGTGAAGGCCACCCCCTCGCGCCCCATCCGCCCGGTGCGCCCCACGCGATGAATGTAGTCGTCGCAGAACTGGGGGATGTCGTAGTTGACGATGTGCGAAATGCCGGTGACGTCGATTCCCCGCCCCACCACGTCGGTGGCCACCAGCAGTCGCACCTTCCCTTCGCGGAAGTTGCGCATCACGCGGTCGCGGGCCGATTGGGCCATGTCGCCGTGCATGCTGGCAACGCCCTGGGCACGCTTCGACAGCCGCTGATAAATGCGCTCGGTTCCCCGCTTCGTGCGGCAGAAGATAATCGCCTGGCGAGGATCCTCGCGGGTCAGCAGCTTCAGCAGCAGGTCGAACTTCCGCTCGTGCGGAACCGTGAAGTAGTACTGGTCGATCGTGTCGACCGACAGCTCCTTGGGCGAGAAGTTCAGGTTTTGGGGCTCTCGCATGTACCGCTCCGCCAGGCGCTGAATCGGCGGCGGCACCGTGGCGCTGAGCAGCATCGTCTGGCGCTCGCGCGGGCAGCGGCGCAGAATCCGCTCGATGTCGGGTCGGAAGCCGATATCGAGCATGCGGTCGGCCTCGTCCAGCACCACACACCACACATCGGACAGATCGAGCGTGCCCCGACCCATGTGGTCGAGCAATCGCCCGGGCGTTCCCACCACGACCTGCGGACTCTTTCGCAGCTTATCTACCTGCTCACGAAGCGGCTTGCCGCCGTAGACGGCCACGCACTGTACTTTCGATCCGTGGGCCAGCTTGGCGACCTCGCCGCGGACCTGCACCGCCAACTCGCGGGTGGGGACCAGGATCAGCGCCTGCGGGCCCTTCGATTCGCGCCGCGGCTTGATGCGTTCGAGAATGGGGATGGCGAAGGCGGCCGTTTTGCCCGTGCCGGTGCGCGCCTGCCCGACGACGTCGATTCCCTCAAGAGCCAGCGGGATGAGACCCGCCTGAATGGGCGTCGGCTCCAGATAATCCGCCGCCTTCAGCGCAGCGAGCATCGTGGGCGAAAGGGACAGGTCCTCGAATCGGGCGGCCTTCTCCTCGGTGGTGGCGTTCGTCAAATCCTCGTTCCCGTCCACAATGCCGTGCGATTGTCGGACAAAGCGATGTCCATGGTGGGTTGCATTTATGTAAGTCTATCTTGGCAAACGGTTTTGGTCAACGGCGGCTTTCGCACGGCACGTCATTCACTGTGATAGCCGCCACATTCCTGTGGCGCTCCCGTCACTGGCGCCCAAGCGGGAATCCAACCGGTTAGCCGCGACGCGAGAGCGGAGCGCTCCCCGCGCGGATTATTCCCCACCCCAAAAGCCGCCACATTGATGTGGCGCTCGTATGTGGGGCTCGCACGCCCACGATGCCCGCGCCAAGAAACAGACCGAGCCGCCGCCGGTTCTCTCACCGGCAGCGGCCCGGCCTTTCTCGTTGTTATCCAGTCGCGCGAAATCCGGCGACCTACTTCTTAGCCTTCGTCGTGCGCTTGGTCTTCGTGGTCGAGCCCTTGCGCTTGGGCGACTTGGTGGTCTTGGTCTTGGTGGTTTTGGACTTCGTGGTCTTTCTCTTGGCTGTCTTCTTCTTAGCTGCCATCTGGCATCACTCCTGGAAAAAAGGGGTGTCCGAACCCACGAAGCGACTTTCCCCGCGAACACTCATTCTCGGGGAATAGCCACTTCTGCCGCGCTCGGGCGCGCGGCGAGCGACCCGTTGGGCGTCGCCCGTGTCCATCCGTCCGTCTGGTCGCCACGGATCAGTCGCTCGACCGTCCGCAAGCACAACCGGACGAACCGTAGGCCGGTCGTCAGCGACGAGCGATGACACACGTCATCCGCTCGTCGGCCACCTGACGAACCAACCTACAGCAGCATTGAAGCAAGTTGCCCCGCATCTCGTCAAGTCGAATTGCCGAATGGGAGCGCGAAATGGGAATCGACCATTGCGCGGCGCGATGCCTCGACCGCAACCGAACGCCATGAGAACAGCGCCGCGCGCGGCGCTTTGGCGCGTCGCGCCAAGAAGTCGAGCCGGCTCGCACGAGCGCCTCACTTACCCGCCGCCCGCGCTCCCTCTTGCACCGACCGCGCCCAGGCCTCGAGCATGTCGAACTGCCGCGCGAAGTCGTTCTCGCACACCCCCAGCGGCCGCTTGAAGAAGCTCGCCAGAAACGTCAACAGCCCGCGATCGCCGCGGCGGTGGGCCCGATCGGTGAACCGCACCAGGTCCAGCACCAGCGGGGCCGCCAACAGCGAATCGCACCCCTGCCAGGTGAATTGCATCACCATCGGCGTTCCCAAAAAGCCGCGAAAGTGGATGTGGTCCCAGGCCGTCTTCCAGTCGCCCAGGCTCTCGATGTACTCGATCGTCACCAGCGTCTGTGGGTGGTAGCCGAGTATCTGCCCCAGCAGCCGATCCTTGCTGACGACCTTGCTCTTCTTGTTGGCCGGGTCGTCGAGCACCTTGCCGTCCATGTTGCCGAAAATGTTGTGCCCCACCCAGCTCAGCACCTTCAGATTGCGATGGGCGAACATGGGGGCCAGCGCGCTCTTGAGCAGCGTTTCGCCCGTTTTGCCGTCGTGCCCCATGTGGCAAGTCTGGCGGCTGATGGCCAGCTCGCCAATCGCCTCGGGGGCCGAACCGAGCGACGGCGTGAAGTTCACGTACGGGTGGCCACGATCAAGTGCCGCGATCGCATACAGCGAGCTGGCCGCCAACGGACAATCGCCCGGCTTGTCGAGCAGCCGTTCCAGCTCGTCCCACCGCGTGGGCAGCCCGCTCGATTCGACGGGCGGCTCGGTCGATGCCACGTTCACGACGATCAGCCGCTCCAAGTCGTTCGCCTGCACGAAGGCGTCGAGGTCGGCCTGGATGCGGCGAATTGCCTCCCGCGGCGTTTCGCGCTTGTTTTGCAGCGATTCCTCGGCGAACTGGCTGATGGTGGCCCCCACGTTCAGCAGCACGCCGGGTCGCACGCGGCCGTC
>CAYQAJ010000025.1:0-3858 GCA_964415245.1 uncultured Pirellulaceae bacterium | reverse complement strand
GTCGAAGCCACGCCGCCCTTCGCGCCGATGAGCCAAATGCCAGTACGTCGCCGCGTCATAAAGTGAACAATGCGCTCTGGGGTAATACGAAGGAAAACACGCTCCAGCGCCGTCACCTCTAGCGTGCCGAGCGCACGCTGGAGGAATTCGACCGGTTAGCCGCGACGCGCAGCGGAGCGCGCCCTCATCTTGCGCGCCGCACGCACGCCGAACGATCGGGCCGCAATGCGCCGCGTGCCGGAGCAATGACCGCCGTCAAGGGGGGACTACCTGGAAGCGGACGGCAAAGCTACCATGATTGTCGCACGCGCCCCCAACGAGCGTCAAGCGCCGGCACGGAGAGCATCGAGCGCCGGCTTGCACAGAATCAAGCACCGGCACAGCGCGTCATTCGTTCCTCCGCAAACTCAACGCAGGCCGTACGCCTTCCGCCGCGCGATGGCGCAGCTTCGTCATGTTCGAATCTCTTACCCCAGCGCCCCCCGACCCGATCCTCGGACTGTCCGAAGCCTTTCGCAACGATCCCAACCCCCACAAGATCGATCTCAGCGTCGGCGTCTACCGCGACGAACAGGGCACGACACCCATGTTCGCGTGCGTGAGGGAAGCCGCCCAGCGATTGGCCGCGAGCGAAACCACCAAGTCGTACTTGCCCATCGATGGTCTGCCCGAGTTCGGGAAGCGCGTACGCGAGCTGCTTTTCGCCGAGGGCCATAGCAAGCTGGCCACCGACGACCGGGCCGTTACCGCGCAAACGCCCGGCGGAACGGCCGCCCTCCGCGTGGCGGCAGACTTCGTGCGGCGCTGCTTTCCCCAGGCGCGGGTCTGGTGCAGCCGACCCACGTGGAACAACCACCCGGCCGTGTTCGCCGCCGCCGGCCTCGAAGGGGTCGAATATCCGTACATCGACGCCGCGGGCACCGGGCTCGATCTTCCAGCCATGATCGCGGCCCTCCGCGGCGCCGCACGCGGCGACCTGGTCTGCCTGCACGCATCTTGCCACAACCCGACCGGCATCGATCCCACGCCCGAACAGTGGAACGAGATCGCCCGCGTCGTCGCCGACCGGGGGCTGCTTCCGCTGGTCGACTTCGCCTACCAGGGGCTGGGCGATTCGCTCAAGGGCGACGCTGTCGGGCTCGACACGCTGTGCCGCACCGGCTGCGACTTGCTTGTGGCCAGTTCGTACTCCAAAAACTTCGGACTCTACGGCGAGCGCGTCGGCGCGCTCACGATTGTGGCCGGCACCCCCGAATCCTCCCGCGCCGCCATGAGCCACGTGAAAGCGTGCGCCCGGGTCAATTACTCGAACCCGCCGAAGCACGGTGGGCAGATTGTGGCCACGGTGCTGGCCGACGCCGAGCTCCGCCACACGTGGGAGCGCGAGCTCGACACCATGCGCCGGCGGATTCACGGCATGCGCTCGCTGTTCGTCGAAACCATGCGCCGCAAAGCGCCCGGCCGCGACTTCGCCTTCCTCACGCGGCAGAAGGGCATGTTCTCGTACTCGGGCCTCACCCGCGACCAGGTCGAACGACTGCGGCGCGAGCACTCGGTCTACATCGTGGGCAGCGGCCGCATCAACGTCGCCGGCATAGCCGAAAATAACATCGACCGCCTGTGCGACGCAATCGCGGCGGTGATTGCGTAGGAAGCGGTTCACACGCGGAAGAAGTTGGCTCGCTTTGCCGACTCGTTGTCAGTGGTCCGTGGTCCGTGGTCAGTTGTTGTGCGTGCGTCGTTAGTTTTCCGTCATTCCCGCGCAGGCGGGAATCCAGGTCGGCCCAGCGGATTGAAATGCCGCGACGGAGGGTCGTGGCGATGATCCGCATTCTCGTTCCCCGCAACTGACAACGAACAACTGACAACTGACCTTCTCCGACTGAAAACTGAAAACCCTGGCCGCATCCTTCGCGCTCTTGGCGTCTTTGCGGTTGCTGATGACTTCTCCGCTCAGTTGCTGGCTCGTATGTTCCTCCTCGACCTCACCTTCGACACTCCGGCCGAAAACCTGGCGCTCGACGAAGCGCTGCTCGATCTGTGCGAGAACGCCCCCGAGCCGGTCGAGGTGCTTCGCATCTGGGAGTCGCCGCAGCCGATCGTGGTGATCGGCCGGTCGTCGCGGATCGACGTCGAGGTGAACCGCAGCCGCTGCGCCAACCTGGGTATCCCGATCTTGCGCCGTTCGAGCGGGGGCACGGCCATCGTCGCCGGTCGCGGCTGCCTGATGTATGCCGTGGTGCTGAGCTACGAGTTGCGACCCGAGCTGCGCGGAATCGACGAAGCCCACCGCCTCGTGCTGGGCGTGATCGCCGAGTACCTGCGCGAGCTATTGCCCGGCGTCGAACACCGGGGCCTGAGCGATCTGGCCATCGCCGACCAAAAGATCTCGGGCAACAGCATGCGCTGTAAACGCAACTCGTTCCTGTACCACGGCACGCTGTTGTACGATTTCCCGCTGGAGCTGATCGACGCCTGCCTGCACACGCCCCCCCGCCAACCCGACTACCGCGCCGGCCGCAGCCACGATGAATTCGTAATGAACGCCCCGCTGACAGCCGCCGATCTCCGCCAAACCCTAATCGCCGCCTGGGACGCCAACGAAGAACTCACCGCCTGGCCGCGCGAAGAAACGGTTCGCCTGGCAATCGAAAAATACTCCCAAGAAGAGTGGACACTGCGGTTGTAGCGAAGGGGATTGGGGTCGGTGCTCGCGTCGGATGTCACGTCAGCGGGCACGAGTTGAAATGGACCGGCTTTGTCGGACAGAAACGGATCGGATAACCGGTGTTGTCGGTCTGTGGATGTCGCCCACCTGGTCGTTTGGCGTCAGCGATATGTCGTCGTATCGCATGTAAGTGCAGCAAAGGGGTTGGGCGTCGTGGATGCGCGGCCCCTTCGGGCCGAACCGTCAACGGTTGCCGACACTCATGTCGCGTGGGCGAATTGTCAAAGAACCTGGGAGCGCTACAATCGTACCGGACACTATTGAACAAGTCACTAGTAATTATTACACTACTTGTACGCGACCGGCGCGCCTTACGAATCGGTGCCCCATGACGGCCGGCCCGAGTGCCGCGCACTAGCATAGACAGTCGCCTACTCGAAACGTGGCCAGCAGCCGCGCCATCCACAGGGCTTTAACGCGCCTTGATGGCGTGCTGGGATTGATTGCCCGCACGAATGGCGACCGATCACTTTGAATAAGCAACCGTGGATGCCATTTCGCCGTCTTGTTGAATAGGTAACCCGCGCATGCTAACGTATTGGCTGCCGCATTGACGAGCAACATGGGAAGCCTACGATGACAGCGGAAATAGCAATCCTAAACAAGTCAGGCGTCGCTCTGGCTGCTGACAGCCTTGTCACGATTTCACCGGAGGGCAGGCCAGCAAAGACGTACGTCGTCGATAAGCTGTTTATGCTTTCGAAGTATCACCCCGTAGGAATCATGGTTTACGGCGGCGCAGAACTTTTGGGGGTGCCTTGGGAAACGATCATCAAAGTGTATCGGCGCCATTTGGGAGACAGGTCATTTGCGACAATCGACGACTATTCCGACGACCTTGTCGAGTTCCTTTCGAGTGCAGATCTTTTCACTACGAATGACAAGCGCACATATGCAGTGTCGAGCATCGCCGGCTACTTTACCTATCGAGTAAAGAAGGACATTGACCGCGCCGTAGAACTTTCGGCCGAGCAAGATAAGGTTACCGAATCCGAGATTAACAGGCTCGCACGGGAGGTCATTCGAAAACATCATCGGATGTTGCACAATCACGACACGCTGCCACATCTGCCACGCCCTCTGTGCCAATATGACTGAGACACTTGCCTCCTCGTTTATTACAGTAGAGG
>CAYQAJ010000024.1:18510-33084 GCA_964415245.1 uncultured Pirellulaceae bacterium | reverse complement strand
TGGCATGCGCCGGTGGCTCGACACTCGCGGCCGAACCACCCGCAGTGGCAACGGGCCCGCGAACTGGTGCGAAGCGAGACCATCGGCGAGCTGCGGACCATTCAGTCGTTCTTCTCGTACTACAACGACGACCCCAAGAACATCCGCCACGCGCCCGAGATGGGGGGCGGTGGGCTGATGGACATCGGCTGCTACCCGATTTCGCTCTCGCGGTTCATCTTCGGCGCCGAGCCCCGCCGCGTGATGGGCAGCGTCGAGTACGATCCACGCTTCCGCGTCGACCGGCTCGCCTCGGCCATTCTCGACTTCGGCTCGGGCACGTCGGCGTTCACGTGCTCGATGCAGGTGGCGCCGTACCAGCGCGTGAACATCTTCGGCACCACGGGCCGTGTAGAAATCGAAATTCCCTTCAACGCGCCCCCCGATCGGCCCTGCCGCATGTGGCATCAACAGGGAGAGGAGATCGAGGAGATCGTGCTGCCGGTGTGCGATCAGTACACGATTCAGGGGGACCTTTTTGCGCGGGCGATTCTCGAAGACACGCCGGTCCCCACGCCGCTTACCGACGCGGTAGCCAACATGAAGGTGATCGAGGCGATCGTCCGCAGCGGCGACAGCGGCAAGTGGGAAAAGCCGTGAGGAAAAGCGGATAGCCGAAAGCGGAAAGCGGATGATTGCCAAGTGGTTGGCCGTCGGTCGTCAGTTGTCCGCTTCGCGTCCCCTTTTCGGCTGACGGCTGATAGCTGAGAGCTGACGGCTCTGCTTTGTCAGTTGTCCGTGGTCCGTTGTCAGTTGAGCTTTGGCCGACGTGCAATTATCGTGGAAAGGTGGGCACTTTACATCCGCCTTTCCAGGGAATTGCCGCCATGTCACGCACCGTTCGACAAATCCGCGTTTTGATGCCCGCCCTGCTTGTCGCCCTGATTCCCATCGGTTTCGCGGTATCGGCCGATCGGGCACGGGGCGATGAACTGCGCGATGCGGCGCTGCGCGAGGTGGAGCTGGCCCAGATTCGGATGCGGCTGTGGGAGCGGCTCGACTATCCGCTACGGCAGCGGCAGATCGATTCGGAGCTGAAGCTGGCCGAGGCGCAGATCGAATCGCTCAAGCGGCAAGTGTCGGAGTACGAGCAGTTCACCAAGTTCAAGTACTCGTCGCCGCTGTTCTACTCGCTCGAAGAGGCCCGCGTGCAATTGGTCGCGGCGCAGGCTCGTCGCGACGATCTGCGGGAAGAAGCGGCGCTGCTATTAAAGAATCGCGACGACCTGCGACGGCTGCAAGAGCTGGAAGTCGAAGCAGCGAAGTCGCGGTTACGCGTAATCGACGGGGCCGCTCGCTAGCACATAGAAGCTCGAAGCGCAACCGAGGAATACTATGCAAACCCGTCGCTTGCGCTCGCGGCTTTTATGGAGCGTACTTCGATCGTGCCCCTCGCTAACGCTTCGGGTTACTATTGCCGTTCCTTTTCCTTCTTCTTCTCTTCCAGCCGCTGCCGGTATTCGGCGAGCACGGCTTCGGGATCGTCGTTGAACAGATCGCGGCAGCCGGTGCAGCATACGTAGTACGTCTCGCCCTTGTAGGTGACCGGGATCGTCCCCTTGCCGCCGGTCACAATGCACTCGATTCCCGTCGCCGTTTTGCCGAACTCGCTCCCCTTGCGGGTGTAGCCGACCTCAGCCAGCCGCAGGTAGCGGTCCGCGCCACTCTTGCGCTCCAAGAGCACCACCAGACGATCGCCGCCCGCGACAGTGCGGATCGTGACGCGGGCCGGGAGCGCCGCATCGCCGTCGTCGGCCGCATCGGACAGAAGTACCAGGCGGCCTTCGTCGTCCAGTTTGCCCGAGTAGGCGGCTTCCTTCGGCTCCTCGCCCGGCGTGCGGCAGACGAGGCGAAACGAACCGGCTTCGTTGGCGGGCAAGAGCGTACCTTCGGCGAAGTATTTCGAGTCGGTCGAGTGGAATGCGAGAGCGGCCCCTTTGTCGGCAAAGCTCCAGGCCCAGTTGCTTTCTTCGATCCAGGCTCCGTCGTTCGATCCGCGCCGCAACTGCCCCACGCCCCGCCAAGTGCCGACGAATTCCTGTAGCGGGGTGAGCGCTTCCTGGTCGTCAGTGCGGCTGCCGGGCTGATCGTCGGCGATTGCGAGCGAGTCGATGGTCAACGCGCCGGCGAACAATAGTGCCAGAAGCGCGAGCAGCGTGGCTTGCGGGGCGCGAGAGTTCATGGCAGTTCCTCGCGAGAGATGAGCGAAATGCTACGGCTGAATTCTTGCGAATCCAGCTACGACAATTCAAACCCCGCGACGCGGCGGTTGTTACGGTGATCTCGCGACCGACGCTACGAACGTAAGTGACGCCGCACCTACTTTCCTTCAAACAGCGCCAGGCTGGCCGTGAAGCCGTGCAGGAAGTTGCGATTGCCTACCGGGCCCATTTCGCCCTGGGCGAAGAAGCCGGCGAGCGGGATTTCGCCGAGCGTTTTCTGCACCGCCTGGGCATCGTGATGGGGCTGGGGAAAGAGCCGCGTGCCTCGGCCATTGCACGTGAATAGCAGCGCGGCGGCCGGCGGTGCGGCGCTTTGGCGACCGGCTCGCTCGAGCAGCGTGTGCAATTCCTGGTCGGCCGAACGATGATCGCGGATGTGAAACTGCACCGTCTGGCCGGCACGGAAAACGTCGGCCACCGCCATGGCCCCCGAGTCGTTGTCGATGCCCACGACGTTCCGCACTAGAAAATCGCCCTGTACAAAGTGGTCCTGGTATTCACTCACGACGCGACCCACGTGCAGCCCATGCTGCATCATCGCTTGCTCACTGGTAGGAAGCTCGGCGTAGATATCCTTGAGCTGGTCGAGAGCGGGGCGGCCGCCCAGCTCGTGGATGATGTTGCGCTCGGCCTTGGTCACCACGAAGTGCCGTCCAATCGGGCGGCAACCCTGCGAAACGACCGTGCGCACGTTGACCGCGCCGGCCAGCAGCACGGCGACCGCACCTTCGTCGAAGGATTTGGAACCGAGCAACAGCCGCGACTGCCCCGGAGTTTGCGCACCGCTGGCCATGCCTCCCACGACCACCGTGCCCGGCTGATCTTCGTTCACTCGGTCGAGCAGCAGTTCGGCCGGGAAGCTGAACGGGTCGCCCAGGGCGATGAGTGCCGCAGCCGACGGCCAGGTGAGCGGCAGATCATCAGGCCAGCCCACGATGGCGCCCCCTTCGGCCGACCGCTCGAAGCCCAGGTGCATCGGCCACAGCGAAACGCCGGGAAGCCGGGCCAGCCACAGGGACATCGACGGCCGCCCTTCGACTTCGCGTCCCACGCCGACGATCGATTCGCCCGAGCAGCCGAGCAGGCGCTCCGTTCCTAGCGCGTCGCACGCCTGCCGCGCGAGCGATTCGGCCAGCGGGGCGAAATGGTGCGAGAAGAACAGGAGCGCCAGATCGGGCGAGCCGCCGAGCTCGCCCAGCGTCTTGTCGCACACCTCACGCAGCGCCTCTTCACCGTGCGATCGGGTCGACAGGGCCGAGGCGAAAGCGGGCGGCGTGGTTGCTTCGAGCGGCATGGATCGACGCGGCCCTTCGAATAAGGTGGGGCAGGCATTCTTGCCTGCCGTTGCCGAGGCAGACAGGAATGTCTGCCCCACGCATGCAATATCTGCCCCGCGCACACGAACTTCTGCGCCTATGATACAGGCTTGTTACACACGCTTCTATGGTCCAATAGATGGATCGGCGGTATCGTTTTGATAGAACTGCTCGAAGATTCGACGAGGAATGAACCTAGCAGCGAACTCCTGTCACGAACCTCATCCTGAAAGCGAAAAGGCTACCATGAAGCGGCCGGCAACCATTCTCCTGTTCGCCCTGTTTCTACTCTGTCCCGCGACAATTTCCCTCAGTGCGGAGAGCGGCGCGAAGTTCACCGACGCCGATTACCAGCGGCACGTCGAAGCGCTGAAAAAACAGCTTCCCAGCGACGAGTTTCATATCGTGCTGGCCAGGCCGTTCGTCGTCGTGGGGGACGAGTCGCCCGAAGTGGTTCGCCGCCGCGCCACCAACACGGTGCAATGGGCCGTCGAGCGGCTGAAGAAGGACTTTTTCACCAAGGACCCGGACGACATCATCGACGTGTGGCTGTTCAAGGACAAGGAAAGCTACGAGACGAACGTCGAACAGTTATTCGGCGCCAAGCCGCACACGCCGTTCGGATTCTACTCCTCGCGGCACAAGGCGCTGATCATGAACATCAGCACCGGCGGCGGCACGCTGGTGCACGAGATCGTGCACCCGTTCATGGCGGCCAAATTTCCCGAGTGCCCGTCGTGGTTCAACGAGGGGCTGGCGTCGCTGTACGAGCAGTGCGGCGACAACGAGGGGCGCATCTGGGGGCACACCAACTGGCGGCTGGCCGGGTTGCAACGGGCCATCGACAACCGCTCGGTGCCGCCGTTCCAACGGCTGTGCGGCACCACCACGCGGCAGTTTTACGACGAAGACCGCGGCACCAACTACGCCCAGGCGCGGTACCTGTGCCACTACCTGCAGGAGAAAGGGCTGCTGGTCGATTACTACCGGCAGTTCCGCCACTCGGTGGACGACGACCCGACGGGCTACAAAACGCTCACGCGGCTGTTGGGCGAAGACGACATGGCGGCGTTTCAGAAAGAATGGGAAGAGTACGTCATGAAGCTGCGGTTTCCATAAACTTGCTCGCGCCGGGAAGTCGGATAGAATGATGGTACGAATTCGGACCGTCAACCGATTTCTTGCGGCACGAAGGAGCGCCGGCCATGACGGCTCGACGAGCAGTGTGGGCGATTGCGGCGGTGTTGTTCGGTGGCACGGCCGTACAGGCCCAAACCGTGCAGTTGCCTACCTTCAACTTCTTCACGGTGCGCACGTCGGTCGTCGTGCCCGACAGCGGCGGGGCGTATTTGGGCGGCGTGAATCGAGCGGCGATGGGGCAGTCGGCGCGGGGCGTGCCGCTGATCAGCCGGTTTCCCGGCGCGGGGCGACCATTTACGAATCGCGGAATCGGCAGTAGCGTGGCCAGCTCTTCTGCCTCTGCGCATGCGACCATCATCGACCATGCCGAGCTTGACGAACTGACCCTTTCGGGTGCCGAATTGCTCCGACGCCCAGGCGGCGGCCTGCCTACCGCCGAGGAGCTGCGCATCGACAGGAAGGCCGACTTCCTGTCGCGGCACGTCGACCGCAGCGGCGCGGGCGAAACTTCGTCGACGAGAACGTTTTCCTCTGCGGCAGAGCCTGCGCTCGAGAGCGTGGCCGCCATCCGCAGCCGTACCGAATTGGCGCGGCAGCGCGAGACTGAGCAACGCCAAGCCGAGGCGCTCACCCTCTTTCAGGACGGGCAAGACGCCGAGAAGGACGGCGATTTCGGTGCTGCCCGGGTCTGTTATCAGGTGGCGGCGCGCAAGGCGGAGGGCGAACTGAAAGAACAGGCACTGGCGCGGTTGGCGGCGCTGCGGGCGGAGCGCGAAACCGCAAGCGACCTCCAGCGTCGCTAGCTGCCATACCGCCGTACGCTGAATTCGAGGGACGCCGCTCGTTCGAGCGTGACGCGACTCGCTATTCTTACTTCTCCGGCGAGTCGGTGTTCTTCTTGGGTTCGTCGGCCTTGACCTTGGTGAGATAGAAGGTGGGAGGCTTGACGGGACCTTCGACCTCTTGCGGCTCGATCTTGATGGCGCCGCCCATGTCGAGCAGCGTGATTTTGGCCTTCTCGGTTTTGTCCTTGTTCTCGTCCATCACGATCGAGATCGTGACCGAATCTTTCTTCTCCTCGTCGGCCTTCCATTTGCCGGTCTGACTTTGCGCCTGACCGGCGAACGTCATCGTGACGGTCATTTTTCCCTCCGCCCCGAACTCAATGCTCATCTTGAACGTGCCCTCGGCCAGGGGGCCCAGTTCGGCCGCGTCGGCGCCGGCTTCCTTGACGGTTTTCTTGACGTCGAGATCCCATTTCCCTTGCAGCTTTTCGGCCGAACCTTGCGCGGCCGCGGGTTGGGCGGCCATCAGTACGAGAACGGGAACAACGATCACACATGCGGCGACAGCCGTCAGGCGACGCTTCATGGAAGCAGTCCTTTCGTGGAAGAACGGGAGAGCCGAGGTTGGGCGGGCGCAGTTGCGGGAACGCAGGGGTACAGTGTAACCGCGGGACCGGCGCAACGCGAGCGGCACCTGTGGAGATTCTCCGGAGCGCTAAACCGCAAGCGCTGTAGGCGCACGAGTCGTCGTGGATGCTTCAGTTGTGACCGGGAGAATCCCGGAGGTTACTTGATGCGGTAGACCGTGTCGCGGAGCTTGATAATCAGCTCCTCGCCCTCTTGCTGACGCGAGAGGACCGTGTTTTCTGCCGCCGTGTTGGCCGCCGTCAGCTTGAAGTACTCGTCGCTGAACCGCTCGACGGTGACGATTTTTTCAGCGTCCTTTTCCAGATCGACGTCGCCGGCGTTGGCGGCAAACCAAACGTTGCCCCGTTTGTAGAGCGTCTCGTTGCCCACGTTGCGGACCGTATGGGCGACGACGGCCTTGCCGGTATCGGCGTCGCGGTATACGGCGCCACCGAAGCCGCCGGCCCCTTGACCGCCGCCTTGCGAACCGGAGAAATCGGCGGGCTCGGTGGCCGCCGGCACGTTGGCCTCTCGCAGTTCCTTCTTTCCGAGCCGCTGGTTGAAGCCCCGGGCCCCGTCCGCGTCGTCAAGTTGTCGCAGTTGTTCCTCAGCCCGATCGAAGGCAACGTCGCCGCGCAGCGCCAATCCGCCTCCACCCACGGCCGGCTGGTCGTCGGCGAGGAACGACGTGTACGGCGTAAGAATGCCGTGCTTGGTCGACAGCGATACCAGCTCGTTGACCAATTCTTCATTGCGGCCGCTCAAGTCGATCTCGTCGATGATCTCGCCGATCCGCCGCATGGCCCACAGCCGCTCGACGAACGCATACGTTTGATCGCCGCTGTGCTCGGTGAAGGAAGCGGGGAAGTCCAACTTCCGCCCGTCCTGACCGACTTTGCCGGTGATGGTCACCTTAGCGGCCCCAAACTTCTTATATCGCCCGACGAGCACAAGCTGCTCGCCTTCGAACAGGTCGCGGGTGGCACGGGGATACATGCGGTTCACCGCTGCCCCTTCCTCGACCGCGGCCGCATCTTCCAAATCGATGTTCACGGCCACGTCGCTCATCACCGGCGAGCCGATCTTCGAATACAGGCGGCTGACGTGGGCCTCGATGGTCTCGTCGGGCCGCACGAACTCGCTCTGGCCGAAGTTGTCGCGCGACAGGCGGTCCAGCAGCCGCGTGTTCACGTCGTAGCCGACACCGAAGCTGACAATCCGCGTGCGAAGCTTGTTCGTCTCGAGGACTTTGGCGGCGATGCGGCCTTCGTTGGTTTCGCCGGCCGTGGGGAGTCCGTCGGTCAGAAAGATGATGAAGTTGGGCCGCGTGTCGTCCTGGATCATGCCCAGGGCCGTCGACAGCGCCCCGTCGATGTTGGTGCTCCCGCCGGCATACAACCCCTCGACAAAGCCAATGGCCGCCTTGCGGGTATCCTCGTCGTACTTCTGCAGCTCAGGCTTGAACGACTCCACCGTGCTGTCGTACGCCACAATGTTGAACGTGTCCCCCGCGCGCAGGTTGTTGAGCACGAACTTGAGCGCCTCGCGGGCCTGCTCGATCTTCTTGCCGCTCATGCTACCGCTGCGATCGACGACGAAAATGACCGACTTGGTCGGCCGCTCGTCGGTGGCCGCCTTGATCTCGGGGCTGGCCAGCAGCAGGAAGTAGCCGTCCTCGTTCGGTTCGGGGCGGTAGCTGATGACGCTGGCCCCCAGGCTTCCGGCGGCCGTGTCGTAGAACAGACGAAAGTCGTTGGTAGGGACCTGATTCGACCCTTCGTACTTGACGACCGCGTGGTGATCGTCGGACCGCGTCACGTCGATCGAGTGCGTGGGGCTGTACACGCTCTTGATCTCGGCCGAGCTCTCGATCGATACGTCGAAGGCCACCTTCTCCACGGGCTGCGACGTGTACTTGGCCGTGGAGAGCGGGAACAGGAAATCGGTCAACTGGTGGTCCTTGCGCAAGAGCTGGCTATACCGCAGCGTCACCTTGCGCTCGGCACCCGGCGGCACCGGGAACACGCTCGTCTTGAACATGCCCGTGCCGATCCACTCCAGCAGGGCGGGGTCCTGGTTGCGGCGGATGTAGCTTTCGTAAATCTGCCGGGCCTCGGTGGCGGGAAGCAGCTTGGCTTCGTACTCGGTGCCGTCGACCATGAACGTGAGGCTGTCGATCGCTCCATCGTAGGGGAGCGGGAACACAAAGCTCACCTCCATCTGCCGGCGGCCCGTGTTGACGAACGACTGCGAAACCTGGGTCCGGGCCACCTGGTCGACGACTCGCGACTGGAGCGACAGCTCCTTGATGCGATAGCTCATGGGGGCCGGCTCGGGGCGCACGATGGGCCGGGGGAGCGGAACCGGCTGGGGCGGATCGACAACGATCAGCAGTCCCTGCCCCAAAGCAGGGGCGGAAAGCAACGCGAGGATCAGTCCTAACCCCAGTGTCCACAAGCGTTTCATGGCGATTGACCCCTATTGTGCGAAGTGGCGCGGAGGCGCGCAGCGTGCCCGATTCGATGGCGATTCCTAACCAACTGACGCCGCCGAAGGGCCGAAAGTTCCCGCGTGGCGGGAGAATGGGCGTCGGTTTGCGAGGGCGCGCTCCGCTGCGCGCGGAAGCGCCACATGAATGTGGCGGCTATCGCCGCGTGGCGATTACCAGCTTGAGCGCCCGAAAACGCGGCGCGAATACGCCATCCTTCACCTCCACCTCGAAGCCGGCATTGCCGAGCATTTTGGCGGCCTCGGGCAATAGAAACGTGAGGTAGTACATGATGAACGGGGGCTTGAACAAGGCATTACGCACGTGCATCGCAGCGTTGAATCCCCTGGCTAGCCAATACGGCGCCGACCAGCGCGGCGGCAGGTACGTGGTGGGGAAAAGGAAACGTCCCCCCGGCCGCAAGACCTTGTGTACCTCGCGGGCGAAGCGCGACTCGTCGCGAGGCAGAATATGCCCCAGCGCACCGAAGCAGACCGCCGCGTCGAACTCGGCCTCCCAGGGCATGTCCAGCACGTCGCCGTGGACAAGCTCGATGGCTGCTTCACCGGGTGCGTCGGCCAGCGACTGCCGCGCGACCTCGAGCATCCCGCGGCTGAAGTCGATCCCCACCACGCGCTGGCGGCACTTGGGCCGTAGCATTCGCATCGCTGCCCCGGTGCCGCAGCACACGTCGAGCGCCGCGTCGATGTTTCGGTCCGCGCCCACGTGCGGCGCAATCGCATCGATGATCGACTGCGGCGTGCGGAAGGGGGTGAAGTCGAACTTCGGCGCCAGAAGATCGTAGCCGCGCTCGGTGGAAGAGAGCGCCTGACGAGCCAACTCGAAGAACGTCGGGCCCTTGGGGTGGAACATCGCGCCGCGCCCCCCCGAGCGGCCGAGTCTTGCGGCCGAGTCTCGATCGCTGAATCTCAAAAGCCGCGGCGAAAGCGTGGGCCAACCGCCGGCCGACTCTCCGGTCCAGCCGACTCATCGCCATCGGACCGGATGTCGTCGGATTTCGGGTCGCCTGATGCGGCCGCGCCGGGTGGCGGATTGTCGGACTGAGAATCGGTCGCCGGTGCGTCGCCCGAGTCCGCATCACTCGGCAAACCTTCGCCGGAGGGCGAACCGCTGTCCTGCGTTTCCGGCGGCCCAGGCCGCTCGTCGCCATTTGGGCCACGGCCACGACCGCCGCGCGGACCCCGACCCGAATCGCCTTGCTGCGGACCGCCGCGATTGTCGTCGCCACGTGGTGGACCGCCGCGGCGCGGGCCTCCGCCGTTACCACGCGGCGGCCAGCCGCCCTGCCCCGATCCTTCTTCCCGCCAGGGCTCGTAGAGATGCGCAAAATAGAGCCTGCGCAGTTCCCAATTCCGCTGTTCGCGCGGAAGGTTTTCCAGACGTTCGCGAATGCGCTCGGCCTGTGGCTCATCTAGCTTCTTTTGCTCGTTCAAGTAGTCCGCATAAAACTTCTGCAGGTCCTCGTTGCTGACTTGCCAGGAAAAGCGAGAGAACATGGCGGCGCCAATCCAGCCCCGCACCAGCTCCGCCTCGTTGCCGGCGGTGCGAGCCTGTTCGAGCGCGGCCCGGGCTTCCGGAGACAGCCGACTCTCTAACAGGCTGACGTCCTGCTCGTCGGGCAGCGCGAGCGACCGGACGTGGCGCCGCTGGTGCAGCGCAAAGAGCAGCACGCGGCGACGTTTGGCGTCGTCGGTGATCGCGCGAACCTTGGGCTGATTCACAGTTGGCAGAGCGGACAGCAGCTCCTCCTCGTGATTCCGCACGACATCGTCGAGCCATTCGAAGATGCTGCGCAGGTCTTCTTGATTCAGCTTCTCGTTGGCGGCCAGGTTGCGTAAGTTCTGCCTCTCTTGCTGCTGCCGCAACTGGCGAATCAGGGCCACACGCTCTTCGATGGGCGCCGTCTCCAGGTCGGTCCGCTGCTTGGGCGAAAGCGATTTGAGCCACTCGTGGTAGTTAACCAGGATTCGGCTTAATTGCTCGGCGTTGGGGTCCGCCAGTAACTCCTCGTGCATGGCCCGAATCTGCTCCTGCCGCTCGGGCAAGAGAGCGTCGAAGCGTTCCTTCTTGTTGCGGAGCTCCTCCTTTTCGACAGGCGTCATCGCTTCGAGCCGCGCGCGGCGCTGGTCGAGCGTTTCGCTGGCGAAGTCGATGGGCGAAGCGGCGGCGGCCAACAGCGCGAAACCGCCCAAGAGCAGGCAAAGAATCTTACAGCGCATCTTGCACCTCCTCGACGGACTCCTCGACGGACTCTTCGACGAACAGTCCTTCGCGGTCGAGCGTGCGCAAGAACTCCACGCTTTCCACGTGCATGTACAGATCGACGTTCTCAATCACCGGCAGGTCGCGCAACAGCGCGCGGTCGGGCGCCGACAGGTGATTGTCCAGCAGCGTGTAGCCCACCACGGCCGCCGCCAGGCAAGCCCCCACCCAACCCGCGATCGAAAGGCCGCGGCGAACTTTCGTGGCCGTGCGATCGCGGTGGATGTCGTCGGACGTGCGCACCGCCACCATTTCCACCGTGGTACGGGCGAAGTTCTCGTCGGCTTCGGCGTAAGGGAGGTGGTCCAGCATGTCCCACGCCTGCTGATACTGCTGCAAGCGCTGGCGATACTCGGCGTCGTCTGCCAGACGACGCTCGACCTGGGCGACGGCCTGCGAGTCGAGCTCGCCATCGAGATACGCCACGAGCTCGTCGGCGTCGACGCCTTCGATTTCGGGCTGATGCGGGTTCATGGCGACTCCCCCTCCCTCACGTAGGGCTCGAGGATGGTTTTCAGGTTGCCGCGGGCACGCGACAGCAACGATTTAATGGCTTGGGGGCTCATTCCCATGGTCTGTGCGATGTCGCCGTAGCTCATTCCCTCGAACTTGGAAAGGAGCACCGCCATCCGCTGCCGCTCGTTGAGCGACTCCATAGCCAGGCGAACGATTCCGGCCGCTTCCGATTTGTCGACAATTCGCGTGGGCATCTGGCCGCTGGCGGCCAGGGCGATCTGATCCAGGTTTTGGGCGGGCGACGCGCCGCTGCTGCGCGGCGTAATGTTCACTTCTCGGCGGCGGGACTTGCTCCGCAAGTGGTTGCGCGCGACGTTGTTGGCAATCGTGTACAACCAGGTGGAAAACTTGGCCCCGGGCACGTACGACTTGCGAGCCCGAAACACCCGCAGGAATACCTCCTGCGCCAAATCCTCGGCCTGCTCGCGGCCGTGCACCAAGTGCTCGAGCACAGTCAACAGGCGACTCTGGTAGCGGCGCACCAACTCTTCGAACGCGGCGGCGCTGTCGTTGCGCACCTGCAGCATCAGCCGCACGTCGGGATCGAGCGACTCGTACTTGCGTGCGCGTAGCGCCGATGACTCGCTAACCGCCACGGGGCGTTTTCCCCCCATGATTTCGTTGCGCTTGCCCCTTGCTCAACCCTCGTTCAAGTGTATGCCGCCCAGCCGGATTCTACCAGCGGGACGGCCCTGGCAAGCGCATCGCGGCGGTACGGCGGTCGTCTGATAACATCCAACCCCGACGCCGGGGTAAGGTTCTTCTCGCCAAGGGGCTAGCGGGGGGGCGGAGGATGCCCGGGGGGGCGGAGCATGCCGTACTGAGCATTATCGGATAGGTGAAAGCGGAAAGCGGGCTGAAACGCGCGGGATGCGCCGTCGGCGCGGTTATGCCCGACGACGCCAGAGGGCCGACCAGGCCAGGGGTTCGACAGGGTGGCCTTCGATCACCACACCGTCGAATCGAAACTCGCGCAGCTCGACCAGCTCAAACAGGGGGGACAACTCGCGGCACATTTCCTCCTCGTGAACTTGCGGTGGCCCTTCCTCCTGTGGGCGCGCTTCGTTGGCGTTGCCCGCAAGCGTCAAGTAGAGCCCACCGGAGCGCGTTGTTCGCGCCAGCACGTCGAGAAACACCGCCAGGCTGGCGCGGCGCATGTGATGGTACACGCCGCGATCGAAGACGAAGTCGAACGGCGGGCCCAACGGCGGTAGCGCCGCGATGTCGGCCACGTGAAACTCGATGTTCACTCCCGCCGCCTGGGCCTTTTGCTGCGCCCGCTCGATGGCCACCTTCGACACGTCGACGGCGGTCACCTGGAACCCGCGCCTTGCCAGCGCGATGGCGTTGGTCCCCGACCCGCACCCCAGCTCCAACATGCGGCAGGGGGCAATGCGTTGCGCGTCGAGCACGCGGAGCAGTTGGTTCGACGGCTGGCCCGAGTCCCAAGGCGTTTCGCCCGCAGTATAGCGCTGATCCCAATCGGGTTTTTCGTCGGCCATGGGGGAATGTCCGTCCTTGTTAGTTGCGGCGGGAGGGGGCAATCTCACGACTGGCGCAATCCCCCCGTGGGCAGCTTTGTGGAAACCATCGGCTCAAGTTGATATGTTAGGACCGGTGGCCGCCAGTCCACAACCCGGTTAGCCGCGACGCGAGAGCGGAGCGCGCCCAACGATGCATCGCCACTATCCCACGATTGCCCGATTCACCACCGCGTTGTTTCTTGCAGCGCTCGCGTGCGGTGTGGTCTCCTCCGACTCGCTGCTCGCCGACGATCCCGACGCCCGCGTCGCTGAACGCAAGAACGACACTGCGACCGGCGCGAATGGCGAAGTACCCACTTTCCGCCGCGACGTAATGGCCGTCCTAAGCAAGGCTGGCTGCAATGCCGGCGTGTGCCACGGCAACCGACACGGCAAGGGTGGATTCAAGCTTTCGCTCCGCGGTCAGGACGCCGACGGGGACTACGACGCCCTGACGCGCGACCAGGCGGGCCGCCGGGTCAATCTGCTCGATCCGCCGCGCAGCCTGATCCTGCTCAAGCCCTCCGGCCAACTCGCTCATCAAGGGGGCGTGCGGTTTCATCGCGACGACGTCGAGTATCAGATTCTGCTGGCGTGGCTATCGGCCGGAGCGCCGCAGTCGGACGAGGCGGCTCCGAGTCTCGTTCGCCTCGAAGTCGTGCCCTCCGAGCAGGTGCTCGTCGAACCGACCAAAGAAATACAGCTTGCGGTGACGGCCTTCTTCTCGGACGGCACGCGGCGCAACGTGACTCAGTTGGCAGTGTACGAACCGTCGAACAACGTCGTCACGGTTGAACGGCAGGGGCTCGTCGAGGGCCGGGCTCGCGGTGAGACGACGGTCGTCGTGCGGTACCTCGACCAGCAGACGCCTGTACGCCTGGCGTTTATCGAGAACCGCCCCGACTTCGCGTGGGAGAATCCCGCAGCCGACAATTACATCGACCGCCACGTTTACGACAAGCTGCGCACGTTGGACATGAATCCCTCGCCGCCGGCGGACGATGCCACCTTCGTCCGCCGCGCGTTTCTCGATGTCCTGGGAGTGCTGCCGACTGCCGACGAAGCTCGCGCATTCATGGCGGACAGACGACACGACAAGCGAGCCCGGCTGATCGACCAGTTGCTGGCGCGGCCGGAGTTCGCCGATCGCTGGGCACTGTTGTGGTCCGACCTGTTGCGCAACGAGGAAAAGGTGCTCGACCAGCGCGGCGTCGAGGTGTTTCACGGCTGGCTGCGGCAGAACTTTGCCGAGGGACGCCCGCTGGACGAGATGGTACGCAAACTGCTGACGGCGCGGGGAAGCACGTACGACGTGCCACCGGCCAACTTCTATCGGGCGCATCGCGACCCTTACGTGCGGGCCGAGACGGCGGCTCGCGTGTTTCTGGGAGTGAGGCTTGGGTGCGCGAAGTGCCACAACCACCCTTTCGACCGCTGGACGCAGGAGGATTACTACGATTGGGCGGCTGTGTTCGCGCGGGTCGATTACGAAATCGTGGAAAATCATCGCAGGGACAAATACGACCTGAACGAATTCATCGGTGAGCAGGTGGTGATGGTGCACTCCGAAGGCGAAGTGAACGACCCGCGCACGGGCGCCGCCGCTCCGCCGCGACTTTTGGGGGGCGAGGCGCT
>CAYQAJ010000024.1:0-18410 GCA_964415245.1 uncultured Pirellulaceae bacterium | reverse complement strand
GAACTTCGCGCGGGCCGTGATTCGCCGCTTGACGGCCGAGGAAATGCTCGATGCCCAGTGCCAGGTGCTCGGCGTGTCGGCCGAATTCTCCGGCTACGATCCGGGCACGCGGGCCGGGCAGATTGCCGGAGTGCAGCGCGTGCGCAAGCGCGAACGAAAGGGCGGCGACGGCGACCGCTTCCTGAAGCTGTTCGGCAAGCCCGATCGGCTGCTGGCCTGCGAGTGCGAGCGGTCGAACGAGACGACGCTTTCGCAGGCGTTCTTCCTGGTGGGGGACGAGGGGATCAACGAGCGCCTGGCGTCGCCGGGCAACCGGCTCGACGAGCTGGCCCGGTCGTCGCCTTCCGATGCCGAGGCGGTGACCGAGTTATATTGGTCGGCGCTGGGCCGACCGCCATCGGACGAGGAGCTGAAAGCTTCGCTGGCGCTGTGTGCGGAGTGCTCCGATCGTTTCACCGCGCTGCAGGATATCGCCTGGGCGCTGTTGAACTCCAAGGAATTCTTGTTCCGTCGATGAGGCAACCTGAAATGAACCGATTCTGCCGGTGCTCGCTTTTGTCCGCCGTTGTTATCGCGGCCCTTTTTGCAATCGTATTCGCATTCCTCGCGGCCGCACCGGCGGGCAGCGCCCAGGCCGGTGAAAACGACAAGCGGCTCGACATCTACTGGGTCGACGTCGAAGGGGGCGCCGCCACGCTCATCGTAACGCCGGCGGGCGAGTCGGTGCTCATCGACACCGGCAATGCCGGCCGTCGCGACCCCGACCGCATTGCTCAGGTGCTCGGTCGCGAGGCGGGACTGCGGCGGATCGACCACCTGATTGTCACGCACTACCACGGCGACCACTACGGAGGCGCGAGCACCCTGGCCACGATCGTGCCCATCGGCACCGTGTACGACAACGGCGAGTTCGACGGAATGCCCGAGCCGCCTCCCAAGACCTATCGGGAGTTCGACTGCGAGAAGCGGACGGTCATCAACCCGGGCGACCAGTTATCCCTCAAACAGGCTGATGGCTCGGCACAGCTCACATTGCGCTGCCTCGGCACGCGACAAACATTCCTCGCGCCCGAGGAGGTCGATGCCGCCGAAACGCCCGACGAGATCGCGGCCCTGCACAAGCCCAAGGACCGTGACGGATCGGACAACGCCAATAGCGTGGTGATGCTGCTGTCCTTCGGGCCGTTTCGCTTCTTCGACGGCGGCGACCTCACCTGGAACGTGGAGAAAAACCTGGTGGTGCCCAATAACCTGGTCGGCGAGGTCGACGTGTACCAGGTGACGCACCACGGGCTCGACGCCAGCAATAACCCGGTCGTGCTGCAAAGCCTGCGGCCGAGAGTGGCCATCATGAACAACGGCTCGACCAAGGGGTGCATGCCCGAGGTGTTCGCGAACATCCAGGAAACGAAGTCGATTCTGGCGCTGTACCAGGTGCACAAGAACCTCCGCGACGACGGCAGCGTGAACAACGCGCCTGACCAGTACATCGCCAATCACGAGGCCGACTGCAAAGGCAACTTCATCAAGCTGTCGGTGGAGCCCGACGGTACAGGCTACACGGTTTCAATTCCCGCCAACGGGCACGAGCGAACCTTCGCCACGAAGGCCAAGGGGGAAAAATGAGCGACCGGCGCCATTGCGATAGAAAGCGCACCTTTGAGTTGGCCGCGCCGCCTTACCGCCTGGATCGGCGCACCGTGCTGCGCGCCGGGGGCCTTGGACTTTTGGGCCTCACTTTGCCGGGGCTGCTGCGGGCCGAACAAGACCAGGCCGACCGGCAACAGGGCGAACATCCAGCGCGATCGTTGCCCGTGCGTGCCAAGCGGGTGATTTTCCTGTTCCAATGGGGTGGGCCGAGCCACGTCGACATGTTCGACATGAAGCCCAACGCCCCCGACGACATCCGCGGCCCGTTGCACCCCATCAGCTCGAGCGTGCCCAGCATGCCGGTGTGCGAAAAGCTGCCCGAGATGGCCAAGCGGATGGACAAGGTCACGCTCATCCGCAGCGTTACCCACACGATGAAGAACCACAACTCGGCCGGCTACTACGCCCTGACGGGCCACGCCCCGCCGAGCGACGACCAGCGGCTCCGCGATTCGCTCGATCTGTATCCCGGCTACGGCAGTGTGGTTGACCGGTTGTCGCCGGGCAGTCAGGACATGCCCACGTTCGTTTCGTACCCGCACACGATTCGCGACGGCTCGATCACGCCGGGTCAGCACGCCAGCTTCCTGGGCAAAGTGCACGACCCGCTGTTTTTCCGCGACGACCCGAACTCGGCCGACTTCCGCCTGCCCGAATTGAGTCTGCCTTCGGGATTGCCGTTGGAGCGTGTGACGCGGCGGCGCGAGCTGCAGCGAATCGTCGATCGGCAAGCGCGGCTGCTGGAACTGTCGGAAGAGGCTCGCGGCCTCGATCAGTACTACGACCGCGCCATCGGCATGCTCACGTCGGACCGCGTGCGGCAGGCGTTCGACCTGTCGGCCGAGCCGCCCGAGATTCGCGACCGATATGGCCGCACGACCTACGGACAAAGCTGTCTCTTGGCGCGGCGGCTGGTCGAGTCGGGGGTAAAGTTCGTCACCGTGTACTTCTCCGACACCATCGGCGGGCAGAGCACGACCAGCGGTGGCTGGGACACGCACGGTTTCAACAACACGCGGATGTTCCCCATCGTCGAGCAATACCATTTCCCCATGACCGAGCAGACGCTCCCCACGCTTTTGGACGACCTGGAAGAGCGGGGCATGCTCGACGACACGCTGGTGCTGTGGATGGGCGAGTTCGGCCGCACTCCCAAGATCAACGAGAACACCAGCCGCGACCACTGGCCCAACTGCTACACGGTGCTGATGGCCGGCGGCGGCGTGAAACGCGGCTACGTGTACGGCGCCTCCGACGCCAAGGCCATGTTCCCCGACGAACACCCGGTGCGTCCCGAGGATCTGGCGGCCACGCTGTACTACCTGTTGGGCATCGACCCGGCCAGCGAAATCTATGACCGCCTCGACCGCCCACTACCCATCGGCGGCCGCCCGGTGTTGGACGTGGTGGCTTAGGGCTTATCCGAAAACCGTCGGGGACTGGCTCATTTTGCGGAGCCGTACGAAAATGCAACACCTTCTCGGCATCGGCGGAGCAAAATGTGCCTGTCCCCTTCTCTGAGATGGTTTTTGGATAAGCTCGTAGTTCCGACTCTCACACGCGCGGGAGAAAAACCATGATTCGCTCATTGCTATCCGTCTGCCTGTTTCCAGCCGCTGCGATTTGCACGTTGCTCGCCGCCACCGCGCCGATCGCCCGCGCAGCCGATGCACCAATGAAGGCGCTGATCGTCGATGGCCAGAACAACCACGGCGTGTGGCCCAAAACGACGCAGATGATGAAGCGATACCTGGAGGAGACGCGGCTCTTTACGGTCGACGTCGCCACGACGGCTCCCGAGGGGACCGATCCCGATTTCCACCCAGACTTCTCGAAGTACAACGTCGTCGTGTCGAACTACAACGGCGCGGCGTGGCCCGAGGAAACCCAGAAGGCGTTCGTCGAGTACGTTCGCGGCGGGGGCGGATTCGTGGTCGTGCACGCGGCCAACAACTCCTTCGGCGACTGGAAAGAGTACAACGAGATCATCGGGCTGGGCGGCTGGGGCGGCCGCGACGAGAAGAGCGGACCCTACGTGTACTTCGACGACAGCGGCAAGGCCGTGCGCGACGAAAGTCCCGGCGGCGGCGGGCACCACGGCGCCCAGCATCCGTTTCAGGTCGTCGTCCGCAATCCCGATCACCCCGTCACCAAGGGTGTGCCCCGCGCGTGGATGCACGTGCAGGATGAGCTGTACGACCAGTTGCGCGGCCCGGCCGAGAACATGACCATCCTGGCCACTGCGTTTTCCAGCAAAGACCAGGGGGGCACGGGGCGAAACGAGCCGATGATGTTCACGGTCGAGTACGGCAAAGGGCGCGTGTTTCACACGCCGATGGGGCACGGCGACTATTCGCAGGAATGCGTCGGATTCATCGTGGCTTTGCAGCGCGGCGCCGAGTGGGCTGCCACCGGCAAAGTCACCCAGGAACTGCCCGACGATTTCCCCACCGCCGACAAAGTGAGTCAGCGGAAGTACGACGAATAGCGGCGGCGCATTCTGCGACTGTTCTTAATCGTTCGCGACAGAGCGCGCTGGCCGCAAGCGAAGGCGCGGGCGCGCAATTATTCTCGTGCTGATGGGGTGCCATGAACGATTCCGGTTCCTCGTCGGGCGGCTCGCACAACGATTCCCCACCGTCCGACGCGCGGGAATCGCCCAACTCCGCTGTGAATCGAGCTGACGCCGCGCCCGCCCACGCGCGCGACAACACGATCGCTCCCAACCCCCAACCCCCAGCCCCCAATCCCCAGCCCGCCGCCCTCACCCAGGGGCGCGAAAAGACGATCGGTCGCTTGTCGATTCTCGCCGCCGCCCTGCTGTGGAGCACCAGCGGCCTGTTCGCCAAGGCTCCCCTCTTCGACAACTGGCCCGATGCGCATCGCGGCCCGCTGCTGGCGTTCTGGCGGGCTTTGTTTGCTTCGCTCGTGCTGGTGCCGATGGTTCGCCGCCCGCGATGGTCGTTGCGGCTGGTGCCCATGGTGCTGGCGTTCGCCGTGATGAACTTCACGTATTTGAGCGCGATGGCGCTGACGGAGGCCAGCAACGCCATCTGGCTGCAAAACACGGCCCCGGTGTGGGTGTTCCTGGCGGGCGCGCTCCTCTTGCGCGAGCCGCCGCAGCCGCGCGATTGGATGCTGCTGGCTCTGGGCGCGTGCGGCGTGGGGCTGATCCTGACGTTCGAGCTGCCGGGCGCTTCGCGCGCCGGCGTAATCTACGGCCTGCTGTCGGGCCTGTTCTACGCAGCCGTCGTGGTCTCGCTGCGGCAACTTCGCGACTACGAATCGGTGTTCCTGGTCGCCATCAACCACGTGTTCACGGCCATCGTGCTGGCGCCGTACGCGTGGTACCAGTCGGCCACGAACGACGTCTGGCCGTCCGGCATGCAGTGGTGGTTTCTAGCGGGCTTTGGCATTTTGCAGATGGGCCTGCCCTACCTGCTCTTTGCCCGCGGCTTGCGGCACGTCAGCGGGCACGAAGCGTCGGGCATCACGCTGTTGGAGCCGGTGCTAGTGCCGCTATGGGTGTTCGTGGCGTGGCACAGCTCACCGACCTACCAACCCCCCCGCTGGTGGACGATGGTCGGCGGAGCCCTGATCTTCACCGGCCTCGTCGTCCGCTACGCACGAGCGCCACGACGCCATCGCTCGTGATGAACTACGTGAGTGAATGTCGGTTGTCTGTTGTCCGTAATCAATCGCCGGCGAAGACGCCAGTCAATGAAGCCCGTGCAAGGATGGGGTGCAAGGATGGGGGACACCCAGCCGAGCGGTCGCTTGCGGATTCACGAAGAAACACAGAATCCCAGTGCGAAGCGTTCGCATCGGGTATAATAACATGTTGCGGCACACTGCCGCCGATGAGATCCCGATTTCGGGGCACATGGCGCGATGCAAACGCGAGATGTCGATATCTCGAAGCTGAGCCCACCCCCGACTCGAGACTCGGCCGATCCCGTGAAGCTTGCGCGGCACGGTCCATTCGATTGGAACAAGTACACCCCCATCATCGTGGAAAGCGACGGGGCACGATTGATCGTTCAGGATGGGATGACGAGAGTGGAAAATGCCCGTCGCGCCGGAATCAACAGGCTTCCCGCGTACGTCTTTCCGAAAAGGTGACGACGATGAACGAGCTTGACGCACTGTACGCCAAACTTCTTTCGCTCGGCTTTGTGGTGTTGAAGCAAGCGGCACAGTCCGGCAACCGCGACTGGCTTGCGGTCGAGCTGGAAATGCTCCATAACGTGCCAAGCCTGTTGGGTGAAGAGAACGCGGAACGCCATCGGTACTATTGGTTCTCCGAGCGCCAGCACTACATCGACTGGGCGTCGGCTCCCGGGCAAGAGGCCGCCAAGTCGCGCATGCTGACCTATTACGAGCCGATCTGGCGCGAGATGGAACCGCTGGTCGCCAACATGATGCAACTGCACGACAGCGCAAGACAGTAGAACCATCGCCATGAGAGACGCCGTTGTCGTCGATTGCGTTCGCACGCCCATTGGCCGGGCTCATCCGGAGAAGGGCTACTTTCGCGACGTGCGCAGCGACGACCTGGCAGTGGCTTGCGTCCAGGCGCTATTGAGGGGCGGAAACGGAACAACTCAATTCGGTGTGGCATGACATGACGAAGCCAAAGTTCTACGTCCACATAATTGAATCGCCATCGCCCGCTGACTTGCTGGAGGGTCGCACGGAGGGCGATACACTTCGTTCCTTTCTTCAACTAACGGACATTCCCTGCCAGTACCATGTCGCAGTTGACGAAGTATACTTCAACACCGCTTTGACGGCCTGCGTCCTCGAGGCGGTGAAGCGATTCAATCTTCCGCCGATACTTCATATATCGGCACACGGCAATGAAGACGGCATCCAACTCACGGTGCAGCGCTCCTCGGGAGAGATTGTACCTTGGGATCGTTTTGGCAAACACTTGGAGCCTCTCGGCCTATTCCTGATTGACCCGATTGGCCTCTGTATGTCCTCATGTGGCGGCGCGCTCGCCAGAAGGATGACTGCGCCGACTCAAGCCGTACACGTTCCAGTAAGATGGATCGTTGGCACTGGCACCAAGGTGAACTACGCGGATGCGGCGCTTGCCTTCGCCGCGTTCTATCGTGGACTGCAGCGCGGCGAGTCTCAATCCGACCTGATCAGCGCGATGAGACACGCATCGGGCGTCAGAGACTTCAACATCTATGATGGGCATCCTGAACAACGACGATACTCCACAGAAGAAATCCTGCAGTTACTTGCACGAGCTAGGGCATTCTCGGGTCAACGAAGCCAGGTCCAGCAATGACCATGCCCGGGCGGAAAAACGGGACGCAACTATCCTCTCGGAATCACCGAGACTCGTCGGCTGATTCGTTGCCGTGAGGCTCGAGCGGCGGTGACGGTCGCTGCTCAGGAGGCGGGTTGTCGTCGGACAAACCGGAAAAGAGATCGGGCTCGACGCGCCCCGCGCCTAGCGACTTCCGCCAAGCCGGCGGCACCTTGTCGATAGAACCTTTGCCGATCAGCAGGCGCTGCTGCTTTCATCGTATCCGAACCAATCGGGCATGGAATCGGCATCGTCGGGGATTGCGCCGTCCTACGGGACGCGCGGCGCTCCTGCCGCGACGCTGAAAGGGTCCTTCCACCAGCCCAGGCTGAAGGCCTGGGGTCGGGGGAATCACCACACAACGTCCGCGATCCTGTAGGGGTCGTTCCCTCGCGGCACCGCGAACGGCCCCTACAGGGCCGGCGTGAAATCGACGCGTGCGGGGGGTGGTGTGGGCGTTCCCCGCCAGCCCAGGCCTCCGCGGCGTCGGCCTGGGCTGACAGAATCGGCCCTTCAGGCCGGCGGACGGCACGGCGGAGCGTGCCTGCTACTTTATGGCCAAACTATCGAGGTGCGCCCATTCGCGCATGACCCGGCCGTCTTCGACGCACGCACCTTTGGCATGTCGCCGGGTCGCGACATCGGCAGCAAATGAAATGCAACGGCAATGACCGTCGCGACGTGCGTCACGGAGAAGGGGACAGGCACGCGCCAAGTTTTCAGTTTTCAGCCGGAGAGAAGGTTACCGCGAAGGCGCCAAGTAGGCGAAGGGTCGCAGGAATGTTCCGACTTCCGACTTAAAACTGCCCGTTTCCGGCTCTCGACTCTCGACTCTCGTCTCTTGACTCCCGATCTACTGCGTTCCCACCATCAGTGCCAGCGGCGAGAAGCAGAGAATGGGGATCGCCAGCGACGCCAGCCCCAGCACCGTGCGAAACCAACCCAACGGCACGTTATCGTCGCGCGTGGGCGGGTGGTCGGTGCCGATCAACAGCACCAGCAAAATCATGATCGTCCACACGTACGCGCCCATGTACACCACGTAGGCAATCGCCAAGACCATGAAGCCGCGGGCGAACCAGTGCGCCCACTTGCCGAACAGCGTGTAGATCACGTGGCCGCCATCGAGCTGGCTGACGGGGAGCATGTTCAGGCCCGTGATGAGCAGCCCCACCCAACCGGCCATGAAATACGGGTTGAGCTGGCTGTTGGCAATCGCGGTGCCGCCGTTGTAACCGGGGGGCGCGAGGTATTCGAGGGCCCAGTTCACCGCCAGTGGGCACTGCAGGGAGAAGCCGCCGAACTGGTCCTGCGTCAGGTCGAGCTGGTAGATGCCGATCCACATGATGGGTACCGCCACGACCAATCCGGCAAGCGGACCAGCGAGCCCAATGTCGAACATCTGCTTGCGGTCGGCGCGGGTGCCGTCCATGCCGATCACGGCCCCCAGCGTGCCGATGGGCGATATGGGCAGCGGTATGCAGTAAGGCAGGCTGGCGGGAATCCGGTATCGCACGGTCGCCAGAAAGTGCCCCATCTCGTGCGTGATCAGAATGGCCAGCACGCACCCCATATAGATCAGCCCGTCGGCCCAATGCACCAGCAAGGTGCGGCGAATTTCTACGCCGGCATCGGGACCGAAGAGATAATTCGCCGGGACCCACCAGCTTGCGCCCGCCCAGAATGTCGACACGCACGTGAGCACGAACAGGATCACCGGCAGCCACACGCGCCGCTTGCGAAAGCGGCTGGTTGCTCGTGCGGGCACAACAGCGGGCGGAAACCCGCCGAGACCGCTCGACCGCTCGACGACTTCCGCCGCGATGGCCTGCTCCCGCTTTGCGGCGACTCCCGCCGCAAGGGGGCCTATCGATAGTTCATCCGCGCCGGGCGCTCTGATCGGCACGCCGGGCGGAGCCGATGAACCCATGTCGGCCGGTGGGCCGTGGGCATCGGGGGGCGAGTGGCCCTCCGTGGATGGCGGAGAGCCGGCGGGCACATTCTCGGATTCCATCCTCCAACGATATCACAAACGCCCGGGGCCGTGCCATGCCACAGGAGCGGCAAATCGGAGCGTAGGGTCGAGAGTCCAGAGCCGGAATCGGACAGGTAACAGGAGTCCGCAGAGGGAACGGAGAAGCGTCGAGAGTCAAGAGTCGGAGCGGGCAATCAACAGGAGGGCGCGGAGGAAGCGGAGAGGAAGAATTCTTAGCTGTAGGTCAGGCTGTGCCTTACTCACTCCGCCAAGCACAGCACCGTCAGGCACAGCCTGACCTACAGGTTGGCTGCCCGAAGCTGAGAGCCGATAGCTGAGAGCTATTGAGAAACTGACAACGGACAACCGGCGACTGACACCTTCTACAGGTCGATGCTCTTGACCGTATCGCCGCCGGAGCTATGGGCAGCGCCGAGACACCGCTGCGCGGCCTCGAGCAGTTCCTCGGTCCGAAAATTCTTGGGCGGCAGCGGCAGCGTCGCCACGCCGGCGCTCACCGTCACCACGTTGGGCGAACGGGCCACGCGCTTGTGAGTGCCGCGAATGAGGCGAACGACGTCGCGGGCCAGATCCACCGCCGCGCGCCGCTCGCAGCCTTCGAGAATCAAAGCCACCCGCGCGTCGTCGATTCTGTATCGCGCGTCGCCCGGCTCGCAGACGCGATCCACCGCCAATCGCAGCCGCCGGACTACCTGGGCCGCTCCGTCCAGTCCCCTGGTCACAATCAGATCTCCGAAGCGGTCGACCTCAACCAACACCAGGCTAAGAGCTCGACGCGCCTGGCGGCACGACGCTACCGCCGCCTCGATGCGGCCGACAAGGCCCGGGTCGGCAGTGGCCCTTTGCGGGGCGACCGCCGCGAGTGCGGCGACGGCCGCGGGTGCGGGTGCGGCGACGGCCACCGCACAGCCGGCGGCGGACGACTCCGCAACGGCGACCGGTCGGTCGGATACCACCGAAGAGGGCGACGCCGCATCGACCCACTGGCCGTCGCGGCTGGCCAGCCGCTCGGCGGCCTGGCCCAGGCGGTCGATTACGTTTCGGCAAGCGTGGGCGGACTTCTGCCTTACCAACTCGCAAGCCGCATCGTCGGCGACCTGTCCCAACTGCGAATGAGCCTGCGCCAGCATCGCGGCATAGTCGGGCAATTCGGTCGTGGAAAACGAGAAGACTTCGGCCAGTTGCCCTACCTTGGTCCCCAGCTCGGCGACAATCGTTTCGAGCTGCTCCATCGAAAGCTGGCGATACCGCCCGCCGACTTCGAGCAATTCCTTCAGCGGCTCACTTTGCGGTTCGCTACCCACCAGCACAAGCGCCAATAGCTCGGCCATGTGCATGATTTGCGGAAGCGGCTGCTGTTGGGCAGGAAGCGCGGAAAGGACTTCGACGTCGTGCGGCAGGCCGACGGCGTACACAAGCGATTCGGGCAAACCCCAGTCGTCGAGCAGTCGCGCGCTGAGCACGCCGTGATCGAAGCCAAGGGCCGCCATCTCTGCCTGTGGCAGTCGCGCGCCGCAGGAGTGCACTCGCTGCAGAAGGTCGACGTATGGCTGCCCCAGGTCCTGCAACAGCACCAGTATGCCGATCCCTTGCAGGAGTCCCGCGATAAACGCCTCATCGCCCGGCGTATTCCAGAACCGCTCGGAGAGCTCGCGTCCCGCCACGGCCTTGGTCAGCGTGTGCCGCCAGTAACGCGTGAGCACTTCCGTTTGTTGTCCGTCGAGCAAAGCCGGAGGAAGGCTGAACCCGAGCACCAGCAGCTTGAGCGGCTTGGTGCCCAACAGGGCCAGCGCCTGGTTCAGGTCGGTCACCTCGCGACTCAGGCCGAACAACGAGCTGTTGACCACGCGCAGGATCTTGCCTGTCAGCGCCGGGTCGTTTTCGATACAGTCCTTGAGCTTGCGGGCATCGACCGTGGGCTGGTTGGTCAGCTCCAGCACTTTCATGGCCACGGCGGGAAGCGAGTACAACTGCCGCGCGCGTTGCACGTACGAGTTGATCGAGGCGGCGGATGGGGTGCGTCGGCTCATGGAAGGTAGCGGGTGTCCGTGGAAGGGGCGCCGTAGCCAAGACGGCTCCGTTTCGGCGCAAGGTAGTGGCCGCATGCGCCAGGTAAGTCCGCACCACAAGCCTAGCTTACGCTTTCCGGCTTGCGGTCAAGCCGCTTGGGGCCCTTTTTTCCGCTTGCGGTTTCGCCGCACCCTGACAGACAGGAATGTCTGCCCCACGAAAGGAATGTCTGCCCCACGGCGTTTCCCCGCTCGCGGTATCGCGGCCTCGAGTCGATTTCGCCGCTTGCGGTTTCGCGCACCGGGGCACAACGTTACGGCGGACTCAGCCGCTTGTACTCCCCCGTAAGCCACCGCGCCACGTCGCTCTTGTAGTAACGCGAGAAGCGATTCTCGCTCGGCCCGCCAGGGAGGTTGGTCCACACCTCGTCGACCGACATGTCGGTCACGAAATGGTACGACGGGGCGAACGTCGTCTCGCGCGTCGCCGTTTGCAGCACGTGCCCTTGAAACACGGTGGCGTGATTGCCCGGCATGGGGTAGCGGCGGCTGTTAAACCCCAGGATGCGCCCCACGCGGTGCGTGCCAAAGAACCGGTCGGCGAAGTGGAAGCTGTTGATCTGCGACCAGGGCACATCGGCCACGCCCTCGATTCGCTCGGCAGCCCGGCGAATCAATTCCGCCTTTTCGCGATCGCGCCACCAGAACGAATGGTCGCGGGCCATGGTGCGGTCGGCGGCGGTGAGAATCATCTGCGAGAAGCCGGCGCGCGAGCACAAGTACAGCATCCGCCGCCAGCCGATTCCCTTCTCGTGGCCGAATATCTCGACCATCACGTTGCGGTACAGCTTCAGGAACAAGCTCGCCTGGCGGCTGGCGGGGTCGTAGCGGCAGTCCCATGCCAGCAGCCGGTCTTTCACCTGTCCGTCGGGTATGTGCGGGGCGAAAAGGCGCAATAGCTCGCGCGCCTGCACGCTCGCCACGTCGTACTGAAGCGACTGCATGTCTTCCACCGTGGCGGCCGGCAGCTCGCGCAGCCGCTCGACGATCCGCCGCTTGCGATAGTCGGGCAGTGGCTGCGTCACCAACATCGGTCCGCCCGGAGGGTTCATCTCCTCGTTGGCCGTGGCCACGAATCCCTCGGGCGGGTCGTATACGCCCGGTAGCACGCTGGTGGGCAGAAAGCCTCGCCAGTGGTTGTTACGATCCCACGCCGGGATCGGCGTCAGCCCGTTGTAACCACCGCCGCGCTTGGGGAAGCGGCCGTTCGATTGCAGAGCGATGTGACCCTCGGAGTCGGCCATCACCCAGCAGAGCGTCGGTTGCGGACATCGCTTTACGATTTCGATTCCCTCGAGCGCCGTGCGAGCGGCCAGCATGTCGAGCCACGTCTTGACCGCCTGGCCGGCGCCGGGATGCGTGCCCGTCCACGCGACCGAAAGATGATAGCCGGCGCCAAGCTGGTCGGGATCGCCGTCGAGCACGCCCTGCTCGTTTTCGTAGACTGTGACAATGTCCGGCTTATGTCCCTTGCGGTTAATGGTCTCGCAGCGCTCGTGGAAGTCGTGCCAGCGGCGGCCGCGGCGGTATTGCCAGCGGCCGCTGGGAGCGCGGCGGCAATCTTCAATGAAGTAATCGGCCGTGTCTCCCTTCATGTAGGTGACACCCCAGGCGATTTCGTTCGTGCGCGCCACGGCGAACAGCGGGCACCCTGGCAGCGTCGCGCCCATCACGTACTTGTCGCCGTAGCGAATCGCGGCCTCGTACCAGATAGCGGGAAGGCGATTGATTTCGAGGTGCGGGTCGGCTGCCAGAATCGCCGCTCCGCTCACACTGCGCTGAGGGCTGACGGCCCAGGCGTTGCTGCCGGCAAGCCGCGGCAAGTCGGTAATCAGCTCCAGGGCCTCGTCCGACAACTCGTGCGAGATTTTCACCTGCCGCAAGAGGTCGAAGTCGACGTTGTCCAGCCGCGGCGCAAATAGCTCGCGCAGCCCTTCGTCGCTCACGCCGGCGTGAATCAGCGCCACCAGCAGCCTTTCGTTCTGAAGCTGGCTCACGGCCAGTCCGCCAAAGCTCAGCAGGTGGCCGATCAGCAGAACTGAGCGCTGGTTCCACGGCTGAACTTGAAAGCCGGTCGCCCAGATGGGCCACGTGCGGCCTTCGGTCGCCAGCGCGTCGTTGACACCCTCGCAATAGACGGTGAGCTGCTTGAACGTGTAGTCGTCCAGCGCCGCCACTTCCTCTTCGAGACCGCGGTACAGCGCCATGCGGCGGAAGAAACGATCGGTCTCCACCAGCTCGTGCGAATCGCCGATCTCCTCGCCCGCACGCCCCGATACGACGCTGCGGGCAAATAGCACCTGCGTGGGCCGATCGGTGCCGTGCATGTACCCCAGAGCGTAGAGTGCGTCGAGCCAGGTGTCGGCCACTATGTGGGGCGTGCCGGAGTTGTCGCGGGTGACACGGATGCGACGGCGGGCGTTTTTCAGTCGCAGCGGCTTCATGGTGCAATGGGCTTGGCCGAGGGGGCGAACCATTCTAGCACGCGCCGGACGGATGGGCGGCACGAAACGCGCTTTCGCGCCTCACTCGTGGTCAGGACTCGTCGGTCGTCACGACTCGTTCGCGATCGCGACGATCCTCCGCAACGGCCGCCGCACTTGGGCGACTCCAGACCGCGGGTACAATGGCCGCATGTCGCAACACATTCTGCGCGGCCGATTCCGCGACGCAGCCACCCCCTGGCTGTTCGTCGGGCCGTGGCTGTTGGGGCTGGTGACGCTGGTCGCCTTTCCTTTCGCGGCCTCGCTGTTTCTCAGTTTCTGCCGCTACGACATGCTTTCGGCGCCCCAGTACGTGGGCCTGCACAATTACCAGCGACTGGCCCAGGAGATTGTGGCGGGCGAGGGGTTCGCGCGGGCTCTCTACAACACGGCATATTACGCACTATTGTCGGTGCCGCTGTCGATCGCACTCGGCATCGCCCTGGCGGTAATGCTTTCGTGGAACGTGCGCGGCCGCTCGGTCTACCGCACGGTGTTCTTCCTGCCGTCGGTGGTGCCCATCGTCGCCGCGTCGGTGTTGTGGATTTGGCTGCTTGACCCGAACGACGGGCTGGTGAACTGGGTGCTGTCGTGGTTCGGCCTGCCGCCCCAGCTTTGGCTCAAAGGGCACGAAGAGGTCTTGTGGACCGGCCACTTCGGTTCGAAAGACGCCCTGGTGCTGATGAGCCTGTGGGGCGTGGGGAACTTCATGATCATCTACCTGGCGGCCATCGGCGACGTGCCCCGGCAGCTTTACGAGGCGGCCGAGCTCGACGGCGCCGGCGCGGTGCGGCGATTCCGGCACGTTACCCTGCCCATGCTCACGCCCGTCATCTTTTTCAATCTGGTGATGGGGCTGATTCAGTCGGTGCAAGCCTTCACGCAGATCTACATCGTAAGCGAAGGGACGGGGCAGCCCGCCGGTTCGCTGTTGTTATTGTCGCTGTTCGTGTTTCTGTCGGCGTTCGCCGATTTGGACATGGGCTACGCATCGGCCGTGGCGTGGGTGTTGTTTCTTCTGCTGGTCGTGGCGACAGCGGCGCTGTTTCGCTGGTCGCGCTCGTGGGTTCATTACCAGGGGATGCGATGAAAGGGAGTCAAGACACGGTATGAATCGAATCGACGCAATCGCGCTCTGGATCGTCGCCGCGCTCGGCGCCGCGGTTCTGCTTTCGGGCTTGTGGGAGAGTCCGAGAGAGAGCCGGCGGATGCGCGGCGAACGTACTGAAGTCGTCTTCTGGCACTTCTGGGGGGGCGAAGATCGCGCCGTCGTGCGCGACGTAGTCGATCGCTTCAACGCCAGCCAGGATCACTACTGGGTCCGCGACGTGGCGGTGCCGGGCAACAACCTCGATGTGAAAATTTTCTTGGCGGTGACCGGCGGCGATCCCCCCGACCTGGTGAACCAGGACGATCCGATCGTCGCCGATTGGGCTCGCCGCGGCGCCCTTACACCGCTGGACGAGCTTGCCTCGCACGAGGAGATCGAAGAACTCGACGACTGGCTCTTTCCCGCTGCCCGCCGCTTGGGCCAGTACGACGAGCGGTACTACGCGCTGTGCAACGGTCTCGACGTGCGGGCCCTCTACTACAACGAAACATTGCTCAAACAGTACGGGCTCGCACCGCCGCGCACACTCGACGAGCTCGACCACATCGCCCAAACCACGTCGCTTGTCGACAATCGCGGCAACGTCGAGCGGTTCGGGTTCCTGCCTGATGCGCGGCGACTTTTGGCTTGGGGCGCGGTGTTCGGCGGGCGCTTCTACGACGAATCGACGAGCCGCATTACGGCCGACGACCCGGCCAACGTCCGCGCGCTCGATTGGATGACCTCGTATCGCGATCGCTACGGCGCCGATCAGGTCGCGGGCTTCAGCCTCGGCGATCAATCCCTACCCGGCAAGACATTCCCCCTGCTCTCTGGGCGGTACGTCGTGGTGATGGACGGCCAGTGGCGCGTGCGCGACATCGCCGCCTCGCAACAGCGGCAGCGAACCGCCGGCGAACCGGTGACCGAGTACGGCGCGTGCCCGCTTCCGCCCCCCGCCGGCGGGCAAAGCGAAGCGGGTTGGATCAACGGAAACTTCTTCGTCGTGCCGCGCGGCGCCAAGAACCCGGAAGGAGCCTGGGCCTTTATGAAGTTCTGGAGTGGTTTCGGCGGTCACGAAACCGAAGCGGCGCAAACGTGCGCTGCCGGCGGATGGATTCCCGTTGCATCGGCCGTCGTCGCGGAGCCGGAGTTCCAGTCGTATCTCGACCGCCAGCCATTGATGCGCGTCTTTGTCGATCTGGCCGCCAGTCCGCGGCAAATTCCCATTCCGGTCATACCCGGCGCGTCGTACTACGACCGCCAGCTTCGCGACGCTGGGCAGCGGGCCATGTACGACGCCGGCGCCCCGCCGCCGCGCACGCTGTTGGAGCAAGTGACCGAGCGCGTGCAAGCGCACGTCGACCGCACCCTGGAGTCGCCCGATGCGCGATGACCGCCCGCACCCGCTGACGCATGTCGTCCTGTTTGCCGCCGCGGCGGTGTTCGCCGCGCCGTTGGTGTGGATGGTGCTCTGCTCGCTCAAGCCGGCAGTCGAGCTCACCGAGAATCCGCACGCGCTCGTGCCCAGCCGGTGGGAGTGGGGCAACTACGCCGAGGCGGTCACGTCGATGCCGTTTCTGCGATACCTGCGCAACTCGCTGGTGTATTGCCTGGGGAGCGTCGCGTGTACGGTGTTCTCGTGCTCGCTGGCGGCATACGGATTCGCGCGGCTTCGGTGGCGCGGCCGCAACGTGCTGTTTGCCGTCCTGATCGCCACCATGCTCCTGCCGTGGCACGTGACAATGATCCCGCGGTTCTTGCTGCTGCGCGAGTTGGGGCTGTACAACTCGCTGGCGGCGCTGATCGTGCCGACGCTGTTGGGCGACGCGTTCTACATCTTCCTGCTGCGGCAGTTCTTTCTCACCATTCCCGAGGAGCTGAGCGAGGCGGCCCGCATCGACGGCCTGGGCGAGTGGGGCATTTATCGCCGCATCGTGCTCCCCTTGAGCGTGCCGGCACTGGCCACCGTGGCCCTGTTTCAGTTTGTACACGCCTGGAACGATTTCAGCGGCCCGCTGCTCTACCTGAGCGATGCCGACAAGTTTCCGTTGGCCTATGGGCTCGAACAATTTGTCAGCTCGTACTCCGACCAGACGCACCTGCTCTTGGCCGCATCGGTGCTGTTCGCCCTGCCGATTGTGGTGCTATTCTTCTTTACCCAGCGAACGTACCTCCGCGGCATCGCCACGACCGGTCTCAAAGGATAACGGACCCCCACATGAAGCAGCGGCGCTCCTACGACTGCATTGTCATCGGCGGCGGACACAACGGCCTCGTCACCGCCGCGTATCTGGCCAAGGAAGGCAAGAGCGTCTGCGTGCTCGAACGCCGCCACGTGCTGGGAGGCTGCGCGGTGACCGAGCCGTTGTGGCCCGGCTACAAGGTGTCGGTGGCGTCGTACGTGCTGAGCCTGTTGCGGCCCGAAATCACGAACGATCTGCGCCTGAAGGACTACGGACTGGTGGTGCTGCGGCGCGATCCTTCGTCGTTTACGCCCATGCTCGACGGCCGCCATCTGCTCATGGGCGCCGATCTGCCCGCAACATGCCGCCAGATCGCCAAGTTCAGCCGACGCGACGCCGAGTCGTATCCGCGCTATCAGACGCTGCTGGAACGCGTGGCCGACGTGCTCGATCCGGTACTGGACGAAACGGCCCCCGACCCGTTACCCCTGCCCAAGGATTGGCGGCGGATCGGAGTTACGAAGCGGCTCCGCGATTCGACCAAGCTGTGGCGCATGTACCAGGCACTGGGCGAGCTGGGCGACGACCTGCCCGAGGGGCTCGAACTTTTGATGGGGGCCGCTCGGCCGTTCGTCGAGCGGTGGTTTGAGGCCGAAGTGCTCCGTACCACGCTGGCCACCGACGCCATCATCGGCGGCTTCCACTCGCTCGCATCGCCTGGCACCGCCTACGTGCTGCTGCACCACGTCATGGGCACCGCGGGGGGAGCGCGGGGTGTTTGGGGTTACGTGCAAGGGGGCATGGGAGCAATGAGCGAGGCCATCGCGGCGGCCTGCGAGGATCTGCACGTCGACATTCACCGCGAGGCCGACGTGCGGCGGATTCTGCTATCGCGCGGCCGAGTCGCGGGTGTCGCCCTGGCCGACGGCACGGTTTACGAAGCGCCGATCGTGGCCTCGTCGGTCGATGCCCACCTGACGTTTGAGCGAATGCTGGAACCCGGCGAGTTACCCGAGTCGTACCGCCGCGCCGTCGCGCGGATCGACTACTCGTCGGCGTCGGCCAAGATCAACGTGGCCCTGGGCGAAGCGCCGCGGTTCTCGTGCATGTCGACGCAGAATGACGACGCGCACCTGCGCGGCACGATCCACGTCGGCGAAACGCTCGACTATCTCGAACGAGCCTGCGACGACGCCAAGTACGGCCGGCCGAGCAGCGAGCCGGTGCTCGAGATTACCATTCCCACGACGGTCGACCGAACGATTGCGCCCGAAGGGAAGCACGTCATGTCGATGTTCGTGCAGTACGCTCCGTATCGCCTGGCCGACGGCCAGCACTGGGATGACGTGAAGGAAGACTTCGCCGACCGCTGCATCGCGCTGTTGGGCCGCTACGCCCCCAACGTGCCCGCCGCGGTCGAGCATCGCCAGATACTCACGCCGCTGGATCTGGAGCGCACGTTCGGCCTGACCGGCGGCAACATCATGCAAGGGGCCATGACGCCCAACCAGCTCTTTTCGCTCCGCCCGGTCGCCGGCTGGGCCGACCATCGCACGCCGATTAAGGGACTCTACCTGTGCGGCGCGGCGAGCCATCCCGGCGGCGGCGTGATG
>CAYQAJ010000023.1:6770-33201 GCA_964415245.1 uncultured Pirellulaceae bacterium | reverse complement strand
GCGCACCGGGCGCGACGGCATCCACGGCGCCACCTTCTCCTCGGCCGAGCTGACCAGCGCGACCGAGGAGGAATCGGGGGGCGCGGTGCAGATCGGCAACGCGATCACCGAGAAGATGGTGCTCGACGTGTTGTTGGCGGCGCGCGATCGTGGGCTGTACGCGGCCGTGACCGACTGCGGGGCCGGGGGGCTATCGAGCGCGGTGGGCGAGATGGGGCAGGAGATCGGCGCCGAGGTGCAGCTTGAGCGAGCCCCACTCAAGTACGAGGGGCTGTCGTACGCCGAAATCTGGATTTCCGAAGCGCAGGAACGCATGGTGCTCGCCGTGCCGCCGGAGAAGTGCGACGAGTTCGTCGCGCTGTGCCGCGGCGAGGGGGTCGAGGCGGCCGAGATCGGTCGATTCGTTCCCACGGGCCGCTTGCAGCTCAAATACCACGGCACGCAGGTGGCCGACTTGAGCATGGAGTTTCTGCACGATGGAAGGCCGCCGGTCGTGCGCAAGGCGACGTATGAGCCGGCGGCAGCGGGGCCGCTGCGAGAAAGTGCTCGAGCCGATTCGGGGGCACCGGCTGCTGCTCCCATTACTTCGGGGTTTCCCGCGGCGCTGACCCGCGATAACTACAACCTCACGCTGCTTCGCATCCTCGGCTCGCTCAACGTGGCCAGCAAGGAATGGATCATTCGCCAGTACGACCACGAAGTGCAGGGGGGAAGCGTCGTCAAACCGCTGGTCGGTGCGGCCAACGACGGACCGAGCGATGCGGCGGTCGTGCGGCCCGTTCTTGGCTCGAATCGCGGGCTGGTGATCGCGTGCGGCATGAACCCGCTGTATGGCGACCACGACACCTACCACATGGCGGCCGGCGCCATCGACGAGGCGATCCGCAACTGCGTGGCAGTAGGGGCCAATCCAGCTCGCATCGCGCTGTTGGACAATTTTTGTTGGGGAAACACCGAGCGGCCCGAGACGCTGGGTTCGCTGGTGCGGGCGGCGCTGGCGTGCCGCGACTTGGCGATTGCGTTGGGTACCCCGTTCATCTCGGGCAAGGACAGCCTGAATAACGAATTTCGCTACACGGACGAGCGCGGCGAGACGCAGACGATCGCCGTACCGCCCTCGCTATTGGTCAGCGCGTTGGGTCAAATCGACGACGTGCGCCGCGCCGTCACCATGGACCTGAAACAGCCGGGCAACCTGTTGTACCTCGTCGGCACGACGCGCGACGAATTGGGGGGTTCGCACTTTGCCGTCGTCGAGGGATTGAGCGGTGGACGGGTTCCCGTGGTCGATCCGGAAGCGGCCCGACGCACGTTTGCCGCTGTACACCGGGCAATTACCGGCGGTTGTGTGCGCGCGTGCCACGACTTGAGCGAAGGTGGGCTGGCCGTTGCCGTGGCGGAAATGGCCTTCGCAGGTGGGTTTGGTGCGACGCTCAATATCGATGCGATCGACGGCGGCGACGAGTTGAGCCGATTGCGACATGCGGTGGCTGCAAAGCTGTTCTCCGAATCGCACACGCGGTTTCTGTGCGAATTGTCGCCCGACGCACGCGAGGGATTCGAAAGGGCTCTCGGCGACGACGTGCCGCAAACGTGTTTGGGAAAGGTGACAGAGTCGCCCAGATTGGTGATCGATGCCGGCGGCCGCGGTCCCGTTGTCGACGAAGAGCTAAATGTACTCAAGGAAGCGTGGCAAGCACCGCTGCGGTGGTAAACGCGCGATCGTTTGGCACAAGCCGCATTGCGAATGCGATGTGATACGCCTATGGCTACTCCAAGAATCCTGATCGTGCGTGCCCCCGGCACCAACTGCGACGTCGAAACAGCGTATGCGTTCGAGCGCGCTGGGGGCCGGGCCGAGCGAGTGCACGTCAACCGATTGCTCGAAAATCCGGTGGCGATCGACGAGTACCAGATCGTCTGTCTGCCGGGCGGATTCAGCTACGGCGACGACATCGCGGCCGGGCGTATTCTGGCCAGTCAGATTCGCCATCATCTGCGCGACGCGCTGTTGCGGCACCGCGACGCGGGCAAGCTCGTGCTGGGCATTTGCAACGGATTTCAGGCGCTCATGCAGACGGGACTGCTGCTCAACGACGACGAGTGCGGCGCACTCGCGACTCTGGCCGGAAACGCGTCGTGCAAGTTCGAAGACCGCTGGGTGAATCTGCGCGTGACCGGCAACAAGTGCGTGTTCCTACAGAGTGTCGAGAATCTGTATTTGCCTGTTGCCCACGCCGAGGGGCGTTTTGTCGCGCGAGATGAGAACATACTGAAGCAGCTCGAATCGGCCGGACAGCTTGTGCTGCGATACGCGTCGGCTCATTCATCGAACGGCAACAAAGTCGCGTATCCGGAAAACCCCAACGGCTCGCAGGCCGACGTGGCGGGGCTGTGCGACAGCTCGGGCCGCGTGTTTGGCTTGATGCCGCACCCCGAGCGACACGTGGAACTCACGCAACATCCCCGCTGGACACGCGGCGAAGCGGGCGAGAAAGGCGACGGGGCGTTGGTGTTCGAGAATGCGGTGCGCTTCTTCCGGTGAGCGCACGATGTCGTCTCTGGCGTGGAGACGCGGCGACACGGTGACGCGGCGATGAGAGCTATCCGTTACAATGGCTGGGCTGACGGCTGAAAGCTGATAGCTGTCCAATTGCCAGGTGCCGAAAACTCGCTCGTCAGTTTCGTTCGTGCAAATGACACGTGCCGTCGGTGCACTCGACCTTGCCCGCAATGCCGTAGCGGCGCTTGGCGATTTGGCGATACATCCATTGCCACAGGGGCAGGCTAAACGGGACGTGCATCAGCGGGGCCAGCCACCACAACCGACGCAGCCGCCGCGTCAGGTACCGAAATCCAGCCGCTCCGCCGTGGTATCGCCCGTGCCGGTCGACGATGACCATCTCCTGCATCAGCCGCTCGTGCGTAAGATCGGGATAGCGCTGGGCCACGCGCGGGTCGTGCAGCGACAGATACGCCAGCCGATGCTGGCAGTCCCACCAGGTGAGTCGCGCGACGTTGGCGCGGCAGAACGCGCAGTGGCCGTCGTAAATCACCACGTCGGCGTCGGGGCGCTCCTCGGGCGTGGGGAGCGCGGGGACGGCGGATTTGTCGGTTGTGGCGGCCGTCATGGGATTCCTCTACCGGCACCATACATTATTCGGCCGCTAAGCGGCATGGGGAACCGTGGGGGCTGCATGAATGCAACCGCAAAGGTGGCATTGGTTTAACTCAGCGATGCGACGATGAATCCACGTCTTCGCCGCAGCGCGACCCACGGATGGCAATCCGTGGGCTTTGGTCGGCTGCCCGCGCCCAGTTGCGATTCGCGCGCCTTAATCCCCTGCCCAGCCCCCCAGCCCCCAATGCTCGTGTTGCAGGCGCTTTCGGCAGCCGAAAACCCTATAATGGGCGTGAAGTAGCGGATTAGACTGGCGTCGGGCGATCGAGACAACTCGTTGCCAACCGCTCCGCCGCCGTTGCCGATGAGTGCCCGCTCGCGGTTCTCTACCAGGGCCACGGGAACCCGGTGCAACGTCTGCCCGTCGAAGAGGGTATGTGTTAGGGCGGATGTAGTCTCTCGCCCGTCAGGGAGCAAAGCGATGGACGCGATCAAGCAGCAGGTCATGCGAGCCCGCCGTCGGCTGGTGGTGCAGCAGTTTATGTCGCTGTTGCCGTGGACGCTGTTCGCGGCGCTGTTGGCGGCGGCCGCGGCGATCGCAGTTCCCAAGATCTGGCCGTTGGCCGTGACGAGTGATGCCGCGGGTTCGTGGACGTGGGTTCTGTCGTGGAGCGGCGGCGCGTTGGTGGTCGGCCTGGCGGTCGCGGCGGTGTGGACCTGGGTGGTGCGCCGCAGCGCGATCGATGCGGCGATGGAGATCGACCACCGCTTCGGCCTGAAGGAGCGCGTCTCCAGTGCCCTGGCGCTCGATTCGGAGCAGTACGATTCCGAAGCGGGTCGCGCCCTGTTGGACGACGCGGCGCGCCGCGTTGCTCGCGTCGACGTTTCCGAGCAGTTCGGCGTGTCGGTGCGTTGGACGGCAGCGCTGCCGTTGGTGCCGGCCATCGCGCTGCTGTTGGTGCTCCTGCTGCCCAACGCCGTGCGGCAACAGGTCGAAGCGGCCACCGACGAGACGATCGTCGAAACCGAGGCCATCAAGCAAGCCAACGAGCGACTCAAGAAGCAGCTCGAGGAGCAGCGCAAGCAAGCGGAAGAGAAGGGACTTGAAGAGGCCAAGGCGCTATTCGAAAAGCTCGAAGCCCAACTCGCCAAACTCAATCAGAAGGACCAGTTGGACCGCAAGGAGGCGCTGATCCAGATCAACGACCTGAAGAAGGAGTTGGACAAACGGCGCGACAAGCTGGGCGACAGCGAACAACTCAAGGAGCAGCTCAAGCGGCAGTTGAACGAGCTGGCGACGACCGAGACCGGTCCTGCCGATCGGCTCGCGCAGGCGATGAAAGAAGGCGACTTTCAGAAGGCGCTCGACGAGCTGAACAAGCTCAAGGACAAGATCGGCGAGGGCGAGCTGAGCGACGAAGACAAAGAAAAGCTGGCTAAGCAGGTCGAGCAGATCAAGCAGAAGATCTCGGACATGGCCAAGGCCCACGACGATGCCAAGAAGGACCTCGAGCAGCAGATTCAGCAGAAGATCGCCTCGGGCCAACTTGGCGAAGCGGCCGACCTGCAACAGAAGCTCGACCAGTTCAACAAGCAGCAGAAACAGATGGATTCCCTGCAGAAGATGTCGGACAAACTGGGCCAGTGCTCACAGTGCCTGGCGCAGGGAAACGGACAGCAAGCGGCACAGCAGCTTCAAGGGGCCGCCGAAGAGCTTCAGGCGCTGGCCAACGACATGCAGGAGCTGGAGTCGCTCGAATTCCTCACCGATCAAATCGCCCAGGCCAAGGATGCCTTGAATTGCCCCAACTGCCAGGGGGCCGGCTGTGAACAATGCCAGGGTGAAGGAGGGCTCGGAGGTCAGGGGAAGGGCGACGGAGACGGCGACGGTATGGGAGAAGGCCAGGGACATGGCGAGCGGCCCGAGGAGCAAACCGACACCGGCACCTACGAATCGCAGGTGCGAGGCAAGCCGCAGCCCGGCGAAGTCGTTCGCGGCGGCGACGCCGACGGACCCAACGTGGTGGGCAGAAGCGTGCAAGAGGTGCGCCAGGCCATCGAGGCGAAAGCGCAGTCGACCGACGATCCGCAGGTCAACGTCAAGCTGCCCCGCAATCAGCGCGACCACGCCAAGCAGTACTTCGAGCGGTTCCGCGAAGGCGAGTGACGCGGGCCTTGCCCGTGGCACGGTCGGGAGACCGGCCACCACTGCCGCTAGCTGGTGGCCACACGGCGGGGGATCGTGAACGAGTAGAGCATCACCACCGCGCCGGCAGAAAGCAGGCTCCAAGGAGCCCAGTCGGGCGGGGCAATGTTGTGCGAGCTGGCGACGGAGCTTCCTTCGGCCGCCGCGGCACCCAGGCCCGACGGCATGACGAGCACCGCCGAGTCGATGAGCAGACACTCGCCCCCCAGCACCGCCAGCGTGATTCCAACCGCCAGGAAGAATGCTCGCCACATCGTACAGGTACTCTCTGCCGCCAAGTGGTTGTGAATCGTCGAGGCGCGCCGTACCGACCAGCCGTGTGTCGCTACCGCACGTTGGCTGAGGGACGACGCCCGCGTTGTCTTTTATCGACGTACCGCCCTCGGCCGCTCGAATCCCCCACGGCTTGCGCGCCTGAACGTGTCGGTGGGCGTGCGGGTTACAGCGGATTTGATTGGTGTGCGGCGTCGCCGATCGCCCGTGGCGAGCCTGCGGAATCGGCCACCGCTCGCCGTGGGGCGGCCGGCACAAGGCTTGCCGCGACCTGGAAGCCGTGACTATGATCTTCCCCTTTACCCGGCCGTGGCCGACGCGGCCGTGGCCGACGCGGCCGTGGCCGACGCGGCCGTGGCCGACGCGGCCGCGGCAGACCGAACGATGGGGGGAAGCTCGATGCACGACTGGTTCGACCTGATCGATCTGATTAACGAGGACGACATCGCCTGGCTGCTCACCACCAGCAACGAGCGACAGGTCGATCAGGGGACCGTCTTGATTCAAGAGAACGACACCATCGAGTCGCTCTATTTCGTGCTCGATGGGTTGCTGCACGTCACCACGGCGTCGCTGAGCGAGAAGCCGCTCAACGTGCTGGGGCCGGGGGAGATCATCGGCGAGATTTCGTTTCTCGACAAGCGTCGGGCCTCGGCATCGGTGACGGCCGTGGAGCCGGCGCGTCTGCTGGAGCTGCCGCGGCCGCGCCTCGTCCAAAAGCTGCGCCACGACCGCGGATTTACGGCGCGGTTCTACCGGGCGCTGGCGGTGATCATGTCGCGGCGGCTGCGCCACGCCACCAGCGCGCTGGGCAAACGGATGAACGACGCCGTCATCGAGTCGGCTCCCGCCTGGCCGGCGTGGAAGCGGCTGGCTCCGAACGTCGAGCGATTCAAGGAGGTGATGACGGAAGCGGCGGCGGCGATGTCGTCGTCGGGAGCAGGGCTGTCGGCGACCGTCGCCGAGACCGCCCGCGCCGCTTGGGGGGAGCTCGTCGAGCGGACGGAGACGGAAATCGGCGAGGATTCGCAAGTGCCCGACGTGGCGCAACGTCACGTGGGCCGGCAGGTGCAAAAGGAGCTGCTCCCGTACTTGCTGCTCTCGGACACCGCCTCGCGAATGTTCTACAAGCCGCGGGGGCGCGTCGACGAATTCGACGCGCTCGAGCGGATGTGCCGCAACGAACCATCGGGCAGCGGCCCCCTGGGAAAGCTGGTCGACGAGATCGTGCTCGAACTGGCCGTGCCGCGGGCCGTACGCGAGCGACGCCGCCTTCTGGCCGAGGAAATCGCGGGGACCGTGGAACAGTCGCCTGAGGGGCCCGTTCAGGTCACGGCGATGCACTGCGGTCCGGCGCTGGAAATGATCGATGCTTACGCCGCGCTGCGCGATCCGTCGCGGCTGGAGGCGACGCTATTGGATGTCGACGTGCAGGCGCTGGCCTATGTTTCGCAACAGCTCGACAAGATCGGCGTCGAGCGCCATGCAAAGATCGTCAACGAGAATATCATTTACTTGACGCTGGGGCGAAAGGATCGGTCGCTTCCGCCGCAAGATCTCATTTACGGCAGCGGGCTGCTCGACGTCATCAGCGACAAAATGGCCGTGCGGTTGCTCAATTACCTGCACGGGCTGCTGCGGCCCGGCGGCCGGTTGCTATTGGGGGCCATGCACCGTCAGTGCGACGGGCGAGCGCTGTTGGACCACGTGCTGGAGTGGCGGCTCGTGTACCGCAGCGAAGAGCAGGTTGCCAGTTTGCTGAGCCAGTCAGCCTTTGAATACTCGGGCCGGGCTGCGTGTCACCCACCGGAGGGTGGACAGTTTCTTGCCGAGTGCGTGCGGCGGAAGTGAGAGGGATTCGCCGCAGGTGATAGGATGAGCGGCCGACACCTTGGGGCGGTTAGCGACGTGCCGATCCGTACTGCGCTTCGCCAATCTGGCGCACGGTGGTGTGGTCGACTCCCAGCTCGATGATCCGCGAAGCCGTGGCGATGAGCAGGCTGCCGTCGGGAAGCTGGAAGACGTCACAGGGGTGCGGCTCGGCGAACTGCCACACAACTTCGCCGCTGGGCGTCAGCTCGTACACTTTGCTGGTGCCGTAGTTGGCCACCAGGATGTTGCCCGTATCCAGGGCCTGCATCCCGTTGAGACGGCCGTCGACCTTGATCTCGTTGACTGTCTCGCCGTCGGGCGAGACTTCGCGAATCAGGTTGGGGCAGCCCACCAGCGTGTTGCCGTTCGCCAATCGTTCGACATCGAAGCATTCATCGGGCGTGGCGTACTGCCAGACGACTTTCTTGTCGCGGTTGACCTCGATGGCCCGGTTGCCGCCGAAGTCGGCAATCAGAAAATTGCCGTTCTCCAGCGGCTTGGCCCGCATGGCGCTGATATCGGGCATTTCCCATACGACGTTGCCCGCCGCATCGACCTCGACGACCTTGCGGACATTGTACGAGCCGATGAGCACGTTCCCATTGAGAAGCTTTTCGGCGCTCCAGGCGGCCAGGTCATACGACCAGACGATTTTGCCGGCCGCGTCCTGTTCGAAAACGCGGCCTCGCGAGCCGGTGGAGATGAGCGTGTTGCCGAAGAGGCTGCCGCGAGCGATGCTGCGGGAGCGAAGCGGAAAGGCCAGCGGCGCGGTGGTGCCCTCCTCGGCGAGCCATTTTTTCCAGGCGGCGACCGGCGCGGCTCGCAGAGAATCCTCCTGGTAGGGGACAAATCCCAACTGCTGGCCCGTCAGGCTGCGAAGCACAAAGGCGGCTTCGGTGCGGACCGGCGCTTGGGGCGATTCGAGCAACCGAACCAGGGGAGCCAGCGAGCGTCGATCCCCTTTGTCCGCCAGTGTCCGCGCCAACGTAAGGGAAACCGATTCGTCCGCATCGTCCAGCAAGGCGTACAGCTCGCCGCGGCCATCGTCGGGCAACACCTCCACCAGCGCGATCGCGGCGGCGGTTCGCCGCAACGCACTTTCCGACTGGAGATGGCGGCGCAGAAGTGGCACGTCGTCGCTCGTCGCGCAGGCCCGAAGCGTCTCGTGGGCCGCACGGGTCAGAAAGGCGTCGCGACACAGCGGCACGACGTCCATCAGCACGGCGGTCGTGTCCGGCGGCCGATCGGCCGATAGCACCTTCAGCGCCGCCAGCATCAACTGGGCACTGCGGCCCTCGGAGCTTTGCAGGATCAAGCGGGCACGCCAGGCCACCTCGGGATCGTCGCTGTCTTGTGCCCGCACGAGCGACTCGATCGGTGTCACGTTCAGCCGCAACAGGAGCTGCGTGGCCGACTCGCGGATCGAAAACTCGTCATGCCCCAATTGCCGCACGAGTCGGTCGATGCGCTCGCGCTGGTGGCCCTCGGGCTGTAGCTCGCGAAAATAACTCAGGGCGCCGGCGCCGGTCGGTTCGAGCCCACCCTCCGCCATATTGGCACGGTAGAGGGCCAGTCGCGGGTTGTCGGTCGCATCGTCGGCGATGACCGCGGTGGCCGCGCATGCCAGGGCCAGGGCGATGCCGGCCCCAACGTGCCATCGCAGGGCCATCGCCGCGCCGCGCCCGACACCGCCAAAACGGCAGCAAACGCCGGGCCGCCTCGAAAGAAGGCGGTACAAGACGACACGGGCAAGTGAGTGTCGGCTTTCCATAAAGGGCGAAAACTGCCGCTCTTGCTTGCGCGGCAACGAGTTGAGTTGGCCGAATGCTATCAGTCCCACCGGCGCCAAACGCCGGTCGCCGTGCATTATTCCTGGGGGCTTGCGGCGTGGCAAGAACGGAGCCCGTCGCCGTCATCGTCTCGCGCAAGCCGATTCGCGGAGATAGGAAGGTTTCGTGCGCGCTTCCGGCAGTCGGCTGTTGCCCCTGCACGAGGCCGGTCGTAGCGAGGGTGGCGATCGTGCCGAACGGGGCAGGACGCAGGCGGCGGCTGGCTCGAATTTGTGCCCGTCGGCCCGACCAGGTAAACCCGGCGCTGTGTGCCGGCCGATGCAGTAGTACAGGGTGGGAGGCTTATGCCGTTGTTCGACTTCGGATAGGCTCCTATAATCGTAGTGTGGGCGTTTTTTCGCCACCGCGCGGAGTCCGGCGTTGTCCGATAAACCGAAGCTCCTATTCGTCAGCCATCCTCAAGACTGCGACGAGCAGTTGAGGGCGAGTCTCCGCCAAGCGTTCGACCTCGTCGAGGTCTCCAGCCCCATGCGTGCTCTGGCGCAGTTGGGGCGGCAGCCCTTCGCCGGCATGTACATTGCGTCGCCCCACATGGGCGACGCGCTGCGTCTGGGCCGGATGCTGCAAAACGAGCGCATCCTGGAAGGCATGCCCGACGGCGTCGCGCTGTTGGAAGCGGACAACGTCGTGGTCTGGGCCAACCAGCGCTTCTGCCAATGGGCGGGCCGCGACGACCTAACAGGACAAAACTTCTACGCCGTGCTGGGGGGGCCCGAAATCCTGGGACCCGACTTCTGTCCGTTCCACACGGCGCTGGCCACCAACGAGGCCAGCAACTCGACGCTCCGCACCGCCGAGAACCGCTACTTCGAGGTGCATGCCGCGCCCTTGCTCGATCCCGATCAGGCCGCCCAACGGTTGATCGTCACGGTGAGCGACGTCACCGACGAAATGCTCCAGCAGCAGAAGATGGCCGCCATCCACAAGGCGGGCATCGAGCTGGCCAACCTGCGGCCCGACGAAGTCTTCCACATGGAGATCGACGAACGTATCGACCTGTTGAAGTCCAACATTCTGCACTACACGAAGGACCTGCTGAACTTCGACGTCGTCGAAATCCGCCTGCTGGACGAAAAGACGGGGGAGTTGATGCCTTTGCTCGCCGTCGGCATGGAGCCCGAAGCCGCCGCGCGACCCTTGATGGCCCAGCCGCACAACCACGGCGTCACCGGGTTCGTGGCTTTCACGGGCAAGAGCTACCTGTGCGAGGACACGACGCAGGACCCGCTCTACCTGCGCGGGTTCGAGGGGGCCAAGAGCTCGCTCACCGTGCCGCTCGTCTTGCACGATCAGGTGATCGGCACCTTCAACGTGGAGAGCCCCGAGCCACGGGCCTTCACCGAAAGCGACCTGCAATTTCTGGAGATTTTCTCCCGCGACGTGGCGGTTGCCCTCAATACGCTCGAGCTGCTGGTAGCGCAGAAGGCGAACACGGCGCAGGAAAGCGCCGAGGCGATCCACAGCGCCGTGGCCCTGCCGATCGACGAAATCTTGAACGATGCCGTCAACGTGATGGAGCGGTACATTGGCCACGCCCCCCAGGTCGTCGAGCGGTTGCAGCACATTCTCCGCAACGCCCGCGATATCAAGCAGGTGATCCAGAAGGTGGGGCAGAAGATGACGCCGGCCAAGGCGGTGCCCGATTCGGCTCGAATCGAATCGCGGCCCAAGCTGGCCAACCGCCGCGTGCTGGTGGTCGACGCCGACGAGCGGGTTCGCAACGACGCCCACGCCTTGATGGAGCGGTACGGCTGCGTGGTGGAAACGGCCCACGCCGGGGGCGAGGCGATCTACATGGTGCGCGGCTGCGGGCCGTCGCTCCCTTACGATGTTATTCTGGTCGATGTCCGGCTGTCGGACATGTCGGGCTACGACCTGTTCATGCGGCTGCACGAGCTCATGGACCCGGTGCCCATGGTGCTGATGACCGGCTTCGGATACGACCCGGGGCACTCGATCGTCAAAGCGCGACAGGCGGGGTTGGCGGCCAACGCCGTGCTTTACAAGCCGTTTCGTCTCGATCAACTGTTGCAAACGATCGAGAACGTGATGGATGTCACCTCGAACGTGCCTCAGGCGTAGCTATTCTGATCGGCGCAGGTCTCCCGACCCCGCCGCTCCGATGACCGTGAGATCTCCGGTCAGGAGACCGGCCACATCCATGAGGATTGAGGCGACACCGCCATGCTGTGGGTTTCTTTGTGCATCGCAGTCCCGGCCCTCGTCGGTCACGTGGCGCTGTGGACGGTCGTCTTCAATCGACTGCACGCGACCGGGCTGCCGCGCCGCGCCATCAATCTGCTGGAAAAGGCGATCGCGGTGGTGGTCGTGGCCGTGCCCGCCGCAATCATGTGGCAACGGGCCGTGGCCGGCTCGGCCGTCTTACCGTGGCCGCCTGCATCGCTGACCGACGCGGCGGTGGTAGCGTACACCGCCGTGTGCTTGATCGCGGCCGTGCGAGTTTCGGCCGCCTGGATCGCTCGCCGCGCAGCCGCCCAACGACCGACGCCGCTGTTGGCCAACCACACCCGAACCGTCGACCTGGCGGCCGGCATGGCGGAAGCGCCCGTTGCCGGCTGGAAGGCGCGAATCCTGGCCCGCGTGCCGGGCAACCAGATTCTTCAGCTCGACGTGAACGACAAGGAGATGGTGGTTCCCGGTTTGCCGGCGGAGCTCGACGGACTTTCGATCGCGCACATTTCCGATCTGCACTATACCGGCGGCATCACGCGGGCCGTTTTCGACGCGGTGGTCGACTGTGCCAACGAGATGGATGCCGAACTGGTGGCACTCACCGGCGACGTGGTCGACCACGCCCACTGCATCGAGTGGATCGGCCCGACACTGGGCCGGCTCCGCAGCCGCTACGGGGCGTACTTCGTGCTGGGCAACCACGACAAGCGGGTGCGCGACGTGGCGGCGCTGCGCCGTGCGCTCGGCGATGCCGGACTGACCGACGTTGGCGGACGCTGGCTAACCGTCGAAGTGCGCGGGCAGCCAGTCGTGCTGGCGGGAAACGAGCTTCCCTGGTTCGGCCCGGCTCCGTCGCGAAGCGATGATCCCGCCAACGCCAAAGATGCGCCGAACGCAGCCGCCGGCGCGCGCGAGTGCACCGACACCGACGACGCTCGCCGCGCCTTTCGCATTCTCCTCTCTCACTCGCCCGACCAGCTCGCTTGGGCCCGCCAACACGAGTTCGACCTGATGCTGGCCGGGCACACGCACGGCGGACAAATTCGCTTTCCGTTGGTCGGTCCCGTGGTCTGCCCGAGCCGGTGGGGCGTAAAGTACGCCTCGGGCGTGTTCCATGAGCCCCCCACGGTGCTGCACGTCACCCGCGGCATCTCGGGCCTGCACCCCATCCGCCTCAACTGCCGACCGGAGCTGACGCGGCTCGTTTTGCGCACCGTGATGTGAGGCGGGAATACGCCCGAGTGGTCGCGTGCGGCGGGGGATTTGTGCCCGCAGGCGGCAGTCGGTGGGCTTCGCGGAAACGAATGCCGCCGTCCGTGCGTTTACTTTCGATGCCCGGCTACATTCCGCCACGTCACAACTTGTGCGGCCTCGCGGCGTCGGTCTTAAAGGGCAAGTCGACGCGGGGACCGATATCGCATCGACTCCGAAGCGATGCCGCGGAGAGTCCACGTAAAGAGCGTGGTCTACGTCGCAGTGTGTTCGGCGTCTTTGCCTTCCACCTGGCCCACGACACCCTTAATGCGGTCGTTGCGGAGCATCTTTGAGCGAATCGCCGAGACACGGCGCCGCTGGGTGATGATATACCCGACACAGAGCACCGCGACCGCGAAGTTGGTAATCGCGCCCCAGAAGCCCACGGAGTGCGCTTCGGGGCTGACCCATGACAGCACCGCGCCGCAAACGGCTGCCGCGAGGCCGACCGCGATGGCACCGTACGCAATACCTGCCTTGCGCTTGGAACTGTGCTTAATCGCCGATCGGGCCGATTCGTTGGCCAGCTCCCGCATGGCCTGTAGATTCGCCGTCATCTCGGGTGCCCGAACGCGCGGCTTGGTAGGCCGTCCGGTCGTGGAAACAGGCGTGGATGCCGGTGCTGACGGCGACGCCGAGGAGGCTGTCTCCGCATTCCGCTTGTCGCCCGGCTGGGGCGTCGGCGACTTCTTCTCGTCGTCGCCTCGCAGCCGTTGCATGAGCCGCGACATGTAATCTTCGATCGACTCTTCGGGCTCGTGGCCGTTGGCGAGACCGGCCGGTTTCGACGCCGTCCCAGCGGTGGCTTCCGGCGGGACCTGCTGGGAATCGTCGACGGGCGGCAAGTCGGCGGCCGGTTGCTTTTTGGGCAACCGCGCGACATCGTCCGGCGACTTCCTGCCGCTGTCGGTGATCGTGGGGACGGCACCCCGGTCGACCTTCGGCTCGTCGGCGGCGGGCGCGTCAACTAACTTGCCGCCGACCGGATCGTCGATCGACTCATTGAGCAAGGCCGATGCTTGTCCGAGTCGAGCCAGCACGTCGGATGCACTGACCGGCGGCCCGGTGGGCAAAAGCTCGAACGTTATGCCCGTTTCCGGATTAGTCGTTGATTTCGATTCCTCGTGGCTCCCTGGGCGCGATGAAGAGTCGTCGGCAGGGTCGCTTTGCGCCGCCGCGGCGGGCCGGTCGGCAACGGGCGGCATCGCGCCTGGGTGGTCGACATCGGCGGCGGGCGTTGTTGCGAGCTCGTGGTCAAGGCGATCGCGCTGTGCGGCGAGCTCCTCCGCGTCCTGCGCGAGGCGTTTCTTCTCCACGGCGAGCGTCTCGGCTTCCCGTGCCAAGCGGTCCTTCCGTACGGCGAGCTCCTCCCGCTCCAGCGCATGGCGCTGGCTCTGGGCGGCGAGCTCCTGCCGCTGGCGGACGAGGAGTTCGTCACGTTCGGCGAGGTGGTGCCGACCCTTGGCAAGCTGCTCAATCTGGCCGGCAGTCTCCTGGCGCTCCCGAGCAATCAGTTCCTTCTCTGCGTCGAGTTCGCGTCGCTTTCGGATCAGTCGCTCATCGTGGTCGGCAAGCTGCTTCCTATCGCGGTCGAGCTGTTCCTTCTCCGAGGCAAGCTGCTGCCGCTCATGGTCGAGGCGCTGCTTCTGGGAATCGAGTTCGCATCGCTCCTGCGCGAGTCGTTCGTTCTGCGCGGCGGCTTCGTGCCGAAAATGATCCGATTGGCCGTCGACTTGCTGACGCAAGCGATCGGCCTCACGCTCGCGGTCGGCGATTTGTTGACGGAAGCAATCCACCTCACTTTCGCTGTGTGCGACTTGCTCGCGAAGACGACTTGCCTCGGTCTCGCGCTCGGCGATCTGCTGCCGGAGGCCATCGATCTCGCCCTCTAGCCGTGCCACTTCGCGCCCCACGCGACCAGACTCACCCTCGAGCTGGACAACTTCCCGCTGCAGCTTATCGGCATCGCTCGTCAGCCGGGACCGCGCTTGCTCCCACTCGTCCCTGTCCCGCTCGTGCTGCTCTCGCAGCCGGTCGAGCTCCTCTTGCGCGGCCGCCCGGGACGACTGAGCATCATGGTCCGAAAGGCCGCCATCGTGAGCGGGAAGCGAGTCGGAATCGTCGTCCGCCGGAGCGGAAGTGCTCGCCGGCTCATCGCCGCGAATGTCCTCCACGACTTCCAGCTCGACCGGGCCCACCGCCAGCCGGTCTCCCACCGCGAGCTTGGCGTCGACGAACGAATTGCCGTTGAGCCGCGTGTTGGGCGACCAGCGTCGCACCACCGTCTCCCGATGTCCGCGCAGGATCAGGCAGTGCAGGGCATCGACGGCCTTCGACCCGAGTCGCACGGTGCATGACGAGTCCGACCCGATAAGGCATTTGGGTTCGTTGACGCGAAGCATCTGCCCGTCGTACGTGGATCCGCGGACCCGCAGCGTCAAATGCCCTGCCGTCGAGCCCAGGAGGCCGTCGTATGCGGAGGTCGATGCGGTGGCACTGGCAAGAGCCATAACACTCTGCGTCGGGTTGCGGCCGACGAAGCCAAAGGGTGGGGTGAGCAGCGGCCGAAGGGTGCCCGCGACTCTGCTCCGTAAGTCGGGGGACGCCAACAACATGTAGCTTACGTCGCAGAGTCGGTCAAAGACGCGATCCTTGGCAAGGCGGCCGCGAAGCCCACGGCCGCGAGTCGAAACCGCGGCCGATTGTACTGAGAACGGCTGCATCAATCGGCCGATTATGCCGATTATCCGTTAGCGACTGGCGGCTGGGATGCGGGGGGCACGGGTCACGGAGTTGGCCACGCCGACCGCCGGGCACGCGCGGCGCCGGGACGAAATCCCAGACCGTGAAGTGTCCCTTGGGGAGGGAGCTTTTACCACTTGCGCGATCGCGCCGGTGCAACGCAGCCTCCTGTAAGCGGATTGGTGTCAATAACTTAATTGGCCCGTCGGCGGTCGCCGGGCGGGGCCAAGGGCGGATGGGAAATTGGTCCGTTCTTGGCCGGCCTGCGTAGTATATTTTGGTTGCCGAACGCGGGTCGCGTCGGTGCCGACGCAAGGGCACATGCCCACACCGACGGCACGTAGGCGCACCGCGGGCAACCAAGGGAACCACGAACGAGGCACCTTTCTTGGGAGCGTGCGCTGGCCGCTGGACTGGAGGGGGGAGAAACGACCTTCCACAACGCCAAGGTCGGACAGCCACGGTGACAATCTGATGGCACGCAAAGATGCGATTCTCAATCTGCGCCAAGTTCTCATCATCCGGCGCGACGCACTTCGCAAGGCATTGGCGGGCGATCTCAGCCTGCTGAAAGAGTTGCGGGCTCAATCGACGGGCGACGTGATCGACGCGGCCCTCGATTCGGCGCAAGACGAAATCAGCTCGCAACTGGCCGAGGTAGAAAGCCGCGAGCTGGCGAGCATCGAAAACGCGCTCGAGCGAATGCGGGAAGGCAAGTACGGCGTTTGCGAGGGGTGCGATACAAGCATTCCCTTGGCGCGCCTGCAGGCACTCCCCTACGCCACGCTCTGCATCCAGTGCCAGCGCGAGGCGGAAAAGAGCGGCGGCGCCGGGTCAGCGCCCGTCGACTGGGGTCGGCTCATCGACTCCTCGTCCGGCGACAACGACGTGCTGTTGAACGATATCGAGCTCGACGTCTCTTAGCCGTCCCGTCCTGGCGATTGCGGCTGCCGCTTGCGAGCTTCGGCCTTTCGCTGTTGCGCGCCCTGGACCGCCGTGACGGGCTTATGCCCTTGCGTGGGTGCGATCGGCTACATGGGCACCATCGGCGGGCCCGCCGCTTGGGGCTGTCTCGACGCGCAGATGGATAAAGTTTGCGGTCTTTGCCGCTTCCCTTGTCCATTTGCGCGTCAATTCATGCTCCTCTCTGACTTCTGCCTGGGGCCGACCTATGTTGTAATGGCTCAAGGGTGCGCCCAGCGCGCCGCCAGTACAACAAGGGAAAAGTCATGATTCATTGTGCTCACCACTGCCGCGCGGGTCGGCCGATCGGTTGCCCCAATCGATGCCGCTCGATACCGGTCTCTGGGCCGATTCGTGCAACGGGCGGCTTCGCACTGCCGGCACGGCAAAAGATCGCATCCCGATGGTGGGCAGTGGCCGTGGCGATCGCAGCGGTGCTCGCGACCCTGATGGCACCCCCGATCGGCGGGCACTCCGGGGCCGCAGCTCGCGCTCAGGACGACGTGGAGAATCTCTCGCCCGAAGAGCGAGAGCGCCTGTATCAGGAGCTGGAAGACGAAGTGGCCGCGCTCGAACGCCACGTGCAATTGCTCAAGCAGGTCGTGCGGCTCACCAGGCCGGCCGTCGTGCACATTGAGTCGCGGCACGGCATCAACGGCGTCAGCGCAAGCGATCGAAGCGCGGTCGAGGAAGCCGGCTCCGGCGTGTTGATCGATCACGAGGGGAGCACATATGTGCTGACCAATTACCACGTCATTAAGGGGTCCGACAACGGCAACATTCGCATCAAGCTGTGGGACGGCCGCTGGATCGAGCCCCGCCGCGTGTGGTCCGACCCCGCCACCGACGTGGCGGTGATACTCGTGCAAGGCGACGATCTCGTGACGGCGCGGCTGGGCGACAGCCGCCGAATCGACATCGGCGACTTCGTGCTGGCCGTGGGGAGCCCGTTCGGCCTGAGCCATTCGGTTACCTACGGCATCATCAGCGCCAAGGGACGCCGCGACCTGAAGCTGGGGGAGAGCAGCGTACGGTTTCAGGATTTCTTGCAGACCGACGCCGCAATCAACCCCGGAAACAGCGGCGGACCTCTGTTGAACCTGCGGGGGCAGGTCGTGGGCATCAACACCGCCATCGCCAGCAATTCCGGCGGCAACGAAGGCATCGGTTTTGCCATTCCCATCAACGCCGCCATGCTCGTGGCATCGCAGTTGATCGAGAATGGTCAGGTGACCCGGGCGTACCTGGGTGTGCATCTCGACGTGCGGTTTACCGAGGATATGGCGCGGCGGCTGGGTCTGCCCCGCCAGCAAGGTGCTTACGTGACCGGCGTTACGCCCGATTCGCCCGCCGAGGCGGCGCAGATTCGCACGGGCGACGTGATCCTGCAGTTCGACGGCTTCGCGATCGACGACGACAATCACCTGATTATCCGCGTCGGCCTGACGCCGGTGGGCGAGGAGGTGGACGTCGTGGTGTGGCGCGATCGGAATTCGCACACCGTTCGCGTGAAAGTGGGCGACCGCAGCCGCTTTGAACGGGAACGGTAGGACTCAGTTCGACGCACGACAGTTCGACGCTTCTCGATCAGTCGCCAGGCGGCGCTACGGCCCTCTATGCCCGCCCCACCGACGCCGCCAGGCCCCGCACCAGGCAGTCGGTGGCGGCGGCCGCGTCAATCGCCACCGCTACCTCCATGTTGGGTCGCCACTCGGGTTTGGCGCGGCGGTCGAAAATCGTCGCGCCCGACGTCAGCTCGCCGCGACATTCCACGTCGCCCGCCATCTCGCGCGTCTCGAACAGCTCGGGTTGCAGCACGGCCAGCATCGCCACCGCATCGTTGAGGTGGATGCTCTCCTGACCCAGCCGCTGGTGGTGTGCGCGGAAGAAGAACCGCAGAATCTTGTGCAGGAACGAGCCGGCGCGGGTCAGCTCGTCGGGCAGCTCCGACATCACGTCGAGCGAGAGCGAAACCTCCCGGGTGACGTCCAGAGGAATGAGTGTCTTGGTGGTGGGGGAGCGGAAGACGGCGCGGGCCGACTGTGGGTCGTAGTGAATGTTGAACTGCGCTGCCGGCGTCACGTCACCGCGGCCCACTGAGCAGCCCCCCATCATCACGATGCGGCCGACCAGCGCGGGCAAATCGGGATCGCGCTGGAAGGCACGGGCGATGTTGGTCAGCGGCCCCAAGGCGACGATCGTCACCTGCTCGGGCGAGGAGCGCACCTCGTCGCAGATGATTTTCTCGGCCGGGTGCTGGTGGTGAAGCTGGGAGACGGCCAGCCCGCTGTTGCCCAGCCCGTCGTCGCCGTGCAGAAACCGGCCATCGACGTCGGGAGCGTTCTCGGCGGGGCTGGCCACGCCCATCCGCGGCAGTCGGGGCGGATCGAGCTGGTCGATGATCGTCTGCACGTTGCGGCTTGTCTGCTCGGCCGACACGGTCCCCTCGGTGGCCGTCACCGCCACGACTTCCACCCGCGGATCGAACAGCGCCAGGCACAACGCTACCGCGTCGTCGATACCCGGATCGCAGTCGATGATCACCTTCCTGGCCATCGGGTTTCCCTGGGGCGCGAGTATCCGACGGGTCGCGCTCCGCTGCGCGTCGCGGCTGACCGGATTCCTGGCGCGCTAACTTCCGGCGCGTCGCTCGCGCGCGAACCTGCGGGCGGCCGCGCCTCTCGGAATGATTGTAAGAATTCTTGAAACTTGCAACAAGAGCCGCGATGCCGCATGAGATGCGCGCTCGGCTGCGCGGACCGCGCGAGGGACATGCCCGCCATATCGCGCGGTTGCCGCTGGTCGCGGGAATGCGCCCCCGCTAGAATCGCCTTGCATCATTGCCGCGCATCGTGGCGCGGCCAACTCGCGTTGCCGCGCGAAACCGCGCGCAAGGCCCAACTCACGCAAAAGCGCGCATCGGAGCGCATCGGCCGTGGACGTATCCGCAATCGTGCAGCGTTTGAAATCAGGCGAGAACCTGTCGCGCGCCGAGATGACCGAGGCGATCGCCTCGATGGTCCACGGCCAGTGGGGCGACGACGACGCGGCCGCGCTGCTGTTGGCGCTGCGCGACAAGGGCGAAACGGCCGACGAAGTGGCGGGAGCGGCCGAGGCCCTCCGCGGCCACATGACCCCCATCCGCACCCGACGCAGCGGCCTCGTCGACACGTGCGGAACCGGCGGCGACGCATCGGGCACCTTCAACATCAGCACCGCGGCCGCGCTGGTCGCCGCCGCGGCCGGCGTGCCGGTGGCCAAGCACGGCAATCGGGCCATCACCAGCAAATCGGGCTCGGCCGATGTGCTGGCCGAGCTGGGCGTGAACATCGAAGCCCCCGTCCCCGTGGTCGAGCGGTGTCTCGACGAAGTAGGCATCTGCTTCTGCTTCGCGCCGCTGTTGCATCCGGCCATGAAGAACGTGGCGGCGGTTCGCAAAAAGCTGGGCGTGCCCACGATCTTCAATTTGCTGGGGCCGCTGTGCAATCCGGCCGGAGCGCCGTTCCAGCTCTTGGGCGTCGGTCGGCCAAGTCTGCACCGCCTGATGGCCGAAGTGCTGGCGCTACTAGGAACCGAGCGGTCCCTGGTCGTCTCGGGAAGCGACGGACTCGACGAAGTTACGCTCGGCGGCACAACCCACGCGATCGAAGTCACGCCGCGCGGTTTGACCGAGCACCACTGGACGCCCGACGATTTTCGACTTCCCGCTTGTGAGAGAAGTGCGCTATTGGCCGAGGACGCGCGGGCCAGCGCGGGAATCATCCGCAGCGTGCTGGAAGGCAACCGGGGAGCGCCGCGCGACGTAGTCGTGGCCGGCGCGGCCGCCGCGCTATGGATCGCCGGGCGCGACGAATTGCTGTCCGCGTGCGCTCGGCTCGCCGAGAAGGCCATCGACAGCGGCGCTGCCGCGCAAGTGCTGGCACGGCTGGTCGAGGTCAGCCGCTCATGATGAGTCGCGCGACCTTGCGTCTGGTGCTGCTCATCTCGTGTGCTCATGCGCTGGTACACGTGTTCGAGCTGGCCCTGCCCAGCACCGAGCAGCTCATCGCGGCCGACTACCTGGTCGGCAAAGACACGATGGGCTGGCTTAGCGCCTGCTGGCGGCTGCCGTGGGGTTTGGGGGCGCTCATCGCGGGTTTGCTCGTCGACCGATACGGCTCTCGCCGGATGCTGGCCGTGTACCTGTTGGTGTGCGGGGCGTGCTGCGCGGTGGTCGCCGCGCGATTCGCGCTGCCGGCCATGTTCGTCGTCATGGCGGTCATGGGAACCGGCGCGAGCATCTACCACCCGGCCGGGCTCGCGCTCATCTCGCACGAAACGAGTGCCGTCGATCGTCCCCGCGCACTCGGGCTGCACGGCATCTTCGGCTCGATGGGAATCGGATGTGCTCCGCTGTTGGCCGCGCTCGTGTTGGACGAGGGCATGACGTGGCGGCAGTACTACGCCGTGCTGACCGTTCCTGGCGTGCTGCTAGGATTGGTATTTGTGTACGTCGCGTGGCGGCATGGCGGCGAACGGGCGACACTGTCGGCGGCCGTAAACCCGACTTCGAGCACGCGGACCGACGACGCCGAATCCGCTGATTGGCGTTCGTTCTTCACACTCACACTTCTTGCGCTGATGCAGGGAATCGTCTACTCGGCGGTCCTCAGCTTTCTCACCCGCTATCTCAGCGGATGGCGGCCCGACTGGCTCGCGGCGTCGAACCAGAGCTTCGAGCGGTACACCACCAGTTTCGTGCTGATCGTGGGCTGCGTGGGGCAGTACCTGGCCGGGCGGTTTGGGCGATTCGATCGGCTGGAGCGGCAACTCACAGTCGTGACGCTGGCCAACGCGCCGCTATTGGTTTGGATGGCATTTGCACAAGGGCAGCAACGGCTGCTGGCCGCCGCGGCGTTTGCAGTCGTACACTTCATGCACCAGCCGCTGTACAACAGCCTGGTGGCCAAGTACACGCCCCGCCGCCGACGCAGTTTGTGCTACGGTTTCAGCTTCGCCATGGGTCTGGGTGTGGGGAGCGTCGGCGCCTTGTGGGCCGGTTATAGCCAAAGCGACACGCTCACCTATCTCGCCATAGCGGGCGTCGCCGTGCTGGGGGCGTGCATCGGCGGCGTGCTGTGTGTGCTGAATCGCAAGCCGAGCGACTTCGCTTAAGGTAGTGCTGGCGACCATTTCGTTGCTAAGATAGGGGAGGAAGGTGGGGCGCTGAGTCCGACCGCTCGACCTATTGAGTCATTGCAACGAGACGAGAATCCATGACCATTGCCACACAATACCCACACCTGACGTTCGACGCTGACGGGACCGCGCGCATCGGGAAGACTCGTTACAAGGTGATGCACCTTGCCACTGAGCATTACCACCACGGTTGGACGGCCGAAGAGTTGATGCGGCAGCATCCGGATTTGAAGCCGGAAGAGGTCTACGCCGCGCTCCTCTATTTCTACGACCACCATGAGCAACTGGTCGAAGCCATGCAGAATTCGGCGAAGGAGGCCGAGGCGACGTGGCGGGCCAAGGCACTCTCCCGCGCGGAATTGCTGAAACGCAAGACGGCCGGGGGAACCTAGCATGAGTGCGCCGATTTACATGGATGTGCACGTTCCGGCGGCAATCTCGGAGGGGTTGAGGCGCCGCGGCGTCGACGTAATCACGGCCCAGGACGATCAATCGACGACGCTCATGGACGAAGGACTGCTCGCCCGCGCTACGGAACTGGGCCGCGCCCTCTTTTCTCAGGATGAAGATCTGCTGCGAATCGCCGCGGCGTGGCAGTCCACGGGCAAGCAGTTTCACGGAGTAATTTATGCGCACCAAACGCGGGCCGGAATTGGCCAACTTGTCGAGGACTTGGAATCCGTGCTCGTTTGTTGCGAGCTGGACGAACTGGCAAATCAAGTGGTGTACTTGCCGCTCAAATAGTTCGCCCTGGTCCGAGTGTCTCGTTACAAGGGAGCGGGCGGACGGCATGCGGCACATGTCTGCTACGTCGGTTGGCTGAACTCTTGCGACTTCGGCTACGAATCCAGGTCCTGCTCGGCAAGCAGGACCTACAGGCGACGGCAAGTCTTTGTCAGGCGACGTTTTACGACGCTAGCGGCGGAGCGCGATTCGTATTGCTGCCCAGTGCTGTCACTTGTAGAATCCTTGCCGCGCACCGGCGGATCGCGACGCTTCTCGTTTTCAGGCTTTGGCCTGGGAAGCAGCAGAATCCGAGAATCCAGGCAGAGTCTGGCGGACAGTGGGTTCCTAGGCGGAGCCTGGGAACCAGTTGAAGCCAATCACCAGCGCAGCCACGGAAGGCGGCATGTCGGCCCCGCGGAATCCGCAATCGAAAGCGCCCATGCTGGCGCTTCCTCTCGCTTATCTCACGCGCTTTGTGCTGCGCTTTCCGGGCGCGGTGCTGGGCGGGTGTCTGGCGCTGGCGCTATTGGGCGTGTGCGGGGCAATCGTGGGGGTGGGTTTCCGCACTAGCCGCCTCGATCTATTGAACCCCAACAGCGCGTACAACCAGCGGTGGACCGACTACCTGGCCGAGTTCGGCCAGCAGGACGACGTGGTGGCGATCGTCGAGGGCGCCAGTCGCGACCAGGTGATACCGGTCGTCGATGAGCTGGCCGCGGGAATCGCCCAGGAAGATTCGCTGTTCCAGCACGTCCTGTACAAGAAGGACTTGCACCGCATCCGCTCCAAGGCGCTGCACTACTTGCCGCCGGAGGAGCTGAAATCGATCGAGGAATCGCTCGACCGGGTCGGCCCCGTGCTCGACGGCGATTGGAGCGTTTTGTCCCTCGCCGGCTCGCCCGCGACATGGGGTGGCGCCCGTGCGCGGGAGGCCGGCGATACGTCTGCTAGTGGCGCTTCTTCCATTGCTCCGGCCGCGGCATCGACAGCCTCCCGCAGGCATCCTACACCCCAGTCCACCGCGGCGCTCGTGTACGAATCGCGGCGGGTGACCGACAACCTGTGGGCAGCGCTCGACGAGCAGCATGCGAACGAGTTAGCCACTCCTGGTTTCACCGCTCCGTTGGATCAACTCGACGACGCGGACGGTGGTTATCTGCTGTTGGACGAAGGCCGCATGGGCGTGGTGCTGCTGCACGTCGCCTCGAACGACGAACGATTCGATCGCGGCGGCAATGCCCTGGCGCGGCTGCGGGAGTTGCTGGACGAGTCGCAAGCGCGGCATCCCGAGGTGCAGGTCGGCGTGACCGGCATGCCCGTGCTCGAAAGCGACGAAATGCGGACCAGCCAGATCGACATGTTCCAGGCGGGTTTGCTTAGCCTGGCGGGAGTGGCGTGCCTGTTGGTGGCGGGTCTGGGGGGAGTGCGGTTCCCGCTGGTCACCGTGGCGACGCTGCTGCTGGGAATGGCGTGGTCGTTCGGTTTTCTCACGCTCACGGTGGGGCACCTGAACATTCTGAGCGTGTCGTTCGCGGTGATCCTGATCGGATTGGGCATCGACTTTGGCATCCACTACGCGGCGCAGTTCGTGCAGCTTCGTGCCACCTCGTTGTCCACGGCGGAGGCTTTGGAGGAAACGGCGCGGCGCGTGGGGCCCGGCATTGTGACGGGAGCAGTTACCACGGCGGCCGCGTTTTCCGCCACCGCGCTGACCGACTTCGTGGGCGTGGCCGAGCTGGGCATCATTGCGGCGGGGGGGATTCTGCTCTGCATGGCCGCGGCGCTGATCGCGCTCCCGGTGATGATATTCATGCTCCAGCGGCGTCGCCCCCTGTCGACGCTGCCTCTCTCGCTGCCGATGGAGCGAGTGTTCTGGCCGGTGTGCCGGTTTCCCGGCTTCGTGCTCTGCGGCGGCATGCTGGTCGTGCTGATCGTGGGAAGCGGCCTACCGGAGCTGCGGTACGACCACAACCTGCTCAATTTGCAATCGGCCAGCCTGGAAAGCGTCGCGTGGGAGCATAAGCTGGTCGAACGAAGCCACCGCAGCGTGTGGTGTGCGCTTTCGATTGCCGACTCGCCCGAGGAGCTTTTGCGCCGCAAGCGTGAGTTCGAGCAGTTGCCGCTGGTGGCGCAAACGGAAGAGATCGCCTCGCTGCTGCCTACGCCCAGCGTCGACAAGCAGGCGGCCATCGCGCGGATCGCCCGGCGACTCGCCGTATTGCCGGACCAGCCGCCTGCCATTCCGCTGCCGCCGCCGCAAGAGCTGGACCGGCAGCTCGATCAACTTCAGCGCGAACTCGAAGCAGCCATCGCCACGCAAGGACCGGCAGCCGAATTGGCGACGCCGCCATTGCCGCGTGCGCGAGCCGACGCGGGAAGTGCCGCTACAACCGGTGCGATCGCGGGCGGACGGCGTGCCGCTTCGCCCGACGGCGGCGAATCGTCGGTACGACGCGCCTCCTATACCGACCAAGCCAACGATGCCGTCGAAGCCAGCGGCGGTGCAGCGTCCTCCACCGCATCCGACGCAATGGAAGCGCTGCGTGCCGTCATTCAAGCTCGGCGGCTGCTTCAGAGTCTTCCTCCGGACGAGTGCTACCGCCGCCTCACCGGATTCCAGCAGCAGTCGGCCGCCCGACTCTTGGCGCGGCTCAAGCAGCTCCGCGCCATGGCCGATCCGCAACCGCCGCAGAAGAGCGACGTGCCCGAGGGGCTCGTGGCGCGCCACGTGGGGGCCAGCGACCGTCATCTGCTCAAGGTCTATGCCCGCGGCAGCATCTGGGACATGGACGACCTGGAGCAATTTGTGCGGCAGGTGGAATCGGTCGACGCGCGAGTGACGGGGCACCCGATTCAGACTTACTACGCCTCGCGGCAGATGCAGCAGAGCTATTTGCATGCCGCCATCTATGCTCTGCTGGCGGTGGCGGCGGCACTGATGCTCGACTTTCGCAGCATCCGCGACTCGCTGCTGGCGATGCTCCCCATGGGGATCGGCATGCTGCTGATGTTCGGAGCCCTGGGGCTGTTGGGCATCCCGCTCAACCCGGCCAACATGCTCGCGCTGCCGTTGATCTTGGGCATCGGCATCGACAACGGCGTACACGTGGTTCACGATTACCGCCGCCAGCGGGGGTCGTACCGGCTGAGTCGCGCCACGGCCGTGGCTGTGGTGCTTACTTCGGCCACTTCGGTGGCGGGCTTCGGCAGCATCGCGCTGGTGGCCGAGCACCAAGGGCTGCGCAGCCTGGGGCAAGTGCTTACGATTGGCGTGGCGTGCTGCCTGGCGACGTCGGTGGTGTTCTTGCCGGCGCTGCTGACATTGGCGGCGCGCCGTCGGAAAAAGGGCGCCGTCGGCACGCGGGACGCAGAAGAACAGCACGCGGACGAACGGAACGCCGACCCAACGAACACTTATGCATCGGGATCGAATGTGGCGCAAGTGGTGCGGGCGCCCGTCGGTGACGCACCGTCCACCGATGCGGCGCACCTGGCGCAGGCGCCTGTCGCCGACGTCTCCACCGACAACGCAACGCAGAGCCGACGATTGCGTCCGCGTCGTGTCGACGTTGGCGCCGATCTCGACCGGCACGAGCCGCCATTCGAGACCCGCTCATCGCACGAGCTTCACGAGCCGCATCCGCGACACGAACCGCACGCACGGCGTGAAGGCTCAGAGCGCTCCGGCGGGCTCGTGCGCCCCCGCCGCGCGTCGCGCGATCCGTCGCAGGAATGACGCGCCGCCGCGACAATTGGGTACGTCCAAGGGTTGGCTCGCCGAGCGGGCCGCTCGCGACTTCTCAACCATTGAGTAAACTGGTAATCTGAGGTTCACGTACAGATTTCGGATGCGACACAAGGGAACGGCAACATGGCAAAACCCCACCACAAGGTCAAGAAATCGAATCACGGCAAGCGGCCGGCCAGCGCCAAAGCGCGGCGTGCCAAGCGACGCAAGGTGCGCACCTGACGCACTCGTCTCGCGCCCATCGCGGCGCGTCGTCGCTGTCGCACGCGCGTCGCCGTTTGACGGAACCGCACCACTCGGCCCGA
>CAYQAJ010000023.1:0-6670 GCA_964415245.1 uncultured Pirellulaceae bacterium | reverse complement strand
GCACGCACGTCCTCGCTACCGCAACCGCTAGAGGAATCGATTCGTGACGGGTAAGCAGCTTATCGTCGATTTGTCGCTGGTCGACGTCGATCATCCCACGGCTGACATCGAGCAGATTCGTAGCCTGAATCCGCAGCGCCACGAAATGGAGCAGTTGACCGCCATCGTCTACGAAGACCTCGATAAGTACATCTGCGTCGGCTACAAGGACGTGACCCAAGACGAATTCTGGGTCCGCGGCCACATGCCCGGCATGCCGCTGATGCCCGGCGTGATCATGATCGAGGCGATTGCGCAAATGTGCAGCTTCTTCGTGCAGAAGCACGATTTGCTCAAGTCGAAGATGGTGGGGTTCGGCGGGCTGGAAGAGGTGCGGTTTCGCGATCCCGTAGTGCCCGGCGATCGGCTGTTTTTGCTGTGCCAGCTTACGCGCGTCCGCCCGCGGCGGATGATCGTCTGCCGTTTTCAGGGCGTGGTGCGCGACTCGATCGTGGTCGAGGGCGTGCTGAAGGGGATTCCGCTTCCGATCGATGCGCTAACCGCGTCGGGTGACAAAGATAGCTGAACCGGTTGCGGGGGACGAGAAGGGATTCTCGGATCGTCCGGCGCGCAGCGTGGAAAGGGTAGATTCGTACCGATGGGGCGCCGCGCACTTCGCCGCATCGATCCCGCGCTCGATCTGACCGGCTATTTGGTCCCTCTGGCCGGAATTCCCGTACCGTGGGATGCCAAGTCGCTGTGGGGTCGGGCGGCTCCGCTGGAGATCGAAGTCGGCAGCGGCAAGGGAATGTATCTCTGCCAGGCGGCGGCCGCTCGGCGCGAGCACAACTTCCTGGGCATCGAGCTTGCGTATCGCTACGCGCGCTTCGCCGCGTCGCGATTGGCCAAGGCGGGCCTTTCTAACGCCATCGTGGTGCACGGCGACGCCCAGCGGCTGCTTGCCGATTTTGTGCCCGAGGCGTGTGCCGCCGCGGTGCACATCTACTTTCCCGATCCTTGGTGGAAGAAGCGGCACAAGAAGCGTCGCATCATGCAGGCGTCGTTCCTGCGCCGTGTCGAGCAAGTGCTGCAGCCCGAGGGCGAGCTGCACTTCTGGACCGACGTCGAGGAGTATTTTCGCGTGGGTCTGGAGGTGATTCAGTCGGCCACTTCGCTCCGCGGCGGTCCGGTGGACGGAGACGATGCAATCGACGTGGTCGAAGAATCTGTCACATCCGCTGAGCAGCCCGCCAAGGGAGCGACCGATCAAGAGGCGACAGCCGCGTCGGATCAACCGCCCTACCGCACGCACTTCGAGCGGCGAATGCTGCTCACCGGCACGCAGATATTCCGCAGCCGCTTCGTTAAGAGCGCGTGAGGACTTGCTCGCCTTCGTACGTGCGGCGGCTCGCGCTCGCCTTGCCCGAGCGATCGAGGGCCACCTGGTAAAGCTGCTGGCCGCTCGCTGTGGGATAACGGCCGGTGAGACAGGCCATGCAGAGCTGATCGCTGTCCAACCCGATGGCCCGGGGAATCGCGTCGACTGGCAGGTATCGGAGCGAATCGGCCCCGATGGCGGCGGCCATCTCGGTCTGCACTTCGGCCGAGAGCGGCTCCCCCTTGAGAAACTTCGGCGCGAACAGCTCGTCGACCGTCGACATGTCGATGCCGTAGAAACAGGGGGCGACGATCGGCGGGCAGGCCACTCGCACGTGAATCTCCCGCGCTCCGCCCGCGTCGCGGATTCGCTTAATCAGCACCCTCATCGTGGTGGAGCGGACGATCGAGTCTTCCACGAGGAACACGCGCTTGCCCAACAGCACCTCGCGCAGAGGAGTGTACTTGATCTCGGCCTTGCGGCGACGGTCCTGGCCCCCTTCGATAAACGTGCGCCCGCTGTACCGGTTGCGGATGAGTCCCTCGCGGGCGGGAACGCCCAGCTCAAAAGCCATGGCGGCGGCAGCGGCCTTGCTCGTGTCGGGCACGGGAACGACGATCGTGTCGTCGTCGAGCGGCACGCGTCCGTCGACGCGTTCCAACCGCGCCAGCTCTACGCCCAGCGCCGTCCGCGAAAGATACACGCTCCGCTCGTCGATCGTGCTGGCCACGTTGGCGAAATAGATCCATTCGAAGAAGCAGTGGGCACGCCGCGGGGCCGTGGCGAAATCCTCGATCGTGAACTTGCCCCCTGTGATGCACACGGCCTGGCCCGGCAGCAGCGACCGGATGCTCGTCGCCGCAAAGCCCAGGTTCAACAGCGCCACGCTTTCGCTGGCCGCGGCGAACAGCGCGCCGTCACGGGCATAGCACAGCGGCCGCAATCCGTAGGGATCACGGGCCACGACCATTTCGCCCAACGCGTTCAACAGCACGATGTTATAGGCCCCGTCGAACTGCCGGCTCACGTTGCGCATCACCTCGATCAGCGGCGGACGCCGGTCGCCCGACAGCTCGCGGCTGATCAGGTGCATGATGATTTCGGTGTCGGTCTCGCGGGCCAGGTGATGGTCGTCGCCGCTCAAAAGCTCGTCGCGAAGCTGCTGGTAGTTGGCCAACTGGCCGTTGAAGGCGAAGCTGAACCACTTATGCTTTTGCAGGTGGTGCCGCTCGAAGGGCTGGGCATAGCTACGATCGTCGAAACCGCAGGTGGCATAGCGCACGTGACCGATGGCGGCCGCGCCCGCGTATTCCTTCATCAGCGATTCGGCCTTGGCCCGATGCGACAGGCGGAACACTTCGCCGACGCTACCCACGTCCTTGTATGTGTCGATGAGCTGGTCGCGGTGCGGGTTGTAGCTGGTCATTCCGGCGGCCAACTGGCCGCGGTTCTGAATATCCAACAGCATGCGCGGCAACAGCCGCGACGCCTCGTCCGGCCCTTGCTCGGGGCAAAGCGGACTGGTCTGGTCGGACGGAAGGTGGTAAACGGCGGCAATGCCGCACTCGTGGTGTAGCTCGCTCATGAGCGGAAGGGTCGCGACCTCCTGTCGGCGCACAAGGGGCTCTGGCGCAGCCGGAGGATTGCTGCGGCGCGCGCCGCGTCAATCCTCCCGTTTCGAGCATGCCAGGGCCCGGCGGGGATACCAGCCGGTCAGCCGTAAAGCGGTCCCTCTCTCCCTTGCGGAGGAAACCTGCTTGGGGAAGCTCGTCGTGGCAACACCCGACTTAGCGCCTATCCATCAACCGTCGGGGACTGGCTCATTTTGCGCAGTCTGCGGAGCAAAATGTGCCTGTCCCCTTCTCTGGGACGTTTGTTGGGTAGGCTCTTAGGTCCAATCGCGAGCGTATGCCGGACCGACCACCACAAATCATTCTACGGGCTGCGCAGCCGGCCCACAAGGAACCCTAGTTTTCGCGTATGATTCATGGCGGCATTGGTCATTGGGACATTGCATCATTGGTCACTTTGGTTGTTTGCCATGCCCGATTTGTTGCGCCAGGAAGTCGCCGCGGCTGCCACCACACTGGTGGTCAAGGTGGGTACGCGCGTGCTGACGAACGACGACGGCACTCTCTCCAACGAATGCATTACGCGGCTGGCCCGCGAGGTGAACGACCTGATCGAATCGGGCCGCCGTGTGGTGCTGGTCAGCTCAGGGGCGGTGGGAGCCGGCGTGAGCTTGCTGCGGCTGAAGGGCCGTCCCACCGACCTGGCCACGCTTCAGGCAGTGGCTGCCGTGGGGCAGACGCACCTGATCGAAGCATACGACCGCACGTTGCGCACGCATGGCCGCCGCGCCGCGCAGGTGCTGCTCACGGCGGGCGACCTCGATAATCGCACGCGTTACCTTAACGTGCGCAACACGCTGTTGGCGCTGTTGGAGATGGGGGCGGTGCCCATCATCAACGAGAACGACACCGTGGCCGTCGACGAGTTGATGGCCACGTTTGGCGACAACGATCGTCTGGCCGCCCTGGTGACCAATCTGCTTCGCGCACCGCTGTTGGTGATTCTTTCCGACGTCGACGGCCTCTACGACGGCGATCCGGCGGACCCCAAGTCGCGGCTCGTGCCCACCGTTTCGCAGTTCGATGAATCGGTGTTCGCCTGGGTCCGCGATCGAAGGACCGGGCTGACCCGTGGGGGAATGGCCAGCAAGCTCCAGGCGGCCCGCACCGCCACGACGGCGGGCGAAAACGTGATCATCGCCAGCGGCCACAAGCCAGGAGTGCTCGGACAGATTGCCGCGGGAGAAGTGGTGGGCACGCTGTTCCTTGCCGAGGGCAAGTCGCTCAGCCCCTGGAAAAGGTGGATCGGCTTTTCGGCCCAGCCGCGAGGGCGCGTGGTAATCGACCCCGGCGCTTGCCGGGCGATCGCCGAACAGGGACGCAGCCTGTTGGCGATCGGCATCGTCGGCGTCGAAGGCGCGTTCAACAAGGGCGACGTGGTGTCGTTGGCCGATCCCAGCGGCGTCGAAATCGCGCGGGGGCTCGTGAACTACCCGGCCGCCGAAGTGGCCCTCATCAAAGGGCGCAAGTCGAGCGAGATCGCCGCCGTGCTGGGCCACCTGCCGTACGAAGAGGTGATCCACCGCGATAATCTGCTGGTCACCGGCCGCTGAGAGAAAGAGAACGTCCAGCGGGATGGGGGCAGAGTGTTCAGTGTTCAGTTTTCAGTTCGGAGCGCGGCAACAAAGACTCAATGTTGGTGCATCCTCACGCGTGCCGCGCCGCATTGAGTGTTCGGCCGTTTCGACCGTTCGCACTTGCTCCGCCCGCTCTGTCCGGCTGAAAACTGAAAACCGAACACTGAAAACTCGCCTACGGCGCGAACACCGGTACGTAGTTGTACGGCATCTGCAGGATGATGCAGGCCATGGCCGTGCCGAACTCGGGCCCGACCTGGCTGTCGGTCCACGAGCCGTCGCTGTTCTGCTTACTCAAGAGCGTGTCGCGAATCGCCGTGTACCACTGTTCCCAATTGTCACCTCCGGCGTGCCACATGGCCTGCACGGCGTAATAGTGGGCGTAAAAGTAGTAGGAGGTCTCGCCCGACCCCTTCCCGGGCATGTAGCGTTTCAGGTGCGCGAGCCCCTTCTCGATCGGTTCGCCGTCGTAGATGCCGGCGCTGTACAGCGAAACAATGCCGGCGGCGGTAAGCGGAAACGTGCTTCCCCCCCCGCCGATCGTGTAGCGGAAGCCGCCGTCGGTGTTCTGGCTCTTCTTCACGTACTCGATGCACTTGGCCCGCGTTTCGTCGGGCACGTGAATGCCCGCGTCGCGCGCGCCGCGCAGGGCCATGATCTGGCAAATGGTGATCGACAGATCGGCGTCGGACTTGATCGGCTGGTACCGCCATCCGCCGTAGTCGTTCTGCGTTTCTATGATAAGCTTGACCGCGCGGCGCAGAGCGTCGCCCACCTTGGCCTCGCGGTCGGTGTGCAGACCCATTCCGTAGGCCTCGGCCAGAAACAGCGTGGCGAAGCCGTGGCCGTACATGTTGTCGGCGTTGCCCGGCGAATTGATGTAGCCGGTGTCGGCAGTGTTCTCGACGAGGAAATCGACGCAATGGTCGACGTTCTTGCCGTAGGGTCCCTGCCCGGGCGAGCTGCCGCCGCACATGAACGCCAGACCGCTCAAGCCGCACACGGCCACGCCGCCGGAATATCCGCCCGTGCCGAAGGCTCCCTTCTGGCGACCCGAGACGATTTGCCGATGGGCCAAATAGGCGAGTCCGCGATCGATGGCATGCTGAGTCTCCTCCGTCACCAGCTCGTCGGGCGTGCTTTCGGAGGGGGAATCAATCCGCTGGGCAAAGAGCTTGCTCGGCCACGCGGCGCAGCCGAGACCCATCGCTGCCCCGGCCGCCAGAAACCGACGGCGGTTGGTTGGCATCATGACTCGGTCCTCAGTTGACGAATCGTTCGGGTGGGTGCGGGGTGAGCCGCGGCGGAAACGATCGCTCGCGCGGGTTCGACCGGGCGCATGGGGGACCGCGCTTGCAGTCGCAACGTACGCAGCCAGTCATGCGCGGGTCGCTCCCTCCATTATGTGCGAATCCCAGGTGGCGATGCTACCCTTGTCGCACTCGATCCGTGCTCTGCGACGCTCCTGCCGCTGGCATGGGAGCCGCGTATTTGACATACTGACAGACTCGCGGGCGGCCTGAATTTATGTAGCGCAGGATGCCCTTTTTGTTCCCTGTATTGTGCACAAGGGCGTTCCGCCCCGCTCGCGCCAAGGGGCCGAGGCGGCCGTCCGACGCGAATCGTTACGCCCGCCTCGCGAAATCCGCCCAACCAACGCGCCAAAACTCAAAAAGCCTGTTTGCCCACGGGCGGGAATTCTCCGCTCGCAGCCATGTCCGTTGCTTCGACTCATCTCGCGGGTGCCGACCGGGTCGCCGGGACCAGAATCGCCTGCCATGTCTTCAATTCCCACGGCGAGCTGGCTCGGCATGTGGCTGGCGTCGTGGCGGGGGTCATCCGCGAGCGCAACGCGCTGGGCCAGGACGCCGTGCTCGGCCTGCCGGCCGGAACCACTCCGCTGGGCGTCTACCGCGAGTTGATTCGTCTCCACCAAGACGGGCAGCTCGACTTCTCGCGGGTCGTCGTCTTCCAGCTCGATGAGTACTACGGACTGGCTCACTCGCAGTCGCGCAGCCGCTACCACTGGGTACACGAGCATCTGCTGGAGCACGTCAACATCCCCGAGCAGAACATCCACCGGCTCGACGGAACTGTGGAGGCAG
>CAYQAJ010000022.1:29381-33815 GCA_964415245.1 uncultured Pirellulaceae bacterium | reverse complement strand
CGCCGCCAGAGCCGTGGTCTCGACCTGCATCGAAAGTCCGCCGCTGCGGGTGATCGTGCCGTCGGCGGCTTCGAGGTGGCCATCGTCCTTTTGCAACTTCGCCAACCGATCCGCCAGAGCGCCGCTCTGTGCGTGCTCGGTGTCGAGCGCGGCGGCGGCCGCCAGTGCGACCAGATAGGCATCGTCCGATTCTTGCGCCATGGCCACCACGTGGTCGAGCTCGGTCTGCAGATCGCGCCGGCCCGCCTCGGAAAGCGCCCATACGATGTAGGCGTCGGTCACGTCCTGCGGAGCGCTGCCGAAGCTGTCGAGCGCCTTGGCATTGCGGGTGAATCCGCCGTTGCCCGTGCGTCGCTTCATGAGCCAGTCGGCCGTGCGGTCGATCATCGTCTGATCGACGTTCCACACGCGGCTCATGTCGTCGAACTCCAATAGGCCGTAGGCGGTGAGCGCTTCGTGACCGGGATTGGAGCCGAACCATTCGTATCCGCGATCCGGGCACTCGTAGCCGGTGAGCAGCCCGTAGCCCGAGGAGAGCATTTCCCGTGCCCGCCGCGTGGTCGTGGGGTCGGCCAACTTGTTCTGCTGGAGAAAATCGAGCACCAGCACGTTGGGGTAGTTCGACGACGAGGCCTGCTCGAAGCAACCACCCGGCTCGCGGAGCATGCCTTCGACCGATTTGTTCAGGTCGGCGAGCATCGAGGGGAATGCGTGCAGCGACACTTCGAGCGAACCCGGCACCAAGTGCTCGGGGAGCTTTACCGTCAGGTCCTGCATTCCTTCCAGGTTGCCGGCGTACGACTCGGCAATGGGGAAACCGGGGGGCACGACGCGAATTTTGCGGCTCACGGAGTCGCTTAAGGTTCCGGCTGTACCGGTGAATTGCACTTCGGCCTCGCCGCGACGGCCCACGACGCGGAGTGGGAAGAATTCGCGGCTCCGCCCGGCGGCGGGCAGCGTAACGCGGCGCTGGTCGGAGTCGAATGGACCTTCGATCACCGATTCGAGCAACTTGCCGTACACGAGCGAAACGTCGACATCGAGCGGCGTGGCCGCGTCGTTGGCGATCGACAGCGGCACGTCGATACGGTCGCCGGCCGTCACTTCCAGCGGAAGCTTGGGTTCGAGCGCCAGTGGAATGCGCGAGACGATCTCCGCCTCGCCCGTGCCGATTCGACCATTACCATGCGCGTCGGTCCGCACGCGAAAGCTCGTAATGCTGTCCGAGAGCTCGAACTCGAGCGATGCCCGGCCCGAGGCGTCGGCGATGAGCAGCGGATTCCAGTACAGCGTGTCGGCAAAGTCGCTCCGCACGTTGGGGTCGTCGCCCGTGCGGTGCTGATGGGCGTACTGCCGAATCGGGAAACGATATTGGTTGACCACCGCTTCGCGCGTTTGGATCGCCGTGGTGAGCTTGGCTGCCAGATCGTCGTTGCCGGTTTGTTTGGCGAGATCCAGCCTCGATGCCAGCACGGTCCCATCGGATGAGTACAACTTGGAAAAATACGTCAAGTCGTTGGCCTGGATCCCCGTTGCGGTAACTCCGCCCGTTTGCAGGTCGGGCAGATAGGCGAAGCCCATTGCGGCTTGTCCGGCCTGCTGATTGGGCATCAGTTCCATCGCGCCGACTACAAACGGATTCTTGGCGGCTTCGAAGAGCCGCACTTCGGCCTCGGCGAATTTTCCGCGCCATCGATGCCAACCGTCTTCGAAATAGAGGTCGCGCCCCATCGCAACGCCGTTTTCGTTGAAATCGTTCCCAAACCGCGGGGCGAAGTAGAAATGGTCGGCGCCGGGCCGAATGCTCCACGCGCCGAAGTCGTCGCCCAGCATGCCGGCGAGGCGACGATCCACGTCCTCTGGACGGCCTCGTACGAGAACGATACCCAGCTCCTCGACAATGGTCACGGTCGTCCGATCGGCCTGTTCGAGCGCGCCGGGTGGTACGCCCACTGCCGTAAGGTAGTCGTTCCACGGGATGATCGTCGGCGCGCCCTCGGCCTGGGTTTGCAGCATGACCAGCAGGGGCGGCGTTATGGCTTCGTCGCGCTGTCCGAACGATGCGAAGGGCGCCTGCGCGACGTGCACGGCAGACTCGACACGATCCGACATCCACATCCCCCCCACCACCACTGCGGCAATCGCCCCGGCCAGCGCGGGCACGCCGACCCGGCCGACCGAAACCAGCCGCAGCGGCAGCGAAATGGCCAGCAACGCCAACAGCCCGATGCCCCCCACCAGCGCCATGCGCCCGGCCGCGCGAAGCTGCACTTCGCGCGAGTGATGCAGTGTGGCCAGCGCCTGCGTGTAGTGCCGCTCGACTTGGGGCGAGTTGTCGAACGAGAGTGGCGGCTCAACCGATTCGTCTCGTGCGGCGATCGCTGCCGGCGAGGCGGGTTCCGCAGAGCCCTCTTCGGCCGGAGTATCGTCGGGTTGAACATCCGCCGGCTCGGCTTCGTTCGCCTCGGTCGTGGGGTTATCATTCGTCCCATCAGTCTCATTCGTCCGATCCGCCGAGTCCGCCTCGTCGGCCGCCGCTTCGGCAAACCGCCGCCACCCTTGTGTGCCCAAGAGCAGATCGAGTTCTTCGGCTGCCTCGGCATCGTCGGACAGGAAGAAGTTCACGTCCTCCAAATCCTCGGGCTTCTCGATCTCGCTCGCCAGGCGGAAGTTGGTCAGCAAATTGGCCGATTTGTCGTCGGCTAGATTGAGCACCGAGTCGTCGACTACCGAGACGCCCAGCACCGCGGGGACCGGCTGGCCGCCCTCATCGGCGACGGTGAGCACGAGATTGACCTTCTCGCCCGGGGCGCGGGGCTGGTTGCCTTCGACCAATCGCACGCTCAGCTCGCGCTGCGGACGGCGATACACCAGCCGCTCGGCGATGGGGCGCGGCGCCAAACCGCCGTAATCGTACACCGTGAGGCGGATCACTCCCTCGGCCTCGGGGGCGAGCGGAATGCGAACATCGTGCACGATCGGCTCTTGGTCGTCCAATGTGCCGACGACGCGATCTGCCTGTTTACTCGTGTTCGCCAATTCCTTGCCCACTACCGCCGGCGCCGCAATCGCCTGCTGCCCCACTTGTACGCCGCGACACACGGCCGCCACAACCAGCGGCGCGCATTGAGTCGCGCGCAGCTTGAGCAAGATCGGCTGCTCGGCGTCGAACACGCCGCTCTCGGTATCCATGACCACGAAACAGTCTGCGTTGGGCTTCGGAAGGGGCAGGGGATCGGCCGTCGACTGGGGGCTGGTCACCTCGAATCGGTACTCGCGCCCCGATTCCGGTTTGAACCGAAACGTGCCACGCCCTTCGCGCACTGTCGCCGCGTCAGCGACTTCGCTGCCTGATTCGTCGACAATGCGACCTTCCAGGTGTACGGGCTTGCCGAGCGGGTCGCGGGCGAAAAAGTAGACGCGGTTCTCGATTCCCGCCACTAGGTCGCCCCCTTCGGGATAGAATTCGACCTCGAACTTGCCGAGGTTAATGGGGATCGTCTTGGCGATCGTCTCCTGCGTGCCGCCGTCGTCGACGGTGACGCTCACGACGCCGCTGCCCCGCTCGATTTCCTCGGGCAATCGAAACTCGACTCGGTACGCACCCGATGCATCGGCCACCGTCTCGGCGTCGGCGAGTTCCATCGCCTGGCCATCGACGCTGGCGCGAATGTGCAGCGTCGCGCCGGCGGCGGGGTCGCCTTGCGCGCTCTCGGCCGAGAAGTCGGCGACAACCGTGTCGCCGGGCCCGTAGCTGGCTCGCGTGAGCTCAAGTTGCTTCTTCAACCGCGGCGCGCGAAAGTCGCGCACCTGAAACGTGCGCCGCTGTTCGACAAAAGAGTCGTTCGGGCTGCGGGCTACCAGCGTATACTCGCCGCCGGGCGCTTCGGGCGGAATGAGAATCGCGCCGTTGCCCACGCCGCGCTGGGTGAATCCCCATTGCTGCGATTGCGGCACCGCGGCGCCCGAGGGATCCAGCACCTCGTACTCGACCGATACTTCGCTCGCCTCGCCCAGGTCGAACCGCGAGAGCGTGAGCGAGCGGAACCACACTGGTTCGCCCGGCCGGTAGAGCGGCTTGTCGAGCGAAAGATACGTCGCCAGCCGACGCGGCTCGACGGCCAGATGCGTGGAGAGCGAGCCGCCGGCCGGGCTCCCCTCGGTTTCCACTTCCAGCCGCGATTGGTCGTCGAGCAAATTGGCTGGCAATTCGACCAACAGCGAGCCATCGCGATCGGTCTGGGCGCGCCGATCGAGCCGCAATTGGCCCACGCCGTCGTACAGGCGGTAGGAGACGTCGGTCGAGAGCGGTTTGCCGTCGGCGGCAACGGTCGTCACGGCGAATCGGGCATCGGACCCGTTGTGAATCGTGCTGGGGCCGGTGACGATCGTCCGCACGTGCTGGCGGGCCAGTCGCGTTTCGGCCGAAGCCAG
>CAYQAJ010000022.1:0-29281 GCA_964415245.1 uncultured Pirellulaceae bacterium | reverse complement strand
GCTTCGAATCCGAATCACCCTCCGCGACAACGTCACTCTGCGCTTCACCAGCCCGCAGCACCACCGGCGGACCATCATATCGCGACGCACGCGCCACCAGCTCCGACTGCTGCACCACCTCGCAATACGCGCGGGCGACAGCGGGGTCGTCGGTGATGCGCTGGCGCAGCTCGTCGGCCTCGTCGGTTTCGAGCAACTCGTAAACAAGCTCCCACAGCTTCTGCCGAAGCTCGTCGCCGGGTTTGTTGTCGTCGTGGGGTTGCATGGCAATCGGCCCCTTATGCGAAATCGTTATGTGTCGCGTTGAATTCGATTTGTATTGCTGAATCGTTCGATAGCTTGTTGGGCCACGTTACCCGTCGCCCAGTGCTTTGCGCAGCCGCGCGAGCGCCAGCCGCATCCGCGTCTTCACCGTGCCGGTGGGAATGTCGAGCTCCGCCGCGATCTCCGCGTAGGTCAACTCGCCGTTCTGCCGCAGCAGGAACACCTCCTGCTCCTCAGCCCGCAGTTTTGACAGCTCCTGCCGCAGCCGCGCCAGCTCTTCGTTTTGCTGAACCAGTGTGTGCGGCGAAGCCGTCCTCGCGGTATCCATCGCGTCTCCTTCGGGCCACGCCTTGCGGCGGCGGTTCCATGCACTTTGCCGCATGTCGCGGGCCGTGTTCAGCGCCACGCGGAAAATCCAAGCCCGCACGTTGCGGATTTCGCCGTACTGCTCCCGCTTCCGCCAGCACTTGATGAACGTTTCCTGCAGGCAATCGCGGGCATCCTCGGCGTTGCCGGTGATGCAGCACAGCGTGCCCATGATCTCGGCCTGGTGGCGCGCAAAGGCATCCTCCAACTCCCGGCAGGCGGAAGCTGCGCCGTCTCCGGACGGCCCGGGGGAAGCGGCCTGTTGAGCTGCACCAGACACAAGGTTGCCTTCGCCAGATATGACGGGTCGGGGCCGGGTACGGATTCGTCCCAGTGCCCGTATTTTTTAGCAAATCGAGCCGGGCGGTGTTTGTTGTTGGTGGTTTGTGGCTCGTGGCCAGTTGTCCATTCCCGTCCATTTCGTCCCTACCGTCCATCCACGATCGGCCGACCCCCACTGCCATTGCTTGCCGCGCCGCGGCCCGCTGAACGATAATGCCCCCTATGTGGCCGGAATCGGACAAGACGCGCGAGCTGTTGGCCGAGGCGGGTCGGGGGAGCCCCGACGCGGTGAACCAGTTGATGGAGCGGCACCGCGATGCCCTGCGGCGGATGGTGCAGATGCGACTCGACCAGCAGATTCGCCGCCGTGTCGACGTGAGCGACGTGGTGCAGGACGTGCTGATCGAGGCCAACCGCCGCTTGGCCAACTATCTCCAACAGCCGGGCATGGACTTCCACCTATGGCTGCGGCAGATCGCGATGGACCGTATCATCGACGCGCATCGCCGGCACCGCGTCAGTGCCAAGCGCTCGGTCGACCGCGAGCAGCCAATGGCCGTTCCCGCCGGCGCCGAACGGTCGACAATGGAGCTGGCGGCCCAGCTTGCCGACGGCGAGCTCACCCCCGCCGCCGCCGCCGCCCAGCGCGAGCTGGTGCGGCGGGTGGAAGAAGCGCTCACGCGGCTCGACGAGGGCGACTCCGAAATCATCGTCATGCGACACTACGAGAAGCTATCGAACCAGGAAGCGGCCCAAGCCCTCGGCCTCACCCAGCCGGCCGCCAGCATGCGCTACTTGCGCGCCATCCGCCGCCTGCGGCAACTATTGGGCGAAGCGGGCGAGTCGCAATCAAGCAAGTAGCAGGCACGCTCCGCCGTGCCGTCCGCCGAACAGCCGAGTGTCGTTAACGGCTCCGCTTCCGGCGCCCTTTCGCGCTGGCCCGCGCCGCGTGCCACTTCTTGAGCGAAGTTTGACTTTCGCCCGACGGCAGGCCGGCGAGCAGACCCGCGACGCTGATGTCCTCGTCGAGCTCGGGCCAGTGGATGCCGCGACCCCCGCCGCTCAGGCGCCAGGATTGTCGCTCTTTGCGCGTGCCGTGTGCCAAACGAGGAAACCACGCCACGGGAGCGGCAATCGTGCGACCGTCGGTCAACCGCACCGACAGGGTGTCGTCGTTCACCTCGACGTCGGCAGCGAAGGCCTCACGGATTCTCACTTCAATCAACATCGCTACGGCAGTTGCGAGGGAGGCAGCGACGCCCCGTGAATCACCGCGAGGACTACGACCTGATCGGGGTCCGTGCGGTAGATGATCCTGTAGGGCCCCTCGATCAGCTCGCGAATGTCGCGGCGCTGGTATTCGACGACCATTTGGCCGGATTGGGGAAACGCGCCGGCTTGCTTGGATCGCGACGTAAGGCGATTCACCATGCGCTGCGCGTACCTTGAAGAATCTCGCGAAATGTAGTCGTAGATTTCAACGAGATGACCGAGCGCGGTGTTGGACCAGACAACTTTCATGGCGCAAGGCCGAATCTACGTCGCACTTCCTCCACGCCGACGACACGGCCCGCCTCGGCGTCTTGGATTCCTGCTTCAATGCACTGGCGGACGTAGATGCGGTACATCACGTCGTCCCACGTGGCGCCTTCCGGCAGCGTGTCGATGAGGCGGTGGGCGTCGGAGCGTACGTCGCTCGATTCAGGGGCGGCCATTGCTGATTCCCGCTGGTGAAGATGAGGGACAATTCACAGCGACTTGTGCATTGTACCGCGTGCGTCGGCACCGGGCATCGTGAACATCGCGTCGACCGCTAATCCACAAACGCCATTTCGTTGGTTAACAGCAGCACGTGCGCCAGGAGCGACCACGCTTGGTCGTCGAGCTCGGGGCCGAGAAATTCGTCGGCGAGCTCGGTGTCGTGCGCGGTCGGTGGACGGCCCAGGACGATCCGGTACAGGCGGTCGATGCGCTCGTGCTTGTCGGTGAGCGACGACACGTCGGGGCGGTGGATCAACCGCGTGGCCGCCTCGAGCACGAACGGGTGATTCATCAGGTAGAGCGCTTGCGGCGGCACCGTGGTCGTGTCGCGCTGCGGGCTGGTGGCGACGGGGATGGGAAAGTCGAACGTGCTCAGGATCGGCGGCAAGTCCATGCGGTCGATGAAGGCGTACACCGTGCGGCGGGAGGAGAACGCGTCGCCGAATTCCTGAACCGGCGGCCCGCCCATCCGTGAATCGAGACTGCCGCTCGCGGCCAGCAGCGTGTCGCGGAGCGCCTCGAACTGCAGGCGGCGGCGGTTCATCTTCCACAAGAAGCGGTTCTCGGGATCGGCCTCTAAGCACTCGGGGCGGTCGACGCTCATTTGGCGGTATGCGGCCGAGAGCACCATTCGCCGGTGCATCTTCTTGAGCGACCAGCCACCCTCGACGAGCGAGTCGGCCAGATAGTCCAACAGTGCCGGGTGCGAAGGCGGTTCGCTGCGCAGGCCGAAGTCGCCCGGCGTGCGCACCAGCCCATCGCCGAAATGTTGCTGCCACAGGCGGTTGACGATCACGCGGCCCGTGAGTGGGTTGGCCGGATCGACGACGGCCCGCGCCAACTCCAGCCGCCCGCTGCCGTGCTGGAACGGTTTGCGGTCGGGATCGACGACGGCGGGAAACTGCCGGGGAACGGGCTCGCCCGGCCGGCTGGCGTTGCCGCGAAGGAAGATGCGGGGATTGTACGGCTGCGGGCGATCCAACAGCACCATGGCCCTCGGCGGCCCTTTCACCAGGCAGGCTTCGACCTCTTTGAGCCGCTTCTCGAACTCCTGCTGCGAAGGGCGGTCGGGCAACAGATCGAGAAAGCCCCAGCCCATTTCGACCGGCACGTCGGGGGGAGCTTCGGGACCGTACAGCACGTGGCGGAGCTGTTCCTCGGCCGGATCGTCGAGGGCGGTGGGGGGCGGATTGCCGGACGCGGTTGCCTGTTCGAGCGCCGCTTTCCATTTCTGGTCGATGCTCGCCAACAGCTCGCCGTAGCGGTGGGCTACGTCGTTCATCGATTCGAGCGGCGGTTCGGTGAGCGCGGCCAGTGCCAGTGGGTTGATCGGCTGGCCCGCCGGCGATGGTCCATCGCCGCCAGCCGGCTGCGGATTGCCTTCCTGCGACACGGGAAGCGTGCCGAGCGTTTGGAGCTGCCGGAGCACGCTGGCAGCGGCACTGGCGAATTCATCGTCTTTGAGCGCCTCCAGCGCGTGCCATGGTTCCCAAACGGGATCGCCGTGGCCAGCCGTGCCTTCCAGGTACAACTGCCAGCGAACGATCATCACCGGGTTCAATTCGCCCGTGTCGGTCAGCAGCATGAACCCGTCGGTCGAAGGGGCGCTTTGGGCGGCATGCGCGGCCGCCAGGTATTCGCCGGCACGGGCACGGGCTCCACCAACCAGCTCGGCGTGCTTGCCCTGGACGAATTCGGCCAGCTTTTTCTGCGCGGCGTCGAGTTCTTCCTGGTACTTCTTTTGCTCCTCGGTGTCGGGCGCCGGTTCGCACAGCGGCGGAACGAGCGGTTCGTACGAGCTGCGCAATACGCCGTACAGCGAGTAGTAGTCGGCCGTCGGAATGGGATCGTACTTGTGGTCGTGGCAGCGGGCACAGGTGACGGTGAGCCCCATCAGGCCGCGGGCGATGACGTCGATGCGGTCGTCGACGATGTCGTGCGTGTTGTTCATGAAGTGCCCGCCGATGGTGAGAAAACCCATCGCCCGCAAGTCGCGCGGATTGGACGGCGTGCCCGCTTCGCCTGCGCTTGGTGAATCGGTGTAGGGCGAATCGGCATCCAACTGATCGGCGGCCAACTGCTCGAGCACGAACCGGTCGTAAGGCAGGTCGGCGTTCAGCGACTCGATCACCCAGTCGCGGTAGGTGTACGACCAGGGATAGGTCTTCTCCTCGAAGAACACGTAGCCCTTGTTGTCGGCGTAGCGGGCCACGTCGAGCCAGTATCGCCCCCACCGCTCGCCGTAGGCCGGCGAAGCCAGCAAGCGATCGACCAGCCGCTCGTACGAATCCGGCGCGGGGTCGGCCTCGAAGGCGGCGACCTCCTCGGGCGTGGGGGGCAGGCCGACAAGATCGTACGCGAGACGGCGGATGAGCGTGCGGCGATCGGCCTCGGGCGAAGGCGCAAGGCCGGCCGCTTCGAGCCGTGCCAGCACGAACCGATCGACCGAATTGCGGGCCCAATCGGCGTTCGCTGTGTCGGGCAGCGCGGGTCGCACGACCGGCTGGAACGCCCAGTGCGTTTTCCAGGCCGCCGAAACGCCGGATGGAGCGTCCGGCCAGGCGAGCCCGCTTTTGACCCATGTTTCGAGAATCGCCACTTCCTGCGCGTCGAGCGGCGCGGTGGGAGGCATTTGCAAGTCTTCATCGCCGTAGCGGATGGCCTGGACCAGGTGGCTGTCGTCGGGGTTGCCCGCAACGGCGGCCGGCCCGCGATCGCCCCCCTTGAAAACGCCCGCGCGCGAGTCGAGCCGCAAGCTCGATTCCTGCTTCTCGGGCCCGTGGCACTCGAAGCAGCGAGCGGCCAGCAGCGGGCGGACTTTCGCTTCGAAGTAAGCCTCGGCCTGGCGCTGGGCGGCGAGTGCCGCTGGGTCGGACGGTGTATCGGACGAAGCCGCGTCGGGTGCATCTACGGCTGCTGCTGGCGCGGCGGGAACCACGATCACCGTGGCAAGTAGCAAAGCAAAAAGCGGCGCAGCGCCAAGCGGCGCGTCGATCGTGGTTCGCCAGTGCCGCCTCATCGTTTACCGCCAAGGTGCAAAGAGCGCGAAGTGGAGGAACCGCGAATCAAGGTTGCTCGGGCGCCTCGTCGCCCGAGGGCTTGTCGCCGGCTCCTTCGTCTTCGGGTTCGCCGAATGGATCGCGGGAGGGTTTTTCGCCGGAAGGCTTTTCGTCGGGAGGGGGGTTCTCGTCCGGCGGCATCTGCGGCTGGACTTGAGGCTGCTCGGGAGCGGCGGCCAGCTTGATTTCCAACTCCATCGTCTCTTCGCCGCGGCGAATGGTCAGCTTGACCGTTTCCCCCTCGGCATGCCGGCCTACGGCGATGCGAAGCTGTAACATGTCTTGCACCGGCTCGCCGTCGACCGACGTGATGACGTCGCCCGGCTGGATACCCGCCTCCTTCGCCGGGAAGCCGTCCTGTACGGCTTCGACGACGACCCCCTGCCCATCTTCGCTGGCCGGTTTCATCTGGACGCCGAGATAGCCGGCTTTCACGATCTTCCCTTCGCGCATCGCGGCGATCACGGGATCGAGCCCTTCGAGGGGGATAGCGAAGCCGATGCCCGAGTCGTACCACTCGACGCCCGCGCCTGCCTCGGTCGACGCCGGGTTGAGGGGAACGCAGATGCCGATGACGCGTCCCTCGATGTCGACCAGGGGCCCGCCGTAATTGGCGGGGCTGATGTTGGCGTCGGTCTGCACGGCACGGCCCATGGCGCGGCTGGTGGCGCTGATGATGCCGGCCGAGAGAGCGGGGTCGGTGTCGCCGAAACCGATGCCGACGGAGACGGCCCACTGGCCGACTTTGAGCTCAGATCGCGGCACGGCCTGGGGAATTGGCAGGTCCTCAACGCCGTCGACCTTCAACAGACAGAGGTGGCGCGTTTCGTCGCGCCCCAACAGCTTGGCCACGCGGCGTTGCCCATCGCGAAATACGACCGTGATGACCGGCGGCTGCTTAATAAAGTTGAACGTGCTGGTGAGGATGTACCCGTCGGACGAGACGATGACGCCGGTGGTCGGCCCGTCGCCCGGTCGTCGGATTCCGCCGATGCGTCCCTGTCCGGCCGACACGCCGCCGAACGACTCGATGGTCACCAGCGAGGGGAGCACCTTATTGGCCGCTGCCGTAAACGCCTTGGGTGCCAGCAGAATGCCCTGCGAAAGGTCGGCGGCAGCTTTGACGGTGGCCGTGGCATCGACCGCGGGAGTATCGCGCTGTTGAGCGCGTGCGTTTCCCGCGGAGAGAACCACCGCCAGTACGAGAACCGCCGCGAGCGCGACAACTCTTCCTCCGACTGTTCGTCGAACCTTCGTACTCACGTTCATCCTCGCTTGCGGTTTCGCCCGCTCCGCCACCGCGTATGGTTACTCGTCGCTATCTTCCGCCACCGGCGTGATGCGGAATTCCTGTACTTTTTCACCGCGTTTGACCAACAGCAGCACTTCTTCACCGGGCTTGAGCGTGTCGACTACCTGGCGGTACTCGGTCACGTTGCGGATCGCCTGGCCGCCCACGGAGATTACAAGATCGTCGGGACGCAGGCCCGCTGCGGCGGCCGGGCTGTTGGCAACGACGCGGTCGATGTAGGCCGGCGCGTTGCGCCCGCCCAGACGGAACAGCCGGATGCCCAACTCCGCCTTCGCATCGGACGACGCCACCACCGGCGCGAACGATTCCAGCTCGTCGCGGACGAACTTGTCGAGCAGGTCGACCGGCACCGCGTAGTTGAGCCGGGTGTTGGTGCTTTTGCTCTCGATGATCTTGCCGATCATGCCTGCCAGGCGGCCGTCGGCCGTCACCACGGCTCCTCCGGCGGCACCGGGGTTACTGGTGATGGCGTCGATCAACAGCAGGTCGCCCAGGTAGGGCGAATCCTGCGTGCCGCGGCGGGCGTCGAGCCGGGTGCGGAGCGAAACGATGCCCAGCGTGACCGAAAGCGGCTCGGCCCCGTCGGCCACCTTGAATGCATTGCTGACCGCCACCACCCAACTCCCCTTTTCGACCGGAGGCTGATCGCCCAGCGCAAAGTACTGGGGCGTGGGAGCGTCGATCTTCAAAAGGGCCAGTTGCAGCTCGTGGTTGCTGCGAACCAGCCGAGCATCGTGCATCGAGCCATCGGGCAGGGTCACGCGGATGCGATTGCCTAAGAGGTTCACCCCCTCCGCCGTGAGAATGTCGCCTTCGGCGGAAACCAACAGGCCCGTGCCGTAGCCCGAAACGCGGCCGATTCCGGCACCGTAGATTTTCACGGTGCGCTGTTGCGCGATTGCCACGGCTCGCGCGAAGGGGCCGTCGTCGGCGCGGGTTGCAGCGCTCGTGCCAAACGCCCAAGCGACGGTAACAAGCGCTACCGCACATTGCAGAATGACGCGGCGCGTTGTCGCTCGTGGCTCATTCATCGGTCGCAGCATCGCCGGGAACCTCGAACATTTCCTGGGAGAGATCGGAGAGAGCTTCCGCTTGCACGGTCTGGAACTGTACAACCTCGTTCTCGGAGATTCCATCGACCAGGGCGCGACGGAACGGAAGAGGCATGCCCGAGATGCTCCGCCAGTCGGCGAAGGTGACCGCCATGGCAGGCGACTTGCCGTCGATGTCGGCCCCCGACTTGAGCAGGCGAACGCCCGGTTGCCCGTCTTCACCCAGCACGCTCAGCCAGACGTAGAACCAATCGCCGCGGTCGTCGATTGATTTGACGCGGTATGCCGGCTGGCCGAGTGCCTTATCGCCGCCATCGAGCAGCACCTTGCCGAATCGCGCGAGCGGCTCCTCGTCGAACACTGCCGCCAGCGTGGCCGCCTGCGACAGAACCGGATTCAGTAGCGCCTTCGACGTGGCGAGAACCTGCGGGGCGGCCAACCCTTCGTGGGCCCAGTAGCGCTCGCCGTCGAACCCATAAGCCGAATCGGTTTCGCCGTCGCGGTAGTCGACGCGGAAGCGTCCGTCGACGGCCAACACGATTTGTTGCTGCCCCACCGCGTGACCCGCGCGAAGGACGTCGTCGGTGAGGCGGATGGCCTGAACCTCGTCGGCCAGCGGCTGCGGGAGCGTGGTGGCCTGCCATCTTGCGACGATGCGGCGGCAATTGGCGATGTTGACCTCCTCGTCGCGGATGACGCCGGCATTGGCCACCGAGATTTGCGGCCGCCGAACCTGCGGCATCGGCATGGGCATCGGGGGCTGCTCGGGCTTCGGGTCTTCGGCGGGCTTTTCCCCCTCAACAGGTTTTTCACCTTCCGCAGACTTGTCACCTTCGGCAGGTTTTTCGCCGTCAGCGGGCGCCTCGCCGTCGGCCGGTTTTTCACCGTCGGCTTGCTGTTCGCCCTCGGTCGCTTTCTCGCCCTCGGACGGTTTCTCCCCTTCTGCCGGCTTCTCAGTTTCCGCCGGTTGTTCATCGTCAGGCTTGGGCTGTTCGCCGTTATCCGGCTGTTTGTCCTCTGGTTGCTCGTCCGGAGGCATGTCGGGCGGCATGTCCGGCGGCTGTTCGGGGTCGGCGCCGTAGGGTAGAGGAAGCAACCGCGAGTGAATCACTTTCCGCTCGCCGCTGCCCTCGCTCTGGACGACCAGCTCAGCCGGCCATTCGGCCGGTAGCGTGCTGATGAGGTTGGTGAACTGGTGGGTGCTGGTGATGGGGTACCCCTCGAACGAAATGAGCCGGTCGCCCAACGCCAGGCCGGCGGTGGCCACCGGGGCGTCGAGGTTGATGGTGTGGCAGACGACTTGGCCGTTGCGCTCGCCGAACAGCGCATCGAGCGTGCCGTGCTGGGCGACCTTGGTGGCGAGCAGGTCGGGCAAGAAAAGCTTGATCTGGTTGACCGAGATGGCGTATCCCAGGCCGACGTTGACGCGGCCTCGTTCCTGAAAACTGCCGCGACCGTTGATGCCGAGCAATTCGCCCCGCATGTTGAAAAGCGGGCCGCCCGAGTTGCCGGGGTTGATCGAGCTATCGACCTGGATGCAGTTGCCGTAAACGAGCATGTTCTGGCCGGCGCCTTCCTGGTAGCGCTCGACGCCGCTAACGATGCCGAGCGTTACGGTGGGCTTCTGGTCTTCGGCCAGCACGAACGGATTGCCCATGGCCATGGCCCAATCGCCGACGCGCACGGTGTCGGAATCGCCCAGCGGTGCGAAGGGGAATTCGTCGCGGCCGCTGAGCTGAATGATGGCCACGTCGCCGCCGGGATCGGTGCCGATCATTTTCCAGCGGTAGAGCTTGCCGTCGGCCAAGCCGCCCCATCCCTCGGTTCCCGCCGCGGCCACCACGTGGTGATTGGTGAGTGCCAGGCCGCTGGGATCGAAGAGGACGCCGGAGCCGCCCCCCTGCCGATTGTTGCCGTAAACGCAAACGACCGCGCCGTAAACGCGGTCGATGGCCGCGATGCGAGCCGCCTCGGCCGCCTTGATGAGGGCCAGTTCGTCGGCGGTTACCGACGGTGCAGCCGCCGAAGCCGAGTCGTCTTCGGCGGCGCGCAGCCGCGCGGTGCCGGATCGATCGATCGCCGAGCCGCTAAAGAGGGAAGCGACCAGGGCCATCGTTCCCACCGCTGCCAGCCGGTGCCAAGGCAGTCCGGCACGAGGCGGCGTACAGCGACAGGCAGCAAAGTCAGACATGTTGATCCCGCCACTATGGTTTCTTGATGAATCGAACGTCGCACCAGTCCGCGTGGTCGGCCAGGTCGAGGTCGGCCCCGGCATGCACCGCCAGAGTCACACGCCGCACGCCGCTGATATCGACCCGCACGGGCCGCGGAGGGTCGTTTCCCTTGACGCGCTGGGTCCACAGCGACGCGCCGTCGCCTAGCACCTCGAACACGCAGTCGCCGCGCTGGTCGGTCTCGCTGTCGATGCCGACGACGGCCAGCAGCTCATCGTATTGCTCGTCGGCGTCAAACGTCAATTGGCTGTTAGCGTGTACGCCGATTCCCTTGGCGAACTGCCTCTGCGCAAGCGTGAGCGGGCGACCTTGCACGCTGGCGTCGCGCTGCCAATTCCAGCCGAACGTCACCACGGGTTCTTCGCTAACGCTCGTCGGCTTGAGGTCGGACACGTAGGTCATCCGGCTCGAACGCACGTCGATCGCATGCACCGCCGACCAGGGGAGCTCAATTTTTGCCGCCCCGGTCACACGCATCGTGAGCACGCCGTCGGCAAGCTGCTCGATGGCGCCCGGCAGCACCGATCCATCGAGCAAGGTGACGCGGCACGGTTTGGCAGCGGTAGTGGCTTGCAATTGCGCCAGGACGACCGAGTGCAATGAAGCGCGGTGGATCGTGTGGCGAGTGCCCTCCCACTCGACCACGGCCGACTCGTCGTCGAGTTTTTCCAACAAGCCGGTGACGGTTTGCAGACCCTCCTCGGTCTTCATGAACATGCGGTCGAAATCGGTCGACGGGTTATCAATCGCATGCTGGACGTTGGGCGGCACGTCGCCCGCTTCTAAATGAACGACGCGGACCACTTCGATGGGTAGCTCCAGTGCCTCGCCGAATTTCCAGGCGATGCGACATCGTTCATCGGACAAGGAGAACGATCGCGCCGAGAGCCGACCGCCACCGACCAGGTCGATCGTCACGGCGGCGCCGGTTGCCGGTTCCACCTTTGAGCCGGTGCGCTCGATGCGGCGCAGCGAGTCGAGGTCGAGTCCCTTCGGCAGGCCGGAACCGGTGATCAGCCCGCGCGTGTCGATCGCTGAGAGAGTCGTCGCGATTTGCTCGTCATCGAGCAGCACGAGCCGCTCCTGGCCTTGATTCTCCTGGGCGGCAGCGTGCGGAAAGCCGAGAAACGCGGCGCTGGCCACGAAGGCCCCTACCACCAGCGGCGCGGCGAGCCAGAGCGCGAATCGATGAGAAGCGGCAGCCGTCGCTACGGAACGGGCTACATGACGGCAAGCGGCACGAGTTTTGGCGCGGCCCATCGTTTGGCGATGCCCCGTGGCTAGGTGGACGCGGAAAGGGCGTCGGGCCGAACGGTCGGTGGCCCGCGCTCCTTTCCATTATAGACACGCTCGCCCCGCGCTGCGCCGACATGCCAGCGCGCTGGCCGAGCGCACCGGTGTGACCGCGGAAGGCCGCTCGCCACCGCTAGGGGCGCAGGCCGTCAGGGCATGTTCTCGTCCTGGAACGCCTTGTAGTACTGCTCGATGAGCTTTTCGTAGCGACCCGGGAAATTGGCCTTGATGGCACTGTAAGCGGGGTCGCGATCCTTGTCGCGGAGCTTGCTCCAGGGGCTTTGTGGGCCCGAACCGTAAACGCGGCGAACGACGTCGCCTTCGTCCTGGTTGTTTCCGCCCCCGCCGCCCTGGCTTTTCCCGTTACCGCGACCGGCACTACCACTCTTTCCTTGCGATGGCTTAATGCCGCTCCCACTGCCTTGGCAGTTGCACTCCTTCTCTTCGGCCTCCTCGATGAGCTTGGCGAGCATGTCGATGATATTCTTCTGCTCCTCCTGCGTCTTCTCGCCGGAATCTTCCAGGCTCAGGCGGCGACGCGAGAAATCCATTCGTTCGTACACGTCGCTCAGCGTGCCCTCTTCCACCGACTGAAGCAGTTGAAGCTGCCGCCAGGCGCCGATTCGCATGCGTTCGGGCGCGTCGGGGTTCTCGTTCAGATAACGGGTCAGCGATTCAATGGCCTGGGGGCGCTGGAGCATACGAGCGTGGCAGACGCCGCGGAGGAACAGGGCCTCACTGGTTTGCAGGCTCTTGTCGCCCCACTTACCCATGACGTCGTCGAGCCGCGAAATGGCCCCTTCGTAGCGCTCTTCGATCATCAAGGCGCGTGCCAGGTAGAACGAAGCGTCGGACGCCAGGTACGGGTCGTCGTGGCCCGACATGCGGTCGAGGCTCTCGATGGCCGCGTCGAGCTTCTCCTCGCCCAGCCCCTCCAGGGCGGCGCGGTACTCAGGATACAGCTCGCAGAGCCCCTCGGTCACCGCGGCGCTGCGGAGATAGGGATCCTCACGAAGCGAGGACACGGCCTTCAGGGCCGCTTCCTTCTGTTTGTCGTCGAACGACTTGCCCTCGCCAATGTGCGCCACGAAGGCGTCGATGACCTTGTCGGCCTCTACCGCTTCGCCGCGGAGAGCACGAGGCATCGCCACGCCGACCAGCATGACGCAAACACCCACGGCCGCCAGCAGAGCGGCACGTTTTCGGACGGGAACGATTCGCCAACAGGGGCAAGTCTTCATTTCGCAGTTCCTTACGCTGATAGAGCGCGAATTCCTAAGGGCTTGATTTCGGGCAACCGGTCAGTTGCGCTCGACGATCTGTTCGGTCATGATGGCGATTTCCAACTGCCGCACGGCGATGCTCTGCACTTCGGCCTTGAGCACGTCGTCGAGCCCGTCGGCGGGTCGCGTCTCCTCGAAGGCCGCCGTGCGGCGGTTGACGCGGAGTTGCGAGGCCCGCAACAGCTTCAGCTCGGCCGAGTTGGGCAACAGCGGAGGTTCGCCGCCGCCTCCCCCACCTCCCCCGCCGCCACCTTGCTTCTTGTCCTTTTGCACTTTCTGTAGCGCTTCGATGAGCTCTTCGAGTGTGGTCTCGATTTCCTTCTGCATCACGTTGGTGTACTTGTCGGTGCGCTGGGCGTCGAGCAGTTCGCCCACTCGCGTCAGGTCGTCGCGCAGTCCCTCGACGACGCGTGGGAAGACGACGCTGGTGCCGTCCTCGATAATGATTTCGAGGGCCTGATGAGCCGCTTCGGACAGCTCGCGTTCCTCAATCGCCTGCCTTCCCACTTCGAGCTTGCCGGCGCGATTCAACTCGCCGCCCGCCTCTAGCCTTTTGGCTTCCAGCTCGAGCGTGGCGATTGTTACCTGTTGCTGCCGGGCCAGCATTTCGCGAAACCGGGCTTCGAGCCGCGCGAGCTTTTCTTCCTGAGTCTCCTCGCGAAGCTGTGCCAGACGCTCCTCGATTTCGCGGAGGGCTTTGTTGAGCTCGCGGAGGGCTTCTTCCTGCTGCCGGGCCGCTCCCTCGGGATCTTTCTCGCGCAGGTCGCCCGAGGCGCGATCCATCGACTTTTTGGCCTGCTGGACGTTCTGCTGACCGGGGGAACCGCCCGACTGGCCGCCCTGGCCTTCCCCTTCTCCACCACCCTGTCCGCCGCCCGATTGGGCTCCCTTCTTCATTTCCTCTTCGAGCCGGGCCGCGCGAGCGGAGGTGTCGTCCTGCTTCTTGGCCATCTTGTCGAAGGCTTCGGGGGGAAGGGAGGCGATGCGGCGGCTCTCTTTCTTGAGCTCTTCCAGGGCGCGATTCAAATCGTTCAGGGCTTGCTGCTCGTCTCGTTCGGCCACTTTGCCCATGCCCTCGCCGAGATTGTCCTCGGCCGACTTCTGGTGCTCCGCGGCCTGTTCGAGCGACTTCTGGCCTGGCTCGTATTGCTTGGAACCGGCCTGTTGCTGCCCGCCTTGCTGTCCACCCTGCTGTCCACCTTGTTGACCACCTTGCTGTCCGCCTTGTTGTCCGCCTTGTTGTCCGCCTTGCTGGCCGCCTTGCTGGCCACCCTGTTGTCCGCCTTGCTGGCCGCCTTGCTGGCCACCCTGTTGTCCGCCTTCTTGGCCGCCCTGCTGGCCGCCTTCTTGGCCGCCCTGCTGGCCACCCTGTTGCCCGCCTTGCTGGCCACCCTGTTGTCCGCCTTGTTGTCCGCCTTGCTGGCCACCCTGTTGCCCGCCTTCTTGTCCGCCCTGCTGGCCGCCTTCTTGGCCACCCGCTTGACCGTCGCCTTGCGGCTTGGCGGTATTGCCAATCTGCTCGGCGACCTTCTGTGTTTCGAGGCGCACATCGCGCTGCTTGTCGGCTACGGGTCCGAACGCCTGGATGCCCTTATCGCGGGCCTCGCCCGTGGCTTCGATAACCTTCTCTTGTTTCTTGATCAGCTCTTCGACGGCCTTGATCTGGGCCTCGAGATCGCGGAGTGTTTCGTCCTTGTTGGCCAGGCGCTCACTCTCGCGATGCTGCGGACGCTCTTCGTCGATGATCCGCTCAATCTCTTCGCGAAACTTCTTCAGCCGCTCGATTTCCTCGCGTTGCTTTTCGAGATCCTCGGCCAACAGGAGCGCGATCAGCTTGCGCAAATCGGAGAGGATTACCTTCTGCTCGGTGGTAGCGCTGCTGAGTTGGGCGTCGTCCAACAGCTTGGTGATATCGCCCATCCGCTGCTGAATGAGAAGCTCCTTCGACTGTTGAATCGCTTTGACGAGCCGCTCGGCGCGTTCCGGCTCGGTCTTTTCGAGCGTCTGTGCCAGACTCTTGAACTTGCGCTCGAGGTCCTCCATCATCCGCTCGACGCGCTGTTGCCGCACTCCCAGCGGCGAGACCTTGCGCGGCGGCGGATTGCTCGTGCTGCCCGAGTCTTCCTGGGCCGAGCCAATGGCTGCCACGATTAAAAGCACGGCGGCACACCCGAGGAATTTGCGGCAAGTCATCATGGCTGCTCCTGTTCCTGTGGCTATCGCCCGGGTCGAAAACGCGGGCAGGAATGCCCTGTCGAGGGACAATCTACCCCCAACCGCCTGGATATTTGTCGTTAATCATATCACTGAAGTTCGCGCCGGACACGGCTTTATCGCGAGAAATATGGAGCGAACTCGGCTGCCTCCCAGTCCGCCTAAACCGTTTAGTCTTCGAACGCCGCAGACACCCGGGTTCCTGGGACGATCGCCGCTACGTTCAATATCCCGTGTTTTGCGTCCCGACGCAACATCTTTGCCTCTGGCGTGGCCGGGTCTCACGCCGAGGACAGCCCCTGCCGCGCTATGGGTCCAGGGGATCCGATTCGGCCGGTGCTTCGCCCTCGGGCCCCTGGCCGTTTTCCTGATTCGTATCTGAATCGCCGGAATCCGCCCCATCGTCTCCCTCCGGCTTGGGCTTGTCCGTGGAATTGCCCTCTTCGAGGAATCTGCGAATTCGATCTTGCAGCTCCTTTTCGGTCAAGTCGTGGACGTTGCGCTGAAGCTTTTCGATTTCGTACAGCAGGTTGACCGCCTCCTGGTAGCCCTCGGCCTTTTCCATGTGTACGAGAATCTCGCGCATTTTGGCGGCCAGCGCCTCCTGCTGGGCAATTGCCTCGGCGAGCGCCTCGTCGCGGTCTGCCGCCTTTTCCGATAGCCGGCGCACCTTATCGAGACTGCGGACGGCCTCGGGCGAATCGTTCATCGTGATTTCGATCATGGGGACGATGACGTTATCGTTGAGGCGGCGGTGCAGCGGTCCTCCTTCCTCCTCGAGTCGGTTGTTCTCGGACTCGATCAGGAACAAGGACAACCTCTGCGAGATGGTCGACGTGTTGGTGCCGATGAGCTTCTGCCGCCTTTGGATGTCCATCAGCGAGCGGGTCAGGTCCCCGTCCATCGTCGGCGCATCGGTCAGAGCGGCCTGCAAGGCCTGGGCGTCGGTCAGGGCGTCTTCCTGGTTCTTGAGCAGGCGCTCGAATTCCTGCCGCTGCTCTTTCTCGCGCCGCAAAAGGTCGGCCCGCAACTGCTCCTCGGTCACGACGCGGACCAGGAACTCGGGAGAGCGTCCGGTGTTGGGCCCGGAAACGTTGTCGTTGTCGTCGGCCTCGATGTGGAAGGTGAGGCCGCTGTTGGTGGGGATTTGCAGCGGCTGTAAGTCGAATATCAGGCCTTTCAGTTCCAGAGCGGACTCTCCCACCAGCTCCTCCGGCAAACCGAGATCCACGGTGCCGGATTCAGGAGGCGAAACGCTCTCGCTGCTCCGCCACTCGTACGTAAGCCGGACGTCGCTCACGGCGAAATCGTCCGAGATGCGCGCATTCAACGGGATGAACGCCTGCGGCACGACCATGCCGCTAATGCCCAACAACTCGGCGGTGACCCGCGGCGGTCGGTCGGGCACGATACGAATTTCGAACGAGGTGGGCCGCTTCGATGTCAGCCCCAGGGAATCGGTCAAACGGATGAGGTACCGCCCCGCGACCAGTTCTTCGGGCGTGAGGCTGATCGCAAAACCCGAGTCGCCCACGAGCGCCATGGGGAGCGACTGGTCGCCGAGGCTCAGCTCGGCGTTGACGATGGGTTTATTCGTCTGGCCCTCAATCTTGAGTGCGCTACCGCGCAGCACGCCGTAGGGGCTGCGGGCCCTTTCGAGCGTTTCCTCCTGGGAGGACACGTAGGGCGGCGGCGTTACCGTGAGCAACAGGTCGGTCACGGCCGGCTGTTCGACGAGCCGCACCTGGATCCAAGGAGTGACGGCGTCGCCGCCTCGCGCTCGGAATTGAAACTCTTCGATCACGTTCTGGAATTCGAGCCGGAACATCCGGTCCGATTTGCGCATGCTCTGCGACGGGCGACCGCGCGACGGACGGAAGTCGAGGTACACCTCGGGCGGAATGCGCTCGCTTTTCGGGTCGACTTCCACCTCCTGCAGCCAATCCTCGCCCCGCGGAAGGGTCAACACGCCGTCCTTCTCACCGTGTACCACCAGGTAGGTGTACTGTGGCCAGGTGGCGCTTCCCAACATGACGTTGCGATTGAACCAGATGTACCCTGCTTCGGTGTTTGCCACGGCAACGGCCGCTCCCGCCGTGGCCGCGATGCCCACGGCCAACAGGAGCAGGTTGATGTAGAACCGCTTCAGATTCAGCGTCTCATCGAATCGCACGCGCTCGGCCGCTCTGGTTCCGTAGTCGATGGTCGCCCGTACCAGCGTCCGCGAAACGCCGCCCAGCTCCTTTTCGTCGAGCCGAGCGAGTTGCACGGCGCTAATCAGACTTTCGCCCAAATCCTTGAAGCGGCGTTCGACCTCGAGGCACAGAGCATCGTCGCCCGTGCGATGCGTGAAGGGGCGAATGAGCCACCAAAACGCGGCCACACACAGGCCGACGATCATCAGCACCAGCAGGATCCCTCGCTGCGGGGTGTCCCAACGGAACGCCCAATCCGCCAGCAAGTCGACCGCACAAATCGCCACCGCCAACAGCAGCAGCTTGCTCAGCCCGTCGACCAGAAACCATATCGCCATCCGACGCCGCAGCGCGCGCAGTCGCGAGGCCACGGCCTGGGGCATTCCCGAAATGTGCTTCACCGCGATTTGGGCCATCTTGTCCTCGCTATAACAGCTTGAACCACTTGCGAACCGACCACTCGAAGCACAACAGCCCCACCAGCAACCCCAAGATCAAAAACGGCGCCCGATTCAGACCCCAAATCAGCTCGGGCCGACCCGGCACGTCGATCACTTCGCTCACGTCGGGCACAACGTCGGCGATTTTGTCGAATTCATCGATGTCGTAGTACTTTCCCCCCGACGCGTTAGCCAGCTCGATCAACAGCGGCTTGTTCAGCCAAACCTGATTGGTTTCGACCCTCGGCAGCTCGACCGTGTACGAAGTGTCGATTTTGGCCTCCTCGGCTCCGGTGGCCTCGGGCAGCGTCACCCGCAAGGTGTGCACGCCGGTTTGCCGAGCGGTGAGAGTCGCCTCGAAGTCGCCGGGCTGGCTCTCCACCGGCCGGAGCTTGACGGGAATCGACTCCTCGCCTCCGATTTCGAGCACGGCATCGATTCCTATCTCTTCTTGGTTCAGAGGATCGGTCGCGGGGAGAACGAGGGGCTGGAAGGCGGCATCCTTGAGCCGGGCGATGAGCGTCACCTTGTCGCCGACTTCGTAGCGATCGCGCTCGCTCTGCACGTAGCCGCGGCGGCGACCTTTGAGCGAGCGTCCTTCGACGAGATAGCGCGTCGCTTGAATCCAGAAGCGGTCGAAGAACTCCGCCTGCCGTCCCACGCTCCGCCAACGCCACGTGCCGTTAAAGCCGATATACAGTGTGTTGGCCGAACCGTACCGTCCGGCGACCAGCAGCGGCCGCGATCCCTCGATCTGCCGCAACGTGGGGTCGCCGTGCTCCAAGAGCACTTGGGCCGTCGGCTTGGGCTCCTGCGCGGGGAAGCTCCAGAAAATGCCCGGCAGCGATTCCCATCGCGACAGGTTGTCCTGGCGGTCGGGATAAAAGGTCATCACCGGGTGATCGGCGTACGAGGGCACAATCCGCATTCGCCACTCCTCCTGGTTGCTTTGCAGCAGCGAGGCGACCTGTGTGGCACCCACGTCGCCGAACCGCACGGGGAGAATATCCTTCACGCCCCCGGTGCGGGCATTCGTCAAAAAGCTGCCCGAGAACTTGGGCCCGCTCATGTACAGCACTCCGCCGGAGTGCTCGCTGGCGAAGCGCTTGAGCAGGTTGACCCACTCTTCGTCGAACTCGTTGGGATTGGGATCGAAGAGCATGATCACGTCGAACTTGTTGAATTCCTCGATCGACGAGGGGAGCTTGGCGATCGGCTCGTTCCCTTCCTGGGGTCGCTCCAGGTCGAGCGTTTGCAGCCAGCAGGAGAGCGTCACCGTGTTGTCGCGCAACAGCAGCCGCTGCACCATGCGGTAGTCCCAACTGGGCGCGCCGGCAATCAGCAGCACGCGGATCTTCTCGCGATCCAAGGCCCGCACCACCTGGGAAGCGAGCTGGTTGTCGTCTTCGGCCTGCTCGTTATCCAAAAGAGGGACGCGGATCGAGAACACGTAGTTTCCCGGATCCTTGACGGTGTGCGAGAAGGAATGCCGGATGCGACCGCCCCCTTCCGGCAGGGGAAGCCGTTCGCTGGCGACGATCTTTTCCGGGCCAAGCGTGCCGTCGGCCGGGTCGGACGTCTGCTCGATGAGTTCGACGGTAAGATCCGGCGAGTCGAGCCCTTCGGCGACGACAACCGCCTCGATTTCAAACGGCTCGTTGGGCCACACCTCGGGTCGCACGTAGAGATTGTCGGCCTTGACGTTGCGGGGCCGGTTCGGGTCGCCAATACCCACGATGATGAGCGGAACGCCCCGCTTTTGGGCTTCGAGCGCCGCGGCGAGGGGATCGTCGTTGGTGGTGCGCTGCCCGTCGGTAATCAAGATGATCGCGGCCAGCGGATTCGTCGTCAGGCCGTTGCGAATGGCCGCATACAGATCGGTGCCGCGCCCCTGGGCATCCAGCGGGGGAAGCGTCGCCGCCAACGGCGGCGATGCGGAATCCGCACCCGTTTTCAGCACTCCGTCGGTGCTCGCCGATTCGCTCTCGTCGCCCGATGCGCTGCCGCCGGAATCGGCTGTGCGGCGGGTCTGGGCCGGTCGCGTTTCGATGAGTTGCACCGAGTCGGCAAAGTCGAGCACCTGCACGTGGCCCAGCCGCTGCAGCCGCCGCAGGAGGGCTTCGTTGTCCCGGCTCAACAGCTCGTTGACCAGGTCGGTGCGGCTGGGGCGCTCGTCGCGAATTTCCTCGGGCGAACGGCCGGTGGCGGCCGCGACACGGGCCGCATCGGCGTCGTCGAGATAGCGATCGGTCGTGTTCATCGACTGCGAGGCGTCGCGCAGCACGACGACGTACGGCTCGCGTACTCGCGTCTGCGAGTACGTGAGGGCCGGCCCCAACAGAATGACGACCAGCGCCAAGAGCACGGCCATCCGCACCACCGCCAGGATCACCTTCACGCGGCGTGGGCAGGTGTCGATTTCACGGCGGTACACGGCCACCACGCCCACGGCGACGGCCAACACCGCGCCGATCATCACGAACACCCCCCACGAATGGGGCAGGTTCGTCCACGTGAGCGCGATGTCCTTGGCCCCTTCGGGCAGATGGGACAGGTCGTACCCGACCAGCCACAGGATCCACTCCAAGGATTTTGACGACCCCACTGTTGATTACCTTTGTGCCGCAGGCGGCTAACGATCGAAAAATGAAATCCCAAATCGCAAATGACAAATCCCAAACAAATCTCAACTTCCAATTCTCAAAACACCCGAACGGGGAACACCAGCGTTTGAGATTTAGATGTTTAGCCGTTGGGAAGTTGTTTGGGATTTGTGTTTTGTGATTTGGAGTTTTCTCCGCGAAACTTTCACGACCATCCAAGGCTTAATATCTGCTAACTCCGCTCGCCAGGTTGCCGTCGTGCTGCCACACCACCTTGCCCTTCGAGTCGAATTCCAACACGGCATTCTGGGCAGCAACGAGGGTGTTGCCGTTGGGCAGCCTTTGGGCCTCGTACGGCTGGGGCAGCCCCGTGGCGGACCACACGATTTTCCCCTCGCGATCCACCTCGACCACTTGCCCCGTGTTCATTTGCGTCACCAGCGTGTTGCCGTTTTCCAGGCGCGACGCCGAGACGGGGCCGTTCATGTTCGATATCTCGTGGACTACCTTCCCCGACGGATCGACTTCGACGACCTTGTTATCGTTCGACAGCGCGACCAGCGTATTGCCGTTTTCGAGTCGCCTGGCGTCCATGGGTCGATTGGCGACGGTCGCTTCCCAATCGACGTTTCCTTCGGGATCGATTTCCACCACCTTATTGCTGTTGGAGCAGGCTACGAGCGTGTTGCCGCTTTCCAGCCGCTGGATGCTGAACGGCTGGCCGGGCAAGCCGTCCTTACTCCAAACTTCGTTTCCCTGATCGTCGTATTCGATCACTTTGTTCTGCCCGTACAAGGCGAACACGCGATGACCGTTGGGCAGTCCCTGGCAAGCCCAGGGGTTGGGGACTTGCATCCGCCAGCGTTCCTTGCCCTCGGCGTCGAGCTCGACGACCAGGCTCTGGTTGTAGTAGGCGATGAGCGTGCGGCCGAGCAACGGCTTACTCTCAGGCAAGGGGAAGATGAGCTCGGCGCCGGCGCCTTCGGCCGCCACCCAGGCACGCCAAGGTTTCAGTTGCTCGGCCCGCTTGGCCTTGTCGGCTTCGTACGCGTCGTAGGGAAGTTCCTGCCCCGTGTAATTCCGCAACGCTTGGCCTGCGGCACTGCGAATTGGTATCTCTTCCGACGCCATCAGCTCGAGAAAGGCGGGCAGGGCGGCACGGCTACCGAGATTCGCCAGCCCGCGGGCCCCCTCCAGCTTGACGCTCTCATCGGCGGAGCCGAGCAACGCTGCCAGCGGCTCGGCTGCCGTTTCGGGCGCGACCTTTGCCAGTGCGGCGGCGGCCACGATCTGCAACGACGGGCTGTCGCCGCGGAGCGCCCAGCGCAGCGCGACAGTATCGGCGACGCTCGCCACGTCGAGCACCGCGCGACGGGCGGCCGCTACTTGGTAGCCTTCCTGCAACAGAGGCGCATACTTCAACACCGCAGCCACCGAGCCGACCGGTTTCTGCTGCCGAATCGTGCGCAGGGCGCCGATGGCCACTTCGTTGCGCTTGGTAGTGAGATTCTTGTCCTTGAGCGCCTCGGCGCTGCGCGGATCGAGAAACTCGTCGGCCAGGATGTTCAGCGCCGTTGCGGGCTGCGCCGTGGCGAGATGGATTTCGCTCATGCCGCTCAACAGCGCTTGGAGCGCCTCGTGCGGCTCCCCGTTCTCTCGCACCAGTGCGTATCCGGACAACAGGTCGCTCACCGCTTCGTCCATTCGCTCTAGTTTGGCCAACAGCAGCATCCGCTCGAAATACGCGCTCGACTGGCGGTCGGCGATACGCCCCTCCAACAGCTTCATGCGATGCTCGAGGTTGGTGAGCGCGTGCACGCGGTCGCCCGCGAGCACCCACAGCTTCTCACCATCGCTATAGAGATTGCCGACGGGGGCACCGCTGGTGAGCGAAACGCCCACCTGCTCGGCGATCTTCCCCGTTTCCAGGTCGAGCTTGGCGACCGAGTCGCGCACGGGCAGGTAAACGGCGTCTTCAGTCAGAGCGCCGCGACCGTACGACTGCTCGAACTCCCGTTCCCAGAGGAGCCGGCCGCTGACGATGTCGTAGCGGCGCACCACGTTTCCGCCGCCCACGAACAGCCCGCGACCCACAACACCCAGGCAATAGCCGGCCGAATGTTCGAACGGCGTGCGGGGCGAATCCCACAAGAGCTCGCCGGTGCGGCGGTCGAGGGCAAACAGCCGATCGTTATCCGAGGCCATGACCACCAGGGCGCGGCCGTAGGGAATCACCACGTCCTCGTCCCAGCCGCTTAAGTCGAGCATGCCGCCGGCGCCGTACCCGTACTGCTTCATCAGCGGGTTGTCCTTGCCGCTGCGCTCGTAGCGCACGGCGTAGCGGATCGAACCCGAGACCGCGTCGAGGGCGAACACCACTCCGGCACCGCACAGGACGTAGGCGTCGCGGCCTTCCACCGCCACGCCCACCGGCGACCAGGGAGAGCAGCCGCCGGCCGGCTCGTCGCACAAGTACGTCTTCCAAACGAGGTCGCCGGTGTCCTGCGATCGGGCTTGCATCCAGATCGTGCCGCTGTCGGTCACCGGCAACAGCAGCAGGTTTCCGTAGGGAACCGGTGCCGCCAGGAATCCAATCTCCGCGTCGCCGAGGGCTTCGTTATCGCTTGCGCCCTTGTACCATTTGACCTTTCCGGTTCGGGCGTCGTACGCGGCCAGCCAATTGCGTCGCGAGCGTCGCGGCACCACGCCATAGTTGAATTGACGCTGCTGGGCGACCTGCTGGCCGCCGGCCTGCGAACCGCGCGATGAGCGAGCACCTTCGATGTTGTAAACCACCCCCTGCCAGATCGACATCGATTGGTGTACGCGGTCGCCGAAGTACATCAGTTCGGGCAGCGACATGGGGCGGTTGCCCAGGTTCGCCGCGATCCCCATGTTGATGTACATTTCGGTAGTCGGGTCCAACTGGAAGGAATTGACCCACGCGGTGCGCCAAGCGGGCCGCACGTCTTCGGCCGCCTTTTCGGCCACTTCGCGGGTGTCCCAACAAACGAGGTCGTCGGCAGTTTTGCAGTAAACGCGGCCGTCGGCCACCAGCAGTTGCCCAGCCGGCATCCATCCATTCTCGCGCCACCGGTTGATAAGCTGCTCGGGAGAGGCCGACACGTTGACCGGCACGTTGCCGCCTCGTCGCACCAGGACCCTGCCGTACTGTTGCGTCGTGATCGTGCCCGAGTAGGAGGTTAGAAACTCGTTGGTCCACAACTCGGTGAGCGTCGAGTGGGTCACCTCGGGCGGAAGGCTTTGCATGTGGCCGCGCCGCGAGGGAGAGCCCAGCGACATGAGCCACTGGCCCGTGCCTGAGCCGGCCGCCACCGAATCGCCCGCCGTTTGCTCAATGTCCTTCCGAACCGCTTCGACCGCCTCGTCGGGCACGCGGATGCCCGGCGCCTTTTCGGCCAGGGCCACAAACTGCAGGGCGGTCGGGCGATCGCCGACGTGCGCCGCCGCCACGGCCAGGCGCAACAGCACCTGACCCTGGGTGATGTTGGGATCGGGGTGCTCTTCCAGGATTTTGGAGAACAGGCGGCTGGCCCCCACAAAATCGTGGCGGTCCAGCGCCATGCAGCCCAGCCGATAGGCCGCATCGTCCCCCACCGAGCTGAGAAAGTACCGCCGCACGACTTCGGCCAGCGCTTCTTCCTCGCCGTCGCCTTTCCCTTGGGCCAGCACGGCCTTTGCCTCGCCGTCGGCGCTAACGCGGTAGACGCGCAAGCCATCGGGGGGCAGCTTGGCGATGGTTCCCTCGACCTCCTCGGACAGCGAGGTGTACATGCGGCCGTCGCGCGTCACGAGCGTGTCGCCGGTGTCGTCCAGCACTTTCTGCCACAGGATGACGGCCAGGTCGTACCGCTCGTCGAGGGCGAACTCCTCGGCCCGCTTCAGCAGGCGTTCCAACTCGGGGTCGGTCTTCAGCGGAGCCCCACCAGGAAACTTCTGTTCGCTGTCGTCGTCACCCTCGGCGGAGTCGGCCGCAACATCCGCTTTGACAGCGGAGCGCAGGACACGCACCGGGACGTCGGCCCGAAAAGCTTCGACTTGGACAGCGAACCGGCGCTGGGCCAGCCCGGTCGCGGCCAGCGCGCAGACGACCATCAGCGCCAACACGCCGATCCACGGGCCGCCCGGCACGGTGCGCCGCGCGTCGCGGGTGATGGAATGAGGACCCAGTGCGGCGATCCCCTTGGCTTGACGGTTCCGTACGATTCGCATGCGCATGATTGCGACTCCTGCTGCAATCCGCGGCGGCTAGCGGCGTCGGCCGAACAGCCAGCCCAAGAGCTGTTCGCAGCACAACACGCCCACTAGTGCCCCTAATACATACTTCCACATTTCCTGATTCGCGCCGCGCACGACCTGGTTGGCGGCCGAATCGCCGCTGACGACCACCACGTTGGCGCCGTCCAATTCGTCGCGCAGCTCCGGCGGCTCGATCCGCCGCAAATCTCCCTCCGCGGGTTCGACGTTGGCCGCGAACAAATGGTTCTCAATTCCGGCGTCGTTCCGCGTGAGCTGCAGTTCGTAGAATCCCCGGCGGTCGGTACCAGGAAATGCAAGCCACCACACCGTGTCGCCCGCGTCGGTCAGACTCTCGTCGCTGCGTGTCGCTTGAACGTTGGAAGGCGCATCGCCGGAGATCACATCGCCGGAAGGCGGACGCACGGTGGCATCCATCTGGTACTGCGTCAGGTCCAACGGCTGACGGATCGGCTCCCCCACGGTCAGATTGGCGCCGGTGTCGCGCCGACTGGCAAGGTAATGCACCAATTCGCCCATGGCGGGGATATAGCTAGGCACCTCGGCCCAAGTCGACCAGTCGCGGTCGCCGGGCATGGAAGTCGCCACGACGCGCCCTTTACCGAATGGCTTCTCGGCCAGGGCGATCGAAGTGTCGATGTCGGTCAGTCGCATCGGCACGGTCACGCCTTCGGCCGCTTCCCCCTCCGCCGTGGCGACCGACCACCAGCGGAAGACCTTGACCGCATCCAACAGCGGATTGTTCTGACCCTCGAAACTGTGGAACACCGGATGATTGGTGGCCGCCACCTGAAGATAGACCCAGCTCTCTTCGGTCTCGTCGCCGCGAATGCCGTCCAGGCGAATCGGCGAAAGCCCCGCACCGTTCTGGAACAGCCGCTCGTTGAAGTCCTCCTCGTCGACCTGGTCGCCGGGCATGATCACCAGGCCGCCGCCTTGGCTGACCCACTCCTTGAGCGCGTCGATGCGCGGCTGGCTGAGCCGGAAAACGTTGCACAGGAAGATGACCTGGTAGTTCGACAGCGTTTCGGATTCCAGCTCCGTATCGGTCACTACTTTGACCAACACTCCCGACAGGTATTCTCCCGGCGGCGCCAACGCATATCGCAAGAATGCCGACTCGGCACGATAGGTCGACGCCGATGGATCGCCGTCGACGATCAGCGTGGGAACGCCCGCCTGCACCCGCGCCGCAAAGAACCGCACGTTGTCGGCGGGGAGTCGGTCTTCCTCGTCCGGTTGGTTCGAAGTTACCTCCACGCGAACGCGCTCTGGCGTAGGCGGCTGCATCACGTCCGGAGCGACGCCCGGCTCCAGCTCGATCGGGACTCCGAAGGTGAAGCTGAAGGAGACCTTCTCGGATTGCCCAGCCGCCAGGCTGGGGATTTCGGCCGTTTGCGGAGGCGAATCTCCGGCGGTGAAGGTGACGCGAACGTTGCTAGCCTCGGACTCGCCGTAGTTGGTCACGGTGGCGTCGAACCGCGTCCTTACGCCGGCGAGCAGCGATTCCTCGGGCCGGACTTCGGACAGCACGAGATTGTCGTGCGGCTGGTCGGCCACGTCGACCACGAAGCAGCCGTTGGCCTCCTGCGATACGCGGCGGAGCACGGTGACAGGTTGGTTCTCGTCGTCGCCGCTTTCGCCTTCGACCTGCCAGTCGCGGCGGCGCAAGTCGCTGATCACGTACACCACGCGGTTGATGTTCGGAGCCTGCGATTCAAGGTGCCTTTCCACTTCCTGCAGCGCGGCCGCCAGATTGGCGGGACGGTCGGACGCCTGCAAGTCGTTGATCACCTCGGCGATGCCCTCGACCGAGTCCAGTGTCACGGCCGTGGCGTTGAAGCGGAACTGATCGGGGTGCGATGTCAGCACCAGCGTCAGTGTGTCTTCCGAGTCGTTCTCGGCCAGGCTACGAACGATCTGGACCAGCCGCTCCTTCGCCTCGTCCATGGCCGTCTGTTTACCGATCGGTCCGAATTGCACCTGCATGCTCAGCGAATCGTCCAACAAAACGATCCGCTCGAACCGCTCGGCATCCAGCAGCCGCCCGGCCAACGACGAGCAGGCAAATGGCCGGGCCAGCAATAGGCCCAAGAGCAGCACCGCCAGGCACCGCAGCAGCAGCAGGATCAGGTTTTCCAGCCGCAGGCGGCGGCGATTGCGCTTGTCGGCGTCGAGCAGAAACTCGATCGCCGCCCAGTCGACAATTCTGAACTTGCGCTTGTTAAGCAGGTGGATGATGATGGGCAACGACACCAGCGCGGCAGCGGCGCCCAACACCAGGGGACCCACCATCCAACTGCTGAACCAGGTCAACATGCGCTTCTTACCTCAGTCGCCGTCAACGTCATCTGCTGGCCGAAATCTCAAATCTCAAATCACAAATAACAAATCACAAACAATTCTCAAATTCCAAAACTCAAACGGAAACGCGTGGGATCGACGTCTGCGCGAATGGTCGAGCACGGAATCCGGTTACACCAACCTCGCCAGGGCACGATCCTCCCTGTTCGGAGCTTGGACATTGAGCCTTTGAGTATTGTTTGAGATTTGTGATTTGTTATTTGGGATTTCAACCGTTGCGGTACTTCCTACCTTCTCGCTGCCTGCCGCAAAGTCTTCTGCCGAAACGCCAGGTAGCTCGACAGCACCGCGTCCAACGGATCCTTGGTGCTCATCAATACGTAGTCGATACCCGCCGTGGCACACGCCTTGCGCACCCGCTCGCGGAAGCGCTCGACCGCCTCGAGGTACGAACGACGCAAGGCCCGCGGCTCGGTATGAAGCTGCACCGGCAGCTCCAGTCCGCGGAACAGCGTATTATCCTGGAAGGGGAAGGTCAGCTCGTCGTCGTGCATCACGTGCATCACCACTACCTCGTGGCGGCGGAGGCGGAACTGCTGTAGCGAGTTGGCCAGCGTGTCGGTGTCGACGAACAGGTCGCTGATCAGAATGATGAGCCCTCGGCGGCGTATCTGCCGTGCCAGCTCGTCGAACACGTCTCCCACGTCGGTCTGATCGTCGGGCTGGGTCTGCTGCAACTCGTGCAGGATCAGTTTGAGGTGGCTGGGGTGTGAGCTGGCGGGCAGGTTGCGCTGCACCTTGGTGTTGAACGTGACCAGCCCCACCGCGTCCTGCTGCTGTTGCAAGAGAAAGGCGAGACAGGCGGCCGCGGTGGCGCCGTAGTCGAACTTGCTCCAGCCGCCGGTTTCGCCGTAGCGCATCGACTTGCTGCAATCGAGCAGGATCGTGCACTTCAGGTTGGTCTCTTCCTCGTACTCCTTGATGTACAGGCGGTCGGTCTTCGACCACACCTTCCAGTCGATGTGCTTGATGTCGTCGCCCGGCGCGTACTCGCGGTGCGTGGCGAACTCCACGGCGAAGCCGTGGTAGGGGCTCTTGTGCTGGCCCGTGATGAACCCCTCGACGACGAGCCGGGCCCGCACGTCGAGCCGCTTGATCTTGTCGAGTGTCTTGGGATCGAGATACCGCTTCTCGTCGGTGGTGGCCATAGGGGGCCGTGCCTCATCGTCTGTTCGTGTGGCCAATCTTGCCGTAGCAGAATTCGCAAGAATTCAGCTACACTCATTCGCGAGCGCTCGTCGGAATTCTTGCGAATTCCGCTAGGCTCTCAGCCGCGTTGTCGATCCATCCTGCGGCGTTTCACCCGATTGCCAGGGCGAGTTGGATGGCTGGGTCGCGCCAATCACCGATTGTCGCACTCGCTCGCCGGGCATCAGGTAACGGGATTGTCACTAGCCCCCGAATGCCCGCGCCACCTGTGGCACAACCTCATCCCCTTCGTGCCGCTCGGGAATCTCCTCCAGCAGGCGGTCGATCACGCGATCGGGCGTGATGCCCGACGATTCGGCGTTGAAGTTGGTAATCACGCGGTGCCTGAGCACGGGATGCGCCACGGAGCGGACGTCTTCGGTGGTGACGAAGAATCGCCCGGCCAGCATGGCCCGCGCCTTGCCTCCCAGGAGCAGGTACTGCATACCGCGGGGACCGGCACCCCAACTGACCCATTCGTTGACGAACTGCGGTGCCTGCCCTTCGTGAATGCGCGTTGCGCGTACCAGCCGCAATGCGTAATGGATCACGTGCGGCGCCGCCGGCACGCGGCGGACAAGCTGCTGCAATCGCAGAATCTCCTCGGCGGCCAGCACGCCCTCGACTTCCGGGTGGTACTCGGCCGTGGTCGTCTCGGCGATGCGATACTCTTCGTCGTAGCTGGGATACCGCACGAACACCTTGAACATGAACCGGTCGAGCTGCGCCTCGGGCAACGGATAGGTTCCTTCCTGTTCGATCGGGTTCTGCGTGGCCAGTACGAAGAACGGCACGGGTAGCACGTTCCGCACGCCGCCGATGGTCACCTGCTTCTCCTGCATCGCTTCCAACAGAGCAGCCTGCGTCTTGGGGGGCGTGCGATTGATCTCGTCGGCCAGAATGATGTTCGAGAACACCGGACCCTTGAGGAATTTGAACGCCCGCTCGCCCGTCGCCTTGTCCTCCTGGATCACTTCCGTGCCCGTGATGTCCGAAGGCATTAGGTCGGGCGTGAACTGGATGCGGGTAAAGGAGAGATGTAGCGACCGGGCCAGCGTGCTAACCATCAGCGTTTTCGCCAGGCCGGGCACAC
>CAYQAJ010000021.1:0-33888 GCA_964415245.1 uncultured Pirellulaceae bacterium | reverse complement strand
CGGCGGGCGTAGGCGTAACGAGCGCCGGGCGCTTGTCTCCGGCGAGTCGAAAATCCAATTCCCGCCGGTCCGGGTCCACGTGCTGAATCGCCACTCGCACCACGTCGCCCAATCGAAAGCTGTTGCCCGCCCGTTTTCCTCGCAGCAAGTGGGCCGCGTCGTCGTAGTCGTAGCTGTCCTCGGGCAGCGCGCTGATGTGCACGAACCCTTCGGCCGGCAATTCGAGCCCCTGGGCAAATAATCCAAAATCCTCGACGCCGGTAATCACCGCGTCCATTTCGCGCCCCACCTGCGTCGCCAGGAAGTTCAGCAGCTTGAGCTTGATCAACTCGCGCTCGGCCTTCTCGGCCCGCTGTTCGCGCTCCGAGCAATGCTCCCCCAGCACGCCCGTCTCCAGGATGTCGACCGCCGGGCGCTTGCCGCGAGCCAGCGCGTCGAAGATGCGGTGCACCGTCAAATCGGGATAGCGGCGAATCGGCGAGGTGAAGTGACAATAATGACGGCTGTGCAGCGCGAAGTGCCCCTCGACCTCCGGGCTGTAAACCGCCTTCTGCATGCTCCGCAGCACTGCGTAGTTCACGGCGTGCCGCTGCGGCTTGTCGGCCACAAGTGCCAGCACGCGCTTGATCTCGAATCGGCTCACCAGGCTGTCGCACGGGATGCCCAGCTCGCGCACGAACTCGGTCAGCAATTCGAGCTTGGCCGGATCGGGTGGCTCGTGAATGCGGCGCAAGAACGGAATCCGCTGGCCGTCGAGGTGTTCGGCCACCGCCTCGTTGGCACACAGCATGAACTCTTCGATGATCTGGTGGCTGACGGTGTTTTCGACCACGTGCGCGCCGTTGACACGCCCTTCGCGATCGAGGTCGATTTTGACCTCCGGTAGCGTCAGCTCAATGGCGCCGCGCTCGAGCCTCCGCCGCCGCAGCGCCATCGCCAGCTCGTGCATCCGGCCCAAAAGGTCGAACACCTCGGGCGACAACTTGATCTTCCAACGCTCGGGGCCAGCCAGGTAGTCATCAACTTCCTCATACGTGAATCGCCGGCGGCTGCGGATCGCCGTCCGCTCGACGCGCACCGCCGTCCGCACCCCGTCGGGCGAGAGCTCGATCAGGGCCGACTTGGCATACCGCACGCGATCGGGCTGCAAGCTCGCCAGATTGTTCGAGATGGTTTCCGGCAGCATCGGAATCACGCGGTCGGGCAGATAGACGCTGGTGCCCCGCTCGCGGGCCTCGCGATCCAGTGGCGAATGCGGCGGCACAAAGTGCGTCACGTCCGCGATGTGCACGCCCAACAGCCAATAGTCGTCCTCCAGCCGAACGAGCGAGATCGCGTCGTCGAAGTCGCGTGCATCCACCGGGTCGATGGTGATGATCGTCTCACCGGTCCGATCGACCCGGCCGCCCGAGATCTTTTCGTCAAACTTCTCGGCCTGCTTGCGGGCCGATTCGAGTACGTCGTCGGGAAAAGTGTCGGGCAGGCCGAACTCGCGGATGATGGAAAGTGTGTCGACTCCCGGCCCGCCGCGCGGTCCGAGCACTTCGACAATCACTCCCTCCCCCTGCGCCAGATGCGAAGGGAAGCGGACCATCTCGACGACCACCTTGTCGCCGGGCTTCGCGGCCTTGGCGCCCGCGTCGCCCACCAGAATCGGCTGCGCGAACACGCCGGCATCGGCCATCACGTAACCCTGCCGGGCACGCTCGTGGTACGTGCCGACGAAGCGGTGCGTATCGCGCTCGAGCACTTCGACGATCGCGCCTCGCAATCGTCCCATCGGTCCCCGCCGCGGGTCGACGCGCACAATGACCAGATCGCCGCTCGAAGCGTCGCCCGATTGGCGGAGCGGCACGTAGATGTCGTTCTGTCGCGTGCGCGGCGCCGCGCCTTGCGGACGAACGAATCCGTAGCCGGCTGCGGTGCGGCGAAAGACGCCGGTCACTGCACCTTTGCCGTGACGGTTGGGGGAAGCCTTGTCGACTTTTTTCGTCTTTCCGGCCCGCTCCACGCGGCGGCCTTCGCCGAACGTAAGACGCCCCTGACTGACAAGCCGCTTGATTGTCTCGACCACCTCGGCGTGCTGTTCGGAGGGGAGATCGAGCTGCCGAGCGATGGCCCGACCTTTGACCGGTCGGTACTCGGGGCGGTTCACGTGATCGAGCACGAGTTTCGTTAGGTCGCGCTTTTCATCCATGGGAAGAGTTTTCAGTTATCCGTGTTCAGTTCTCAGTCGGACAGATTCTCTTTGCTGAAAACTGAACACTGAAGACTGAACACTTGCATCTCCCTTTGCGCTCACGACCGTTTACCGTCGTTCCCCCCGCTCCCCTTGAACAACTTTCGCCCCAGCGCGGCGTGAAATGGCGTCCAGGGGCTGTTGGCGTTCGCATCCTCGCGCAAAAGCTGCGTGACACTATGGATTCGCGCGTCGAGGTTGTCGAGGTGGTGCAGGGCAATCGCTTCCAGCGTCATGGGGAGCTTGGGGCTGCCGTATTCGTACTGGCCGTGGTGGCTGAGGATCATGTGTTTCAGCCGCAGCACCAGTTCCGCGGGCAACGCCTCGCCGCCGAGCTTTTCGGCCTCGCGCACCTTCTGATCCAGCAGCGAAATCGCCAGCACGACGTGGCCGATCAACTGTCCCGAGTCGCTGTAGGACAGGTCGCGCTCGTAGTTCAGCTCTTCGATTTTGCCGGTGTCGTGCAGAAAGGCTCCCATCAAGAGCAGCTCGGCGTCGATCTGCGGATAGCGCGGCGCCACGACCTCGACCAGCTCCATCAGGCTCACGACGTGCTCCAGCAGTCCTCCGCGGTAGGCGTGGTGATGCTTGATGCCCGCCGGGGCCGCCGTGAACTGCGCCATAAAGGCATCGTCCATCAGGAAGCACTCGGCCAGGTTCCGCAGATGCACGTTCGATAGCTTGCGGAGCATCTCGGCAGTGCGCGCGGCCAAACGATCGACTTCGGCGCTGCGGAGCACGGTAAACTCGGCCTCGTCGACGGTGTGGCGGTCGACCCGATCGATGCGGCTGGCGATGAGCTGCAGCGCGCCGTTGAAATACTGCGTGGCTCCCTGCACGCGGACGTAGTCGCCGTTCTCGAACGAGCCATAGGCCTTCTCGCCCGCGTTCCACATCATAGCGGTGACTGAGCCGCTGCGGTCGCTCAGGCGAATCTGCAAGTAGAGATTGCCGTTGCGATTGGGGCGCAACTGCTTGTCGGCGGCGAGGTACACCTCTTCGATGTTCTCGCGTTCGCCTAATTCGCTGATGTAGCGGCGGGACATACCGATCGGCTTTCGTGCAAGTAAATGTCCGCGACGCGACACAAGCGGACGAACCACGCGCCGCGCCGATTCTAGGAGGCACGGCACGATCCGACAAGGTGGCCGGTAGCCCGCAGCGCACACCGAAACGAGTGTCGCGAACTCGCGCAACCGACGGCGTGTCCCTTCCTATACTTGCACTCCCCCACGTTCGCCTGAATCTATAGAATTACCGCACATTGCGTTTCCTGGCGCATCGCGATCCAACACGCTTGCGGTTTCGCCCCGCGCCGCCACACATTCCCACCATCCCCCCGCACCTCCATGGCCAAACAGCCCAAGAACGCGATCAGCCCCACGCGCCAGGAAGACTACGCCGAGTGGTACCAGCAGGTGATCAAAGCCGCCGACCTGGCCGAGGCCTCGCCGGTGCGCGGCTGCATGGTCATCAAGCCGTGGGGCTGGGCCATCTGGGAGAACATGCAGCGGGCCCTCGACCGCATGTTCAAGAACAGCGGGCACGAGAATGCCTACTTCCCCCTCTTTATCCCCATCAGTTTTTTGGAGAAGGAGGCCCAGCACGTCGAGGGGTTCGCCAAGGAATGCGCCGTGGTCACGCACCATCGGCTCGAACCGGGCCCCGACGGAAAGCTGGTCCCCGCCGGCAAACTCGAAGAGCCGCTGATCGTGCGGCCCACCAGCGAGACGATCATCGGCCACATGTACGCCCAGTGGGTGCAGTCGTACCGCGACCTGCCGATCAAAATCAATCAATGGGCCAACGTGGTCCGCTGGGAAATGCGAACACGCCTGTTCCTGCGCACCACGGAATTCCTTTGGCAAGAAGGGCACACCGCTCACGCCACGCGCGACGAAGCCTGGCAGGAAACGCTCGACATGCTCGGCATTTATGCAGAATTCGCCGAGCGGTTCATGGCGATGCCGGTGGTGCGCGGTGAGAAGACCGAGGGCGAAAGGTTCCCCGGTGCGGTTTCGACCTTCGCCATCGAGTCCATGATGCAGGATCGCAAGGCACTGCAAGCCGGCACATCGCACTTTCTGGGGCAGAACTTTTCGCGGGTCCAGGGGATTAAGTTCCAAAGTCAGGAGGGGACCGAGGAGTTCGCCTGGACCACATCGTGGGGCGTATCGACGCGGCTGGTGGGCGCGCTGCTCATGACGCACAGCGACGACGACGGCCTGGTGCTGCCACCGCGGCTCGCGCCAAAGCACGTCGTGCTGCTTCCCATTTACCGCAACGACGAAGAGCGGTCTCAGGTGCTGCCGTACTGCCAGACGCTGCAGAAGCAGCTTGAAGAGCAGCGCTTCGGCGACGAACCGATTCGGGTCCTGTTGGACGATCGCGATCTGCGCGGCGGCGAGAAGGCCTGGCAGCACGTGAAGCGCGGCGTGCCGCTGCGGGCGGAGGTCGGGCCGCGCGACATTGCGGCCGACAGTGTGTTCCTTGCTCGTCGCGATACGGGAGAAAAGGTGGCGACGCCGCGTGCCGAGCTCGTCGCCACCGTGACCGAGCGGCTCGAAGCCATTCAGCAAGACTTGTACGACCGAGCCGACCGCTTGCGCCGGGAGAACACCCGCAACATCGACAGCGCCGACGATTTCCGGGCGTTCTTCACGCCGACCAACGCCGACAAGCCGGAGATTCACGGCGGTTTCGCCATGTGCCACTACGCTCCCGATCCGGCGGCTGATAAGGAACCGGCCGACTTGAAGGTGACCATCCGCTGTATACCGCTTGAAGCCGACAGTGAACCCGGCAAGTGCATCTTTACCGGCAAGCCGAGCCCGGCGCGCGTGTTGATGGCGAAAGCGTACTGACTCGCTGCGCGAGTAAATCACAAATCCCAAATCACAAATCCCAAACAATTCTCAAGCTCCAATACCGAAATTCCAAACATCGACTTCACGATTCCCGGCGCGTCATACCCGTTTGAGATTTGAGCGTTTGAGGATTGGAATTTGTTTGGGATTTGTGATTTGGGATTTCGCCAGCAACCGTAACCATGCCTTCTCGCGAAGAACTCTACCAGTGGGATCGCCAGCTCGTCTGGCATCCGTTCACGCAGATGGCCGAGTACGAACCGCTGATCATTCGTGAGGCCCACGGCTGCACGCTTATCGACATCGACGGCAACGAGTACCTCGACGGCGTGAGCAGCCTGTGGTGCAATTTGCACGGCCACCGACATCCGCGTCTCGATGAGGCCGTGCGACGGCAACTCGATCGCGTCGCGCACGTGACGGCGCTCGGCATGTCGCACCCCACAACGATCGAGCTGGCGCGTCGGCTGGTCGATCTGGCGCCGCCCGGTCTCGCGCACGTGTTCTTTTCCGACGACGGCGCCACGGCCATCGAAGTGGCCATCAAGATGGCGCTACAGTACTGGCGGCAGTGCGATGAGCCACGCCCCGAGAAGACGCGCTATCTGGCGCTCGACGCCGCCTACCACGGCGATACGTTGGGAAGCGTGAGCGTCGGCGGCGTCGCGCGGTTTCACGAGGTGTTTCGACCCCTGCTGTTCGACGTGGTGCGCCTGCCCGCTCCCGATGGCCGCCGTCCCCCACCGGGCGTCAGTCGCGATGCGTCGTGCGACTACTACCTCAACCAACTCGAAGCGGCGCTCCAAGAACACCACAACCAGCTTGCCGCCATGGTGATCGAACCGCTGGTACAGGCGGCTGCGGGGATGATCATGCACTCGCCCGGCTATTTGCGCGGCGTGCGCGAGTTGACACGCAAGTACGGTGTGCTGCTGATCGTCGATGAGGTGGCCGTGGGATTCGGCCGCACGGGCACGATGTTCGCCTGCCAGCAGGAAGACGTTTCGCCCGACCTTTTTTGTATTGCCAAGGGACTGGGGGCCGGCTATTTGCCGATCGCCGCCACGCTGGCCACCGACGATATCTATCGGGCGTTCCTGGGCGACTACGCCGAGTCGAAATCGTTTTTCCACGGCCACACGTACGGCGGCAATCCGCTGGGCGCCGCGGTGGCGCTGGCTTCGCTCGACGTTTTCGAGGAGGAGCGCACGCTGGATCGGCTGCCGGAGTTGATCGAACAATTGGGGAAGCACCTCGAACGCATCGCCGATCATCCCCACGTGGGCGACGCGCGGCAGTGCGGATTGATTGGTGCTGTCGAGCTAGTGCGCGACAAGCGCACCGGCGAGCCCTATCCGTGGGCCGAGAAGCGCGGCATTCGCGCGTGCCGGGCCGCCCTGAAGCACGGAGTGTGGCTGCGACCGCTGGGCAATGTGATCGTCATCATGCCGCCGCTATCCATCACGCCGCCGGAATTGGATCGCATCTGCTTGGCCGTCGAGCACGGCATTGACGAAGCGACCGCCGACTGACACAACGGAAGACGCGATCCCAAGACCGTCGGGGACTGGCTCATTCTGTTGGAGCCGCAGTCCGTTGTCCGTGGTCAGTTGTCAGTTGCTCTTCCTTCCGCCGACTGAAAACTGAAAACTGAACACTGAAAACTTTGGGGGTGCCTGTCCCCTTCTCCGGACGGTTTTGGAAAACTTTGGTCGCTACTCGCCATGAAAAACGACCCGCGATACTTGCTGCTTCAGATGCGCGACGCCGACGACCCGATGCGCGAGCACGAAGTCGGCTGCTTCGCCCGTGCGCTCGATTGCCCGCTCGAGCGGATCGACGTCTTCGATCTGCTCACCGGCGCCCCGGACGAATCGACGCTCGACTCGGCCGACGTCGTGCTGTTGGGTGGAAGCGGTGACTACTCGGTCGTCGAAGGGGGGCCGTGGCTGTCGCACGCCCTGGAGACCATGCGGCGGCTGCACGACCGCCGCAAACCCACCTTCGCCTCGTGCTGGGGGTTTCAGGCCATGGCGCGGGCTCTCGGCGGAGAGGTGGTCAACGACATCCGCCGCGCCGAGTTGGGCACGCACGACCTGCGGCTCACAGCCGCGGGAAGGGACGACCCGCTCTTTGCTCCGCTCGGTGCGACGTTTCAGGCCCAGATGGGCCACCAGGATATCGTCGAGCGGCTGCCGGCTGGCGCGGTGCTCCTAGCCTCGACCGACATGGTGCCGAACCAGGCTTTTCGCTTTCGTGATACTCCCATCTACTGCACGCAGTTCCACTGCGAGCTGCATCGCGACGATCTGCTGCTACGCGTGCGAGCCTATCCGCAGTACATCGAGCGCGTGTCCGGCATGACGTACGAGAGCTTCGCGGCCGCGTGCGTCGATACGCCCCAAACGGCCGACGTTCTGCCGCGCTTCGTGCGCTGGGCGCTGGATCAACTCCGATAGCCGGCAACTTTAGTTGCCGCGAGTCCTATCCGCATAGGCGCGAAGCTCGATCAGTTACTTTTTTCGCCGTACCACTTTGCGGGCTTCCGCCATGCGGTCGCGGCCGCGTACCACTTCGTCCGTCAGCTCCGTGAGTTTCTTGCGTGCCTCGCGGAGCAGCTTTCGGCCGGCGGCGGTAATGCGATAGTTCTTGCGTCGGCGGCCACCGACCACTCGGTTCTTGCAGGTCAGATACCCGCCCTGTTCCATTCGATGCAGAATCGGATAGAGCGTGCCGGGGCTCAGGTCGTATCCGTGCCGGGCGAGCTCCTCGATCATGTCGATGCCGCAGATCGGCTCCTTGGCCGCATGATACAGCACGTGCAGCCGGACCATTCCGCCGAAAAAATGCTTGACCACGTCGTCGCGCCCCATGGAAATCCTCTCATTCTATCGGATCGCGATATTGACAACCGATAGTACGGGTCACAACATTAACCGATCGCCCCGCGCGGATCAATCCTTCGACCCGATTCAACGAGGACCCATCCATGAAACGAAGCGAGTGGAATCGCTCCCTGGTCGTCTTTGCGTGCGGCGTACTTGTCGGCGCGATGTCGTTGGCTCTGCTCGGCAAGGGCGATCATTCCTACCGCGTTGCCCGCGCCCAGGACAAGAAGCCTGAGCCCGCCATCGACTTGGCGCAGCTTCAGCAGGACGTTCAAACGCTGAAAGACAAGGCGCCGAGCCAGTCGCACTCCATGATGGACGTCGCCTACCACTACACTAACCTGTGGTACGCCGCCCAGGCGGGCAACTGGCCGTTGGCCGACTTCTATTGGAAGGAGACGCAATCGCACATGAAATGGGCGGTGCGGATCATTCCGGTGCGCAAGGACAACGCGGGCAAGGAAGTTAAACTACAGGACATCCTGCAATCGATCGAGCAATCGCCGTACATGCAGGTCGGCAAGACCATCGAAGAGAAGGACATCGACGAATTCCAAACCGCCTACCGCTACACGATGGAAGGCTGCTACAGTTGCCACAAGGCCGCCGACAAACCGTATCTTCGTCCGCAGATTCCCGAAAGCCCGGCGGTGTCGATCGTAAACTTCGACCCGAACGCCACCTGGCCGAAGTGACAAGCGCAGGAGGTATCCTGGCAGGTTCGAGATTTCCCGGGCGTCCATCGCCAGCCCCCACGCCGGAGTAATTCCTATGTTGACCATCCCCTGCACGAAAGCGCTGGGCATTCTGGCAGTCGCCGCCATGTCGTTCGGTGCGGTTGTGACACGCAGTTACGGCGACGACGACCAACTGCGCGCCGAGGCCAAGGAGCGCTTCGGCGCGATCGAAGCGGCCCCCGGCGAATCGCTGGGTGCCGCGGACGCTTTGCTCGGGCGCGCGTTGTTCTGGGATAAGCGCATCTCCGGCGACGGCAAAACCGCCTGCGCGACTTGCCACATGCCGGACGACTACGCCGCCGACCGCCGCCAGTTCTCGCCCGACGCGAGGGGAAGAATGACGAAGCGCAATGCGCAGACCGTGTTCAACGCAACACGTCAGCCATCGCTCCGCTGGACCGGGAACAGAAAATCCGGAGCGGAACAAGCCGAGAGGTCGCTCACGGGGTCGCTGGGGCTGGCGTCGCCGGAGGCCGCCGTTGCGCTTCTCAAGGAGCTGGGATATGAAGCGGCATTTCGCCAAGCCTATCCTGACGACACGAAACCCGTTTCCACTGCCAACTTCGGTCGCGCCGTCGAGGCCTATGAAGACACTCTGATAACGCCCGCCGCCTTCGACCAGTTCCTGGCGGGCGACAACGACGCATTGACCGCCCAACAGAAGAGCGGTTTGGCAAGTTATATCAAGACCGGTTGCGCGGACTGCCACAAGGGACCGTTGTTGGGAGGCGGCTCCCTCGAGAAGTTCGGGCAAGTCAAGGACTATTGGACCGCGACCGGCTCCCAGAATGTCGACCTGGGCCGATTCGACGACACGAAGAAGGACGAAGACAAGTACGTGTTCCGTGTCGCCATGCTTCGCAACATCGCCCAAACGGGCCCGTACTTCCACGACGCATCCGTTGCGAAACTTCCCGACGCCGTGCAGATCATGGCGGACGTCCAGCTTGGGATTCAGCTCAGCGCGGGCGACAAGGCGAACATCGTGGCGTTCTTGCATTCCCTCACTGGTGAGGTGCCAGCGAACTATTCGCCCCCGCACGAGAAGGCAGAACAAGACTGAACCGGGGTGAACAAAGCCGATATGAGTAACGCAAGAATCGTAGCAGCTTTGCTCGTCGTCACCTGGGCGACCATAGCCAGCGCCGCGAGCCTGGGCGAAGAGCCCGCAACTCGCCGCACGCCGAAACTGGTCACACTCCCCGAAACGATTCCAGCGCCCGAAGACAACCCGACCACGCCCGAAAAGAGCGCGCTCGGCAAGCAGCTCTTCTTCGATCCCCGCCTATCGGGCGACAACACGATGAGCTGCGCGACGTGCCACTTGCCGGACAAAGTCTGGGGCGACGCGATCCCCAAGGCCAAGGGCGCCGGCGGAAAGGATCTGACGAGGAACACGCCAACGCTACTGAACGTTGCTTTTTACCAAACGCTCCTTTGGGACGGCCGCTCCGTTAGCCTCGAAGAACAGGCGCTCGTGCCCGTCGAGTCGCCCGATGAAATGCACCAGGACGCGGACGAGCTCGTCGAAGAGCTGGCAGCCGTGCCCGGATACAGTAAGCAGTTCGAGAAAGTGTTCGGCCGGCCGGTCAACCGAGACGACATCGCCCGGGCGCTGGCCGCGTTTGAGCGAACGCTCGTTACCCGAAATTCACCTTTCGATCGCTATCTGGCGGGTGACAAGAACGCGCTGTCGCCCCCAGCACGACAAGGGCTGGAGCTATTCCAGGGCGACGCCGGCTGCATCCGCTGCCACCATGGTCCGCTGCTGAGCGACGGCAAGTATTATCGAATCGGCATCGGCGCAGGCGACAAGGGCCGCGGAGCTGTCACTGGCGAGCGCGACGACCTTTACAGGTTCCGCACGCCGTCGCTGCGCGACGTCGGCCAGACGGGGCCGTATATGCACGACGGCTCGCAGGCCACCTTGTACGACGTGGTGCAGTTCTATTACCGCGGCGTGCCCACGCGCGGACCCGAGGGGCTTGATCTGGACGTTCAACCGCTCCTTGGTCAAAGCTTCTCCGAGATCGAATCGGTCGTCGAGTTTCTCAAGTCGCTCAGCGGCGAAGCGACAGAACTCAAGCCGCCGGAGTTGCCGTAGGGTTGCCGTGGAACGAGCAGGGCGTCTACCGCACGTCGGCCGCTCTCTTGCCCAATGCCTTACTTCCTCACCAACTCGGAAAATCCCCCGGCAATCAGCGTCGCCACGTTGGTCAGAATGATCGGCAGTGCGAAGCCGCCCGGCGAGGCGATGTACTTGGGCGACCACACGGGGTGGAACTTCTCCTTGTAATGCCGCAGACCCTGAAAGTTGTAAAACGGCTCGCCGTGCCGATACGCCAGCACCGCGATACGGTTCCAAAGCGGGCCGATCGGCTGCGACTCGACGCCGGCCAGCGGCGCCATCCCCAGGTTGAACCACCGATAATCGTGCTCCTTACCCCATAGCATCAACTGGATGAGCAGGTACTCCATCACGTCCTCCGGGGCACCGGTCCGGTAGCGCATCAGGTCGACCGAAAGTTCCTCGTGATCGGCCCCCCGCCATACATTGGCAAACGCGATGAGCTTGCCCTTCTGGCGTACCAGCGCCACGGGGCCGTGGCGAAGGTAGTCGGGCTGAAAACTTCCCAACGAGAAGCTCTTCTCGGCCGACTTTTTGTCGGCCAGCCAGGCGTCAGAGATTTGTCGCAGTTCCACCAGCAGGGCATCATCGAGCGGCGGCTCGATCATCCCGAACGTGCAGCCCTGGTCGGCGACGTGCCGGTTCGTGCGTCGCAAGTACTTGTGGCTGCCACCCTCCAGGTTGAACTCGGGCAGCGCCACGCGCCCCTCCTCGCCGACTTTGTACAGCGCCAGACCGATCTCGGCATACATTGCGACGTGGCGCTCATCGACCTGATAGAAAATGGGCCAGCGACCGCCCTCGTCGCACAGATCGCGAAAGTCCCAGACCAGTTCGCGGGCGGCCTGTTCGTCGCCGACGGGATCGCCCATCGCCACCCAACTGCGCCCCTCGACCCCGTACATCAAGAGCGCCGTGCGCTCCTCGTTGAACAGAAAGTGTTTGTCGCCCAAAAACGCCAAATTCGCGTAGGTCCGGGGCGAGCCGGCGACAATCCCGCGCGCCGTCTCGAGATCGGCCTCCGTGGGCATATCGGGCGGTTTGGGTTTCGACCGCAACAATCGCCAAACGGAAACCACCAACGTCACCAAGGCGACACCGGCCAGCGCTCGTAGCGACCGGGGGGCGTTGCCGAGGAATTCGAATTGCCACCACAGCTCGTTGCTGTAATCCACGTGCTTGTACGCAAAGTACATCAGCCACAGCGTACACGCGGTGACCAGACCGATGGCCGCAAACCAGCCGGGCGAGAAACGCTCGGTCAGCAGCGCTCCCTTGCGGTAGAAATGCCCGCGACAGGGCAGAATCACCAGCAGCATAATGCCCAGGATCACCGCCTCCTCGTAGTCGAATCCTTTCAACAGCGAAAACGCGATCCCGCCAACCAGAAGCACCGCAACCGCGTAATACGCCGTCTCAATCCGCCGCTGCAGGCTGTGCGCAAGCAGGATCAACAGAATGCCGGCGATGCTGCCCAACAGGTGCGATAGCTCGATCACCGGCAGCGGGAGCACTTCGCGCAGCAGCCCGAGCCGGCCTTGCGCGGCAGGAGTCGCCCCCGAGAACAGCAAGACGACCCCGGCCACAAAAACAGTCAGAGCGAGGACGCGCGGCGCCACGAACGTGGTCCAGCGGCCCAGCACACCGACCAGCTTGCCCACGTGCCGGCGATGGAGCGCTAGCTCATTGACGCCGAGCACGACGAGCCCCACGGCCAGCGGTACCAGGTAGTAGATTGCGCGGAACGCCAACAGCGACCCAACGACCAACGGCGGATCGGAAGGAGCAAGCAGCACCAGGATCACCAGCTCGAGCACGCCCAATCCGCCCGGCACTTGCGAAAACACTCCCGCCACCAGTGCCAGCAGATAGATGGCCAGAAAGTGGAAGTACCCCACCTCCATCGACGCCGGCAACAGCACGTAGAGAACCGACGCGGCGACCATCAAATCGAGCGACGCAATCAGGTACTGCAACAGCGACAGCCCGACGGGGGGCGGCGAGAATTCCCATTGCCAGATTTTCAGCGGCGTGCGGTGCGTCGCACAAAGCACGAGATAACCCGCCGCCAGACATCCCAGCACAATACCTATCGGCAAGGTGGAAGCGACCGGCAGGTGGAAACGCTCGGGAATCGGCAGCGGATCGACGACGAACACCACGGCCGACAGCGCGAACAGACCGATCCAGAACGTGACGCTGAGAATCACCACCAGCTTGACGATCTCGACGGCCGACAGCCCCCACGCCGTATACAAACGCAGTCGGATCGTCGAGCTGCCCAGCAGCGTGCCAAAATTGTTCCCAATGGCGGACCCCAGAAACGACGCCAACACGACCCGCGGCAAACGCATCGGGTGCCGGATGTACCGAATCCCCAACAGGTCGTAACCCACGAGAATCGCGTAGTTCAGAATCGTCAGCCCCACCGCCAGCCAAATCCTCGACGGCGCGATTCCCGCCACACTGTCGAGAAAGTCCTGCAGGTGGTAACTGCGCAGCTCGTGGTGCAGCAGCCACAGCGCAGCCACCAGCATGCACAACACGAACAAAGGACCGGCAATCGCCAGAATCCTTTTCGTCACGGAGTGGTCATCTGCAGCGTGCATCTGTCCGTCGAGTTGCTGGCCCGTCTTTGCGTCACCGAGCGGTAGACAATCACCTTCGCACACTCCGGCAAATCCACAAAGCCCACGACGATCAACGCTGATTCGCGGAGGTCAAGCCTGGCACGACCCGGCGGCGTCGCGGAGTTGCTGGAACCGGTGAACGGGAGATACGAGCAGGAGATAGCGGTGGCGAAACGTCAGCGGCACGCACGCCAGTGAGGCCGTTACTGCGCAGCCGAACGCGTGCCGCTCGGGGCGCCGCCGATGGGAAAGCCTTCGGGCAGCGGTCGGGCGGCCGTCGCGTACCCCAGCTTCACCAGCTCCGCCTTCAACGTGCGGAACTGATGGTAGCTGTCGGGATAGACCCAGACCGTGATCGTCGTATCGTCCGGGTTGAACCCGCCGAGGAGGGAGCGAAACTGCGACTGCGGCTGGAGCGCGCGCTCCAGCGGCTCTCCCGGATTGTCGGTGAGGGGCTCGATGATGAGACCCTCGAATTCAACACCCTTCTGCACGGCCGGCCCCATGCGCGTTTCGAGCACGTACTCGCCCCGCCGCAGCGCGTACTTTCCCTGGAAGCCGGCGACCGGGCCAACCGTCTCCACAATCTCGGCGGCGTCCTGCAGCTTCCACACCTTTTGCGGCGCATCGGCCTTGAAACGTTCGAGCAATTCGTTCCACGGCACGTACACCAGCCGTCCGCCGAGTAGGCGAAAGTGGATTTCGCGAGTGAACACGGTCTTGGCCAGGGGAGTCGGCGTGTGCTCGATGATCTCTACCTTGCGTGTCGCGGCGCTTTCGAGACTCCGCCGCGCGCGGTTGGTCTCCTCGAGTTTGGCTCGCGACGCGAGCAGCTCGCGCTGTGCGTCGTACTGGCGCCGGTCTTCGTCGTCGAGCCGCTGACGCTCCTCTTCCATCTGGCGCTGGGCCGCCGTGATCAGCGTGTGTGCCCGCTCGCGCTCCAGGCGGCGCAGCTCGATCATCTGTTCGAGCGACTTGGCCTGCGCGTCGAGCTCGTTGATATTCGCTTCGACCGCGCGGGAAGCCCGCAACGAAGGTTCGCTAGTCGCCTCGTCTTCGGCCGCTTGGTGGATCGCCGCCTCGACCCACGCTCCTTTGGCACGGGCGCCGATCAGGATGACAAGGATGATGAGAATGCCCACCAGGTTGGCCACGATATCGAGAAACGAATCCTGGCCGATGGGTTCGGACGTGGGGCGATGCCGCTGTCTCATGGCGATCTCCGGCTCAGGACGACTCCGACTCAGGGCGAGCGCCGCTCCAACGCGATGCCGCTGCCGCGCAGCAGCTCGACCAATTCCGCGTACCGCGCCTCGCTGTCGGGCGATACGTCCACGACCAGCACGGGTTTCCAGTAGGCGCCCGGCCCAGCCATGCCCCACGCGTCGATGCGATGGTTAATCATGGCCAAGAGATCGTCGAGCTGATGGACCAGGGGACCACGCAACGGGAGCGAATCGACCCGCGTCGCGCGGTCGCCTCGCACCCCAATCACCAGTCGGTCGGCATGGCATTCGACGCCGATGGCACGGGTGATCGACGAAGCGCCCGCCGTCGCGCCCGGCAGCGCCCAGTTGGAGCCGCCTCGGGCGGACGAACCGCCACCGGTACCGCGACCGGAGAAGGAGGGACCCGCCGACGTTCCCCCGTTGCCGCCCGGGGCCGCATTGGGCGTTGGGTATCCACCGTCGGATGCACCGCCGGAATCGTTTTCCATCTGAGTGCCCCGGGCTTGCCCCTGCTGCGATTGAGATCCACCCGTCGAGGTGCCGCCGGAGTCGTTTTCTGTCCGGGTGCCCCGGGCTTGCCCCTGCTGCGATTGAGGTCCACCCGTCGAGGTGCCGCCGGAGTCAATTTCCGTCTGGGTGCCACGGGCTTGCCCCTGCTGCGACCGGTAACCGCTGGCCGATGTCCCGCGGCCGCTCGCGCCATCGGGCTCACCAGTGACTGTCGTCGATCCGCCTTCGCGCCGGCCGTCAGCCGTGCCCCGCGCAATCGCGCCCGATCCATTCGTGCCCGTCTGCCGGCTCAGCCAATCCGAACTGCCTAGACTGTCTACGGGCGCGAATCCGCCTCGCGACGTGGCCCGCAGCGCGTTGGACCATTCGCCTCGATAGCGACTGGGCGCAGCCGCTGCCATGATCTCCTGACGGCGTCGCGCGTCGCGGATCGCCTCTTGCACGACACGGGCCAGCTCGGCGTCGGCCGGGGGATAGGCCAGCTTCATGTCGGCCGACACGAGCTCGAAACCGACTTCGTCCTCCCACGACTTGATCGCCCCGCGGGCGCGCGCGAAGGCAAATGCGCCGTCCGGTCGAACGATGAGCAGCGGATACGGCTCGTTCGATTCGCCACCACTTTCGCCCGTCGCGCTATTGTGAATCAGCGCGTGGTACTGCCGCACGGCCAACAGGGCCGCGTCGAGCGGGTTGCCCGGCCCCATGGGCCCCTCGAAGTCGGCGGGCGTGAAGCGAATCCCCTCGGGCTGGAGCACGACACCGTCGCCGGTGCATTCGAGATAGATCGGCGGCCGCCGCGTGCCGTGCGGGCCGGTATACGGAATGATGGCGTAGCAAGGCGGCTCGTCGGTGGCCCGCCGTCGGGCGACTTCCAGATTGCGCTCAGCGGCGGCAATCTGCTGCTGAAGCCGGTTCTGCTCGGCTTCGAGCGCCTGGAAATCGACCGGTTGCTTTTCGGCGGTTTCTTCGAGAGCGCGCAGCTCGGCGGCCACGCGATCCCACGATTGGCGCAACGAGCGAAGATGGTCTTCCAAGTAGCCCAACTCAAGACGGCGATCGGCGAGGCGCTGCGTTTGTTCCTGACGCTGCTGGAGCAGTACGTCGGTGCGCCACTTTTCTTCTTCCTGTTGCTGTTGCAATTCTTCCTGCTGGGCGGCGTGGTGCTCGGCCACGCTCTGGCGAGCGCGCTGGGCATGCCAGGCGGCTTGCCGCACGACGATCACCAGCAACACAATCAGGGCACCCATCGTGCAGACCAGCACCGCCAAAAACGGAAAGAGCGAGATGCCGGCGGCCGACGGTTTGCGCCAGCGCATTCGACTCATGCGGCACGTTCCTGGGAGTGCGGGGCACGTTGGACGGTAACGGGGCCGTGAACTAGCGGGTCGCCCGCGTGGGTGATGGCACCAGGCGCTGCGCCCACCGGGCCTGTACCGACAGGTGCCGCGCCCACCGGCGCCGGACCGATCGGAGCAGCCCCGGACGATGCCATTCGCCTCCCGCTACTGGGCAGCTCGGAGAGCCGACCGTTGAGCAGGTGAATGGCCGCCGAGAGACTCATCACCATTTGCTCGAAGTGATGCGAGCCTGCGAGCCGCGTCAGGTTCTCATTCAGGGCTTGTTCGAGCTTGATGACGTCGGCCGTGGCCTTGAGCACTTCTCGCAGCGCCGCCCCCTGATGAGCCATCTCCTTTTGCTGATCGCGCAAGAGGCGGGCTCCCTCGGAGAGTGCCACCTGCCATTGCTCCCAGCGGCGGCCGAGCGCTTCGGCGGCCGATTTCTCGACTTGGGCAATATGCTTGGCGTGCCGGGCGAGCGACCGGTCCAATGCGTTGGACAGCGCCTCCTGTACCTGGCGGCTGGAGCTGACGGTCACGTCGCTCCACTTGCGCTGCGCCTCTTCGAGCGACGACTGCCAAATGCGGCTCTGGCGATCCACAAGCTGTTCGCTGGCACGCACCACCGACTGTCCCATCTGCTCGACCGACGCCAGATAGGGATCGGTCTTGCCCCCCACCTGCTCGAACCGCCCGGCCAACTCGGCCCCGGTGCGGGCATCGACCGCTTGTAACAACTGCGTCTCGACGCGCTCGACAAGGAACAGGACGAACATCAGCACGATCGAAAGGCTCAGCGCCAGGGCCGTCGTGTCGAAGGCAACGTAAAGACCCGCGAGCAAGCCCTGCATGGCCGTTTGCAGCGAGTCGTCGGCCAGCTCCTGCGTTCCCAGGTCGCCCAGCGCCTGGGTAATGCCGATGACCGTGCCCAGAAAACCGAGCATCGGGGTCGCCCAGATGATGATGCGAACCAGCGAGTAGCCTTCCTGCTGTCGGGCCGCGTCGACGTCGGCCAGGTACTTGAGCTCGTCTTCGAGACCCGACGCGGATCCGTTCCGCTCGACGAAGGACAGGGCGTCGATCAGTCGGCGACCCAAGTACGAATTGCGCCACCGCCGACGCAGCGAGCCGAGCCACTCGATGAGTTGGCCGCACTCCGCCGGGCGATCTCCCTCGGGCGGCGGATCGGGAAGGCGGATATTCGCCAGGCTTCGATGCTGCCCCCAAAGGTCGCGTGCCTTGAGTAACAGGGCAGCAATACCTACGAAGAACATCACCGTGGCGACCCGCGAAACCAGGTGCCCGGCGAAGTAGCGATGCACGAACGGCAGGTCGAGCGGACCCCGCTCAACCAACACGAAGAAGACCGCGTAGGCCCAAAGACCTAAAAACAGCGGCCATCCCAGACTTCCCAGGATCGCCAGAACCGAATTGCGCTGTTTAATTGCCGACACCGCCGGCTCCCTTCCGATAGAGGGCGGAACTACCAGGATTCGTGTGCATCAGCCTCGCGCGGGGCAAACCGGCGAGCGCGTACTACTGGCGCACATCCTCGTTAGAATCGGCGCAATCGGCACAACTTGTTCAATCTTTGTAGGACGATTGGCCGCTAGCCGCACCGCGACGTGCATAATCGGCAAAGATTGCCAAAGTGGCGTCGGTGCGCGTGCCGATATTTCTGTGCGTTGTCGGACACGTGACGCACGACGGAAGTGGGTCTCGGTCGGCAATTCACCCAGGGGGGACGCGGGTCCGGCGCTGGTTCTTCGGAATCAGTCCGGACCTTTTTTTGCGCGCCAGCACTGGGAAGTGCGGGCGGGGGAAGTGGTTATCCCGTGTACGTGGCGAAGCAGCTCGGCGTTTCCCACAGTCGCGCCTCGACAATCGGAAATCCGTGCTCGGCCGTGAACTCATAGATGAGCCGGGCGATGTTCTCGGCCGTGGGGTTCTCGTCCAGCAGGTAGAGCGGCTCCCCCATCTTCTCCAGCACCGGCACCAGCGGGTCGTCGCGCCGCAGAATCATGCGGTGGTCGAGGTTTTCGTCGATCCAGGTGCTCACCACCCGCTTGATCTCCGAGAAATCAAGCACCATGCCCGTGGCGTCGAGCCGATCGGCCTCGATGGCGATCACGGCCCGACCGTTGTGGCCGTGCAGGTAGCGGCACTTTCCCTCGTAGTCCAGGAGCCGGTGTCCGTAACAGAAGTCGATTTCTCGCGTCACGCGAAACATGGAGTTTCATCCCGGCAAGTGGCTGTCGAGCGGTCGGCTCATTCTATCGATGTGGCGCGCGTTTGCTCGACTCGCAGCGATGGAAGTACTTGGTGGCGTCCGGCATACCGACCGATTCGAAGGCGGCCATCCTCTCGGCGCATTTGTTGCACTGGCCGCAGTGCATGTCCCCGTGGGGTGCAATGCACGAGAACGTCAGCTCCAGCGGGTACTTCCGCCCCAGCCGCATTACTTCGGTTTTATTCATGCCCGCAAACGGCTGAAGAATGGTCAGGGGCCGCCCCTCGCCCTGCGTCAGCAGTGATTGGAAGCTTTCAAAGAACTCGGACGTGGCATCGGAGAACGGACTGGTGCCCAACGACGCCAGTGCCAGCTCCTCGACGCCGTTCATCTGACACCATAGCGACGCCTTAATCAGCAACAGGGCGTTACGGCCGGGAAGGTAAACCGCGGCATCGGGCGTGTCCGCACCCGGCGCGTCGCGACCGGTGATGCTCCAGTGATCCTGGTACAAATCGGCCAGCGGTAAGTCGAGCAGCACCAGCTCGGCAAGCTGCGACGTGGCGATCGCCGCCAGATACCGACGCACCGACGCCAGCTCGCACTGCTCCCAAATGAGCCGCGAGCGGATGTAGAACGGCCGCACGGGGCGTCCTTCGTCGAGCAAGTGCGCCGCCAGCACGGCGCTATCCAGCCCGCCGCTGAGGAGCACGCCGATTGTCGCGGGCTGGTTGGCGATCATGAGGGCGCCGGTCGTCGATGCGCGACGATCCTGCCAGGGGCGTGCGATGTCTTCGGCCTCGCCGACACCGCGAAAGTAGCCTGGATTGTACGAGGCCAAAGCGCCCGGGACGAGAGGCGGGGGGATTGTCGATTGGGGACTGGGGACTGGGGACTGGAGATTGGAGGATGGGGGATGAGGGATGGAACGGCGCGGGATACCTGGTTAGCCGCGACGCGCAGCGGAGCGTGGGCTCGGGGCGACCGGGGACCGAAAAATCGCGGCCAGGGCCAGTTGGTCCGGTTCTAGCGACAGTCCGGAATGTCGAGACTGCCTCCAGCCGGCCAATCGGGCCGGGAAGCGGCCTTGTAGGGGGTTGTGCGGCTCGGATAAACTCCGCCCCGCTAAAGTCTTGCCGCCGGGCACGTCTCCGTTGCCGCGGAATCGTGGGCCGGCAGGCCGGCGAACTATTGAATCGAAAACCGGGGCTTTTACAATGGAGTGTGAAGCTCCGCTCCCACACCGCCAGCTAAGGAAGGTGAACGATGCGCAATACCACAGCGGGACTTCTGATTGGAGCAGGACTGGCGACCGCGGTCGCCCTGGCGTTTTCGCTGCGCCCCTCGGCGCAGGCTCAGGCGCTGGGCGCCGGGTCCACGTCACGCGTTGCCTCTTCGGAAAACGTCGTCGTGCTGACGCTCCCCCGCGAGGACGGGTCGCAGCAGCTTGTCGTCGTCGATCCGAGCCAGCGGGTCATGGCTGTCTACCAGGTGGACGGCACTCGTGGCGAGTTGACACTCACGAGCGTGCGCAACTTTCGCTGGGACCTGCAGATGGATGAGTTTAACGGCACAAGCCCATCGCCGCGGGAAATCAGAGCCATGCTCGATCGCCGCTAAGTGAAGAAACTCCCGCCCAGCGCGGGAGTGATGCGGCAGCGAACGTTCGCTTTCGGTTTTCCCATCCCAGGGAGGGGAGCTCGACGCGGCTGGCGGGGCGTTATCCCAAGCACCCTCCGGAGCCCCCCATGGCGACCAAATACGTCGACCTCAAAGAAGCCGCCAAATTGCTCGGCGTTACCCCCGACGAGCTCAACGACATGCGCTCCCGTGGCGAAATCCACGGCTACCGAGACGGAATCAGTTGGAAGTTCAAGTGGGACGAGGTCGAGCGAGTAGCCCGCGAGCAGAACATCAATCTCGACGACGCCACCAAGGCCGTTACTAGCGACGCCACGGGTAGCTTGTCCGACCTGCTTGCCGCATCGGACCTGTCGCTGGAAGAGTCGACCGACGACCTCGGCTCGGAGTCGATCCTCGTGAGTGATGAATCGGTGGGAGAATCGGGCAGCGGCACCTCGAGCACGGTCATCGGCAAGAAGTCGGGCGCCGGCTCGCGAAGCGAAAGCGACATCCGCGTCGGTTCGGAAAGCGGCAGCGGTAGCGACGTGGAACTCGTAGCCGACGCCGGCGGGAGCGAAGTGCGGCTCGTGCCGGGCGACTCCGACGCGCTGGCCAGCTCCGATATCCTTGCCTCCAAAGAGTCCGGCACGGGAGCCGGCGGCTCGCAGACCGGCAAGGTCTCGCTGGCAGGGAGCGACGTCAAGTTAGCCGGCGATTCTTCGATGGCCGCCGGCAAGTCGCGTACCCAGGGTGACAGCGATCTTACGCTCGACGACTCCGCCTCGTCCGTGTCCGGTTCCGAGTCGGCCATTGACTTGGCCAGCGAGGGGGACGAAGACCTCGTGCTGGGCGGCAGCGGCGGCGGAAGCGACGTTACCGGCGGCGCCAGCGACAGCGGCATTAGCCTCAAGCCCGACGATAGCGGTTTGTCGCTTGAGGAGCAGCCGTTGGACCTGAGCGGGTCGTCAATCGAGGCGCTGGAGTTGCCCGAAGATGAAGACGTCATCGCGATGGAGGACTCGGCCGACCCCGACGCGGCCACGCAGCTCAAGGCCGACGACGAGTTCCTGCTCACCCCCGTCGAGGAGCTTGCCGACGACGAGTCGAGCGGCTCCCAGGTGATCGCGCTGGAGGACTCAGAAGCCTTCGACCAGGGGATCGACCAGGAAGCGGCGGTCGCCCCGCTCGAACCGGTGCTCATCGAGGAAGAAGACGCCGCCGGTCTGGGCGCGGAATTCGAGATGCAGCCGGCTGGCGCCGCCGCCGCCGCGGCGCCCATGACCATGCCGACTCAGTTCGCACCGGCGGCGGAGCCCGAGGCCCGCTATTCGGTCATCAACGTGCTTTCGCTGTTGGCCGTATTCGTGGTGTTGGCCGCGGCGGGGATCATGATGGTCGACGTGATGCAGAACCTCTGGCAGTACGAGGGGGCAGGCACGTTGAGCAACACGCTGACGAATTTCATCGCGGAGACATTTTCGCTGACCGGCAACTGACCTTTCGCTGCTCGGCCGGTCACGCGCCGTGCGCCCACGCGCGACGATCGGCCCTGACTTTCACGTACCGCTCGCGCATTTTTTGTGACGCCCGCGGTTGCGGCATGGCTGCATGATTGCGGCGGCTGGAATTGCGCCCGTGCTCGGGTGCTACCCGCGCGGCCACGATATGTCCGCATGAACGCGGCGGCTGGGGCATCCTTCCGTTCTTCGCCACCCACGTTGCTGCTGCACGGCCCCATCGGCGGGAGAAACCCCGCGAATCAAGCGTAAAACGCGGTGGACGCACAGACTGAGGCAATGCCGCCCTGCGCGTCTGACCTGTACGAATCTCGCGTTCGGGCGCTATAATGACGGGTGATAGGAGTGCGCACCCACCGGCGAGACGGCAGCCTGCGTAGTTTCCACCCGACGCAATGCCCCGCGCCAGGCAGGGAGGTCCTGGAGACGCTGTCCTCGCGAATGCCGCCGGGGCGACGATCCCTGCGATGAGGCGATGGCCCAAAGCCCCGATCGCCCCCGAGGGAGATTGGTCCAGAGAGCGGTCCAGGAAGGGCTTCTATCGAGACGGTAGTCTTCCAGCAATCCTGTCGGAAGGCAGAAAACCGCAGCGCGCCGGCAAGCGGTGGGCCGTGTCGCCGATACGGCTCTGCGGCCCGGTGTTTGGTAGCCAGCTTCACTGTGACCAAATGAGGCAGCCCGTGATGATGCGAAATGCCCTTTTCGGGACCGTTCTGTTCGCCGTGGCCATCGGTATCTGTGGCTGCACGCCGCGTGCCGAGATGCAGCACTATCAGGCCCCCAAACTGCGGGGAATCGGCGCCGACGTGGCCGACGATTCGACCGAGCGGTTCCTGGGGGACTGGAACAAGGTCAACCCCGAAGATAAGGACCGCATGCTGGCCGCCATTCTTCCCCATGGCGAGATCGGCTGGTTCTTCAAGTTGAGCGGCCCGAATGCCATCGTCGCCGACGAGGCGGAGTCGTTCCTGGCGTTCCTCCAGTCGACCCGCTTTGGCGGGCAGCCCCCCGGGCCGCAGTGGCAATTGCCCGACGGTTGGAAGGAGAAGAACGGCACCGGCGGTATTCGCTATGCAACGATTTCTCTTGGCCCTGCCGACTCGCCCGTCGAGCTGACGGTGATCCCGCTGCCGACCCCGGACATTCCCGACAACGCCTACGTGCTATCGAACGTGAACCGTTGGCGCGGCCAGCTTGGACTGGAGCCGATCGGGCTGAGCGAGCTGCCGGACCAAACGGCGCGCGTTTCGGTCGACGGAAAAGTCGCCACACTGGTCAATTTGGCGGGCAACCTCGGTGAATCGCCGATGCCCAATGCCCCGTTCGCGGGCGGATTGCCCGACGGGCACCCGACAATCCCCGGCACCGGTGGATTACCAGCCGGCCATCCGCCCGTTTCAGGTGGGCCAGCGTCCGTAGGCGCTGCGCCGGGTGGGCCCGTCTTCAGTGGCTCCGCGTCGGGCAGCACATCGGCCTCGGGCGACTCGGACAATGTCGTGGCGGCGGATCCACCCGCCGGAATGTCGTACAAGGTTCCCGACGATTGGAAGGCTGCGAAGAACGACTCGCTGAGCGCCGTGGCGTTCGAGGTCGGCCAGGGCGAAGAGAAACTTCGCATCACGATCACGCCCGCCGGCGGCGATTTGTTGGCCAACATCAATCGCTGGAGGCGGCAGGTGCAACTGCCGCCCGTCACCGTCGACGAACTTCGCGAGCAGATCGTGGAGTTGAAGATCGAGGGTGGTAAGGGTGCCTACGTGGCCCTCGTCGGGCCCGCCAGCGCCAAACCCCGCGAGACGATTCTGGGAGCCATTGTCGAAGCAGGCGGCCGCCAGTGGTTCATCAAGTTACGCGGCGGCGCGGAGCCCGCCGCCCAGCAGGAAGCCAACTTCAAGGCCTTCCTCGACTCCCTCAAGTTCGGCACCAGCGATGAGGCCGACGACGGTACCGACTCGTCCGACAAGTCGTCGGCCGAGGAATAGTCGCCGCCGCGTGGCGTTTTCGCTGCGTCGCGACAGCAACCAATACCGAAAAGACCCGCGGCAGCGGTTGAGCCATGGCACTGGATACACTCGTCAACGACCCCCAGGCGCGTCTCGATCCCGAGAGACATGTCACGTCCGGCGGCGGCCAGAATCCGCTGCGCGTGGTGCTCGCGCCGCTGGCCTCGCTCAAGCTGACCGTCGCCCTGTTCCTGGCGGCCATCTTCCTCATTTTCGTCGGCACGCTGGCCCAGACCGAAATGGACATCTGGGCCGTGATGAATCAGTACTTTCACACCTGGTTCGCCGCCGTCGAGCTGCGCGTGTTCGTGCCGCGTGCCTGGTTCGGCGAAGTCAGCGACAAGGTGCCCGGCTTCTTCTGGTTCCCCGGCGGAAAGACGATCGGCCTGGCCATGGCGATCAACCTGCTGGCCGCCCATGGACTGCGATTCAAGACGCAGTCCCACGGCGGGCGGCTCGTATCCGGGCTGATCGTTGTGTTGTTTGGCGTGTTGGCGACGACAGCCGTGGTGACGGCCGGCAACCTGGGCGAGGGAGTGCAGGGTCGACCGCTCCTGTCGTTTCCGGCCGTCTGGAACGTGTCGCGCATCGGGCTGGCCGCCGTGGCGGCGGCCATGACCGCCGGCGCCATCTTTCTCGGCGTCAATCGACCCAAACGCTGGATCGAGGCCCTCCTGCTGGGATCGGCCGGCATCGTGCTGGGGCTGTTGGCCGCCTGGTCGATCTTCCATTGGAGCTCCTACATCGGCGACCCCGCCATGCGTATCCTGTACCAGCTCTTGCAAGGCGGGCTGGCGGGTGGGCTGCTGCTGGTCGGTTGCTGGCTCGTGTTCAAGAAGCGGGCCGGCATCGTGCTCATTCATGCCGGCGTGCTGCTGTTGATGTTCGGCGAAATGTTGGTGGGCATGCTCGCCGTGGAAGAGCAGATAGGCTTGCTCGAAGGAGAAACCAAGAACTACGCCGTCGACATCCGGGCCGTCGAGCTGGCCGTCGTCGATGCCGCGCCCGACGAATACGACGATACGGTGGTCGTGCCCTTGATCGAGAAGGGGAGCGAGACCCGGTACGCGAAACCCGGAGCGACTTACAGCACGCAAGAGCGCACGCCGACCCAGGAGCTTTGGGATGCGCTGCTGCGCCGCTTCGGCGAAGAGCCGGACTCAACGGTCTCGCTGCCGTTCACGGTCGAGGTGTTGGAGTTCTACAAGAACGCCGACGTGCAGCCCCTGACGCCGGGCGAATCGCCCAAGGCCACGCAAGGCGTGGGGCTGAGCCGCAAGGCTGTCGAGCTGAAAGAGGCTTCCGGCACCGACAACGACAACGTCGATTTCGCGGCGGCCTACGTGAAGCTGAAATCGCTCGACGGCGAAGAAGACTACGGCACGTTTCTGCTGTCGCAACTAGCCGCCTTGGAGGGTCGCAGCGAACGTGTCGCGGTCGGCGACCAAAGTTACGAGGTGGCCTTGCGCTTCAAGCGCTCGTACAAGCCCTATCGCGTCAAGCTGATCGACGTCTCCAAGGACGATTACCTGGGCACCAGCACGCCCCGCAGCTATCGCTCCGATATTCGCCTGGCCGACGGCGACGACGAGACGGGCCGCCCGATCAGCATCTCGATGAATAATCCGCTTCGCTACAGCGGCGAGACCTTCTACCAGAGCGGCTACGGCCCCGATCGAGGGTTCGGCGAGAGCACCACGCTGCAAGTGGTGACCAACACCGGGTGGATGATCCCCTACACGGCCTGCATGCTGGTGCTGGTCGGCCTGCTCTATCACTTCGTGCTGGGCATCGTGCGGTTCCTTCGTCGCCGCGCTGCCGAACTCGACTTGCCTGTAGGGAGTCCCTCGACGACCGCACGCATGTCCCGCGCCGGCGATTCCTCGCCAAGCGGAGTGTTGATCGCCGACGTCGTCGACGATTCCGCGAGTGCATCCAAGCCCCGATCGGCCAGGGCTGCCGGCGAATCGGGCCGTGGGTTCGGCAGCCGCACCCTCGCGCCTCCGCACGAGGCGGCGCGCTTCGCGCAGATCATTTTCCCGATTGCCGTCGTCGTGCTGGGGAGCGTGTGGCTGCTCGGGCAGGCATACCGACCCTCCGTGCCCGCCGACAAGATGCGGCTCGACGACTTCGGAAAACTCCCGGTGGTTCACGGCGGACGGATGCAGCCTTTCGATACGTTGGCCCGCAGCTCCCTGCGCATCATCTCGAACAAGGACACATTCGTCGGGCGGTACGACCGCGCCACGCTCGCCGAAAAGTGGAGCGACATCAAGGATAATGTGCACGACCAGTGGCCCGAAGTCAGCGAGGCGGATCTCGACGCCTGCCCACAGGATGTCGACAAGCTCATCGACGTGGTCGCGGGAAAGACCTACCAGAAGCGCGAGCGGTCCGACTACGGCGCCATGACCGCCGAGGAGCGTGAAAAGGCCGAACAGCGCGATCAGGCCGCCCACCGCGAGAACGTCGCCCGGCGCATCGAGAAGTGGACCTCGAAACGGCAGGAGCCCGCCATCCGCTGGCTTCTCGACGTCATCTCCGGCTCGCCCGCGGCGGCCAAGCACAAGGTCTTCCGCATTGAGAACCAGGAGGTGTTGGGCACGCTGGGTTTGAAGCCACGTTCCGGGTTGCGGTATTCGGTCGAGGAGATCGAACCCGGGTACATCGAGTTCCAAAAGGAGCTAAAGAAGGCTCACGACGCGGACCCGAAGAAGCTGACGTTCTACCAGAAGAAACTCATCGAGCTCGACAATCGCATTGAGCGGTTCATCGTTTTGCGGCGGTCGTTCGATCCTTTACCGTTTCCGCCGGCGCCGACCGACGAGGATTTCCAGCGCGATCCGAAGACGGCCCAGCAAAACGCCACGGCGATCCTGCAACTCATCCAGCAGGTGCCGGGCGCCGAACGGGAGCTGGCCAGGATCGAGCCTCCGCTGGCGGTGCCCGTCGACGAGCGATTTCGCCAGGAAGGCGACAAGGAGTGGCTCGCCTACGCCACGGCGCGGAACCGCGCCTTCGTGCAGGGCGATGTCATGCGGCAGGAAACCAACCTCGCCACCAAGCGGTTTGCGGCGATCCTCGACGCCTACGCCCACGGCGACGCGGTCGAGTTCAATCAAGCCGTCGCCCAATACCAGCGCGATCTCGACAAGGAGCCGCCCGTCGAGATGGACATGACGAAGCTGGGGTTCGAAGCCGATTTCAATCACTTCGCTCCGTTCCAGAGCGCGATGTATTTGTACCTGCTGGCCTTTTTGCTATCGACGCTGGCCTGGCTTGGCTGGACTAAGCCGCTCAACCGCGCCGCCTTCTGGCTGATCGTCGTCACGCTGGTCGCCCACACCGCCGCCTTGATCGTCCGCATCGGGATTTCCGGACGCCCTCCCGTCACCAACCTCTACTCCTCGGCCATCTTCATCGGCTGGGGTTGCGTGGTGCTGGGGCTGATCTTGGAAATGGTGTATCGCATCGGCATGGGCAACATCATCGCGGCGGTATCGGGCTTCGCCACGCTGCTGATCGCCCACCTGCTCACCACCGCCGTCCCCACCTTCCGCGGCGACACCATCGCGGTGATGCAGGCGGTGCTCGACACGCAGTTCTGGCTGGCCACGCACGTGGTCTGCATCACGCTGGGGTACTCGACCACGTTTCTCGCCGGCGGACTGGGGACGCTGTACATCGTGCGCGGGCTGTTGACTCCCTCGCTCAAGCCCTCGTACGGCAAAGACCTGTCGCGAATGATCTACGGCACGCTCTGCTTCGCCATTCTGTTCAGCTTTGTCGGCACCGTGCTGGGGGGCCTATGGGCCGACGATTCCTGGGGCCGCTTCTGGGGCTGGGATCCCAAGGAGAACGGCGCCCTGATCATCGTGCTGTGGAACGCTCTGGTGCTGCACGCCCGCTGGGACGGTCTGGTGAAAGACCGCGGCCTGGCCGTGCTGGCGGTGGGCGGGAATATCGTCACCGCCTGGTCGTGGTTCGGCGTCAACGAGTTGGGCATCGGCCTGCACTCGTATGGATTCACCGAGGGAGTGCTTCCCGTGTTGGGCGGCTACGTGGCTTCGCAGATCATCCTGATGGGCGTCGCCACGCTCCCCATAGAGTTGTGGTGGAGCTACCGGGTGAACAAACGGCGAGCAATCGAACAGGCACGAAAGAAGCCCGGACTCGCCTGATGCCGCGTGCCGAGCGGCCTTATTTCAATTCTCGGCTTGCTCGACGATAGCATCAGCATGGACGATAGGGACGGTATGGACATGCTGTACTGAAAACTGATCACTGAAAACTGAAAACTCTCGTCACTACCGCTCCCGCGCCATGTTCTGAAAGAGGTCGCGTCGGGCCAGCATCTCGGCCAAGCTGTCGTTGCCGAATTTTTCGACCAATGCCCGGGCGACTTCGAACGCCACCACGTTCTCGACAATCACGCTGGCCGCCGGCACCGCACACACGTCGCTTCGTTCGTACGAGGCGGACTCCGGCTCCTTGGTGGCCAGGTTGATCGACTCCAGCGGTTTGCGCAGCGTGCTGATCGGCTTCTTGGCGGCCCGCACGATCAGCGGCTGTCCGTTGGTCATGCCCGCTTCGAGCCCGCCGGCGTTGTTGGTCGGCCGCACATAGCCCAGCGTGGGCGAATCGACTTGCGCGGGATCGAACTGGATGGGGTCGTGTACCTGGGATCCAGGCCGCCGCGCGGCCTCAAACCCCAGCCCAATCTCGACCCCCTTGATGGCCTGCACCGACATGACGGCCTGGGCGATGCGTCCGTCGAGCTTGCGATCCCACTGCGTGTGCGTGCCCAGACCGAAGGGGACCCCCTCGACGCGCACTTCGACGACGCCGCCCAGCGTGTCGCCCGCGTTCGTCGCCTCGTCGATGAGCTGCTTGATCGATTCGTCGGCCGACGGGTCGAGCGAGTACACTTCGCTCTGGTCGCGAAGGGCTCGCTTCTGGTCGAGCGGAACGTCGGGCACGGCAACCGCCCGTCCGCCCAGCTCGACGACGTAGCCCAATGCCGTGATGCCGAACTGTGCCAATAGCTGCGCGGCCAGCGCTCCCGCCGCCACACGTGCTGCCGTTTCTCGGGCGCTGGCCCGTTCGAGCACACCGCGAATCGACCCCAGGTACTTCAGAGCGCCAGTCAGATCGCCGTGACCGGGTCGAGGCCGATCGAGGTCTTCCAGGCGTTCGAGCTTGTAGTCGGCGTTGGGCACCGCCAGCGCGATCGGGCTGCCGAGCGTGGTGCCATGCCACACGCCGCTAAGCAGATCGACGTGGTCGCGCTCGATGCGCTGCCGACCGCCGCGCCCGTAGCCCCCCTGGCGGCGGCGCAGCTCGGCGTCGATGGCACCGGTGTCGACGGTCAGGCCGGCCGGGAAGCCATCGACGATGGCGATGAGCGTTATGCCGTGCGACTCGCCGGCGGTGTAGTAGCGCAACATGTTGCTTCGACGAACTTTAGAGCCGATCCGATAATCGTTGGGGACTGGCTCATCTTGCGCAGTCCGCGGAGCAAAAGGTGCCTGCCCCCTTCTCCGGACGGTTATCCGATCGGCACTGAGAAGGACGCGCCGTTCGCGGCCTCTTGGCACTTGTGCACGCGCGTCGCCTTACCAGCCGATTCTACTTGTCGCCATCGCGCCACGATAGGGCGGTTTCGCCGCCGAGCGCCGCGTGGCATGCTCTTGCGCGTCGACGTGGTCGCTGTGGCCTTCGACGTGTACTTCGTGGCGGGCGGTGTACAACGATGCCTCTCCTTGTGGTCGATCCGTGAGAAGGTTCCTCATCCAACGCTGGTTCCTGATCGTGCTCGTAGCCGTGCTCGTAGTGGGCACGCTGTGGCACAAGCAGCTCGAGCCAATCGCCGGCTCGGCGGCGATTCGCAACGCCGTCGTGGCGACGGTGCTTTTTTTGATGGCGCTGCCGCTCGAAGCCGCCATGGTGTGGCAGTCGATCCGCCGGCCGTGGGCGACGCTGCTGGCCGTGGCGATTACGTTCGGACTCCTGCCGCTTTTTGCATGGGGCGTGTCACTGGGGCTCAGCCGCGAAATGGCGCCGGGGCTTCTGGTGGCGGCCGCCACGCCCTGTACGCTCGCCTCCGCGTCGGTATGGACACGGCGCGCGGGAGGAAACGACTCGGTATCGATTCTCGTCACGATGGTAACCAATGCCACGTGTTTCCTGGTGTCGCCGCTGTGGCTTGCCTTAATGATCGGGCCGCGCGTGGCCGAAGCAAACTTGAAGCTGGGCGATCTTGTCGTTAAGCTGGCGCTGTTGGTCGTGCTGCCGATGGCCACAGCGCAGTTGCTGCGCGTCTACCGCCCGCTCGCCAGTTTGGCTTCGCGCGGCAAGCTCCCCTTGGGAGTTGCGGCACAGTTGGGCGTTTTGACGATGGTGCTGTTCGGCGCCGTGCAGACGGCAGAGCGAATGTCCGGGGCCGCAGGTGCGGGAAGCGCCCTGTTGGACATTGCCATCATGGCGGCCGGCGTGATGTTCGTTCACCTCAGCATGCTGGGCGTGGGGCTGGTGCTGGCGAGGCTGTTGCGCCTTTCGCGCGGCGACCAGATCGCGGTCGCCTTCGCCGGCAGCCAGAAAACGCTCATGGTGGGGCTGCACCTCAGCATCGAGCTCGGAGTCGTCGTGCTGCCGATGGTCGTCTATCACGTCGGGCAGTTACTGGTCGACACCGTAATTGCCGATCGCATGCGCCGCCGCGGAAATCCAGCCGACCAACGCGACCAGCCGCCGCCCCGCGAGAGTGCTTCTGTTTCGTGACGTCGTCCAAATCGTCCATACCGTCCCTATCGTCCATCAGTTCCACGCCGCGTTCTCAAGGTAGCTCGGCAAAGTTCCGCAGCAGCCGCAGCCCGTCGGCCTGGCTTTTTTCCGGGTGGAATTGCGTGGCGAAGAGATTGTCGCGCCACACCATCGAACAGAACGGAATGTGATACTCGGTCTCGATGGCCACCACGCTCCGGTCGTTGGGCACGACGTAGTACGAGTGGACGAAGTAGAAGTGCGCTGCGTCGGCGATTCCTTCCAGGATCGGGGCCGGGCGCACGATTTTGGCCTGGTTCCATCCCATGTGCGGCACCTTGGCCGGCGGTGGCAGATCGAAACGCACCACCTTCCCTCGCAATACGCCCAAGCCCTCGTGCTCGCCGTCTTCGTATCCGACGTCGAACAAGAGCTGCAAGCCAAGGCAGATACCCAGGAAGGGCTTGCCGGCCGCAACGGCCTCGCAAATCGGATCGACCAGCTCGCGCCGCTTGAGCTCGGCCATCGCGTCGGCAAATGCCCCCACGCCGGGGAGCACGATCTTGTCGGCCCGCGCCAGGTCCGCCGCATCGCTGGTGATCGTCGCCTGATGGCCCACTTTCTCCAGCGCCTTTTGCACGCTGCGAAGATTGCCCATCTGGTAGTCGACAATGGCGATCATGGCGACGAGTTTTTCATGGGGCAAAGGCCAAAGGGCAGGGGGGGAACGCGCGGCGATGCGCTGCGATGGCACGATCGTTGGTGAGCGCGACGTAGCAGGGACGGAATTCCGCCGTGCAATCCGGCGCCAATGACTAAGGCCTAATGACGAACGACTCACTGAGAGAACCATGACCAATGACGCACGCCGTGGGAGCAGGTTCGCCTGGGCGAACGACTATTCGGGCTTCGTCATTCGGATTTCCTTCGTCATTCGGGCCTCGTCATTCGACATTGTACCCGCGGCAGGTCGAGTCGACTTGGGTCGACGGGCTAGCTTCCCTCGACCGTCTCGGGATAGACGACCAACTCGACGCGGCGATTACGGGCACGTCCGGCGGGCGTGGCATTGGAAACGCGCGGATGGTTGGAACCCATCGCCAGGGCGAACAACTGCTTGGAGGGGAGCCGATTGCGCGTCACGAGCTGTTCCAGCACCACGATAGCCTGAGCGGCCGAAAGCTGGTGGTTGCTGGAATAGCCGCCCGCCGCCGGGGCGCTGTCGGTGTGCCCTTCGACCCCCACAAGCTGCCGCGGGTAATTGCGGCTGACGGCGTCGGCCACCTGATCGAGCAGCACGTACGCTTCGGGCTGAAGCTGCGCTCCGCCGCTTAAGAAGAGCCGATCGGAGGGGAGCTCGATTCGCACCACGTCGCCGTCCTGCCGCACCTCCAGGCCTTGGATGTCGGCTACCTTCAAGGTGCTGGTGAGGCTGTTGTTGGCCGTGATCGAGGCGCCGCCCCGCTGTCGGGTCGAGGCGAGAATCGCCTCCAACTGCTTGTTGGCTTCCTGCTTGGCGACCTGCGCGTCGCGGAGCTGGTTGGCCGTTTCGTTCAGCCGCTTTTGCACCTGGCTCAATTGTTCGCTTTGCAATTGCACCTGCTGCTGCGACTGGGCGATTCGCCGCTGCAGATCAGCATTGTCGGCGTCGAGCTGCGCTGCGCGGCGCTGCCACTCGTCGGCCTGCGCGATCGTCGGGGGCTGCCCGTTCCAGGCCTGCCCGCCCTGCGGAGTGAGGAACGGATTGCCGTTGCACCCGACCGCCAACAGCGCCGGCGCCAACAGTATCGCGACTCGGGCCAACGACCGCATTTCCCGCTGCTCCCAACCGCGTCGCGGCGCGGGGCCGACGACGTGCATGATCAACAACCGGTGCGCCGGCCACCGCGCGAGCGAATCACTCTCACCCGACGCTCGTGCTAGCAGGCGCAACGCCGGCGCCCAGAGATAAGGGGGGCGGATCGTACCCACGCCCTCCCCCGAGGGCAAGGCCAATTGCGCTCCCGGCGGAAGGGCCGCTATACGGGAAGGGCGGGGCGAATACGGGGAGCGGGGCCACTGCGGCTGCCACGGCGATTACGGCAGGGGCTCTCGTTCGGCGCGGGTCGCGTTCGGCGCGGAGCGCGTTCGGCGCGGGTCTCCCGACCCCGCCGATGCCCCGACCGAAGGTCTCCCAGTTTGAGACCTGCGGTCGGCAACTGTGGCTCGGTCGGGAGACCGGCCACAACCAAACTGAGACCGACCACAAAGCTGTGCCCGATCCTTAGCGCTCTTCGCGCCTTGGCGGTAGAACTCCCTCGCGGTCGATGCGGTGCGCTATGGCAGCGCGGCTAAAAGCTCGGAGACGAACCCGCCCACGTCGGCCAGCACTTCTTGCCTCGGCTTCTTGTCCGCTTCCGCCACACGCCGCACGATGGCCGAGCCCACGATCACGCCGTCGGCCGCTTCCGCCACCAGCCGCACCTGATCGGGGCGGCTGATGCCGAAGCCCACGCAGATCGGCACATCGGTTTGCCCGCGGAGCCACGCCAGGTTGTCCAAGAGTTCGTCGGGCAGCTCGGTCCGTTCGCCCGTGATGCCTGTCACCGACACGTAATACAAAAACCCGCTCGACGCCGCCGCGATCCGCGCCTGCCGCTCGCGCGGCGTGGTGGGGGCCACAAGCTGAATCAAACTGAAGTCGGCCCGCCGGCAAACGTCGGCCAATGAGGCGGATTCCTCGACCGGCAAGTCGGGCACGATCGCCCCGGCAATACCCGCGCCCAGCGCTTCCTCCACAAACCGCTCGACGCCATGCCGATACACAATCGCATGACTCACCATCGCCACCAGCGCAGGAACCGACTCACGGGGGACTGGCTCAATTTGCTCACGGGGGACTGGCTCAATTTGCTCCGCCGCTTGATTCTGCCCAACGTTTGCGGACTGAGCGGAGCAAATTGTGCCTGTCCCCTTCTGAGGGCGGTCAGCGGCCGACTCTCCCTGCCCCGCCGCTAGTCCTTCCGATTTGGAATTTGAAATTTGCGATTTCCCGGCCGCGCTTGTTTGTGATTTGTGATTTGGAATTTGGAATTTGCCCCGCGTCATCGCCAGCACGTCGGCCAGCTTGACGTGTCGATCCAATGCCCGCGTGTACGAAGCCTGAATCACCGGCCCATCGGCAATCGGGTCGCTATAGGGAATCCCCA